>CAZRDM010000018.1:0-5318 GCA_964598845.1 uncultured Candidatus Bathyarchaeia archaeon
CATGACCAACGCGCTAGCAGAGGCCAGTTCGTTTGATGACCTGCCCACCGAGCTTCCTGCACTCTGCCGAATCCTGCAAGGCACTCTGATCCACATCTTCTGGGCTGAACGACAAGGCGTCAAGCTCTCAGACGAGCGAAAGCTAGAAGTTCAGATTCGTTCGGTCTCGAGAAAACTCGCACGCATTCACGAATTGGATGATCGTCCCATCACTGTGGAGCGTGCTCCTGAGAGTCGTCTCGTGGGTAATTGCCGCGATTACTCGATTATTCTCTGCTCTATCTTGCGCTATCAGGGTATTCCGTCTCGCGCCCGGTGCGGCTTCGGTACATACTTCACGCCCAATCACTTTGAAGATCATTGGGTGTGCGAGTATTGGAGATCTGATGAAGAGCGTTGGGTTATGGTAGACGCGCAACTCGACGCACTTCAGCGCCAAGTCTTGCAGATTCAGTTTGACCCGTGCGATGTTCCATTCGGTCAATTTCTGCCTGCCGGAAAGGCTTGGCAACTATGCCGCGCTGGCCAAGCAGACCCCGACAAGTTCGGCATATTCGACATGAATGGCATGTGGTTCATCAGGGGCAATCTGCTGCGAGACCTTGCGTCCCTCAACAAGATGGAACTCCTACCTTGGGATTGCTGGGGATTGATCGAAAAAGAGGAGCAAGCTCTAGTTGAGGAGGACATGGTGCTTCTTGACCGCGTAGCGGAATTGACCTTGGCCGATAACAAACACTTCGATGAAATGTGCTCCACTTACGAGAGTGACGTTAGATTGCGTGTGCCCGAGGTTATCAGAAGCTACCCTACAACAGGCGCCCAAACAGTCAAGCTTGCGACTGAATTATGAAAACTTGAGTCCTACGCCTGAGCCGCTCACCACAACAGAAATCACTGTTCAGATTTCGGCGGTCTCACCATCAGATCTACACACAAAGTGACTGGTTCAAATTCTGTTGCTCGCGCCACTAGAGCTACACACCGAAAAATGTAACTATCGAAAACCGATTGCAGCCGCTAGCTTGGGTGCTTGCGCTAGGATCTTGTAGGTACACTCTCCGATGGTCTAGCCCGAAGATATTTGAGAAAAAAGGGGCGACTAGACCGCTATGTAGTCACTATCTGCAGTTTTGGTGGATACGAAACTGGAGGTATCACCATATAACCGGTCCCGGTAGTACCTGCTGGAATGTCAAGGCCAATCCAAACGCCAGCGTGAACTGTGTTCGGGCAGTTTGTTGCGATAGCTGTTTCGATAGCGCCAAGTGTCATTGTCGCAGTAGATAGGCTGCGCGTAGGGGTATCGATTATCACGAAGAATGGTGTGCTAGAGTCCACACTCAGAGAACTAGCTCCTCCTGCGCCAATGTTGGCAGCACCCGAACCGAGTGCGTAGACGTCGCCCCCGAGATCGATGAAGCTCTTTCCGCTCCAATGGAATAATGGGCCGATTCCGTTACCGTTTCCGGAAGGATCTATGTCAAGCCACAGGTTTGCGGAACCAGTTCTGACGACAGAAATGTTACGGTTCCCTCCGGACCCGCCAAGCGCTTTTCTAATGGTAAATTCCCTTTCGCTAGGCAATGTTGCAGACGACGATTTTTGTTATGGTCTCGACGATTTGTGAACGATTCTTCCTGATTCTATCCTTCCAAGAACCGCTGAATACTTCCCACTTGGACGGTTTGTTTGGCTGCCCTGAGGCAATATGACCCTGTATATCGTTAGTAATGCTACATGTCCCTTCGCAGTAATCGTCCACTGTACTGGTAACCTAGGACAAGGAACTGCTGGAGAAGAGGCGCAAGCACATCGAAATCCTAACCTTCACAGAGCTGGAACACACGTTCGGTTGAAAGGTTCTGTCACGCTGTCGTCTGATCAGAGATTAACGGTAACTCACATCGCATTCCATCAAGTCCTATGACAACCAGGTAAAGCAAACTGGCTACAGTTCGGGTATCAGTCCAGGAATCCTGGGGAAGGGCTGAACTTCCGCAACGTGCGCTACTCCGCAGACGTAGCCAACGAACCTCTCGATCCCGAGCCCAGCACCAGCTGACGGCCTCAATCTCCCATCCTTCGCAAGTCTCAGAAGGATATCATAATCCTCTTTCCTCAAACCGTCCCTTTCTAACTTCCTCCGTATCCGCTCGTATTCGTACTCTCTTTCAGCTCCCGAGATGACTTCTCCATACCCCTCAGGTAAGAAAAGGTCGAAGTTTCTCCATTCCCCCGTCGCCTCGTCCTCGTAATCGTAGAACTCCCGTGGTATATCCGTCACCCAAATCGGGCTCACAGACTTTTCTGAGATATTGTTTTCCCAGCCCTTGCCGTATTTCTCTTCCAGATCGCTTCTCCTGCAGACCGGGAAAGGCGTTTCAGGCACCGATAAGTCTCTTTTCAGAATCTCAAGGCTAGTCGGCGACGTCTTCTTGACAGCAATTATGGATGCCTTGATCAGTTCCTCAAAGATTTTGAAGATGTCCTCTATCGTTGCGTCAACTATCTCAACTTCAAGCTGGGTGAACTCGTACAAATGGCGCCCTGTCTTCGCGCGTTCTCTTTTTTCAATCCTAATGTTGGGTGATAATGTGAAGAATCTGTCGGGCCCGAGAGAAACCAAGGCTCTCTTGTGGATTATCATACTCTGCATTGTCCTGACCGTTTTCCCGTAGATTGCTACCTCAACTCTTTTCTCTATACTCGCTCCCGGGTCTGGCCAGAGAGGATCGGTCGATCTGGCCAGCATTATTGGGAGAATCCAGACGAAGCCCTTCTCTACCAGTCTCCTCGTCATGACCTTTAGGATCTCAGTCTGCAATTCGAAGATTGCTTTTCGCTCTTCGCTCCCCATGCTCTCGATTAACGCAGAGGGGTCAAGACTACCGGAGCCTTTCATGTATGGATCACGTCCAAACGCCGGAAGAGTCTCTGGAAATGCAGTTAAACTATTTGCAACTAGGGCTGTAATTTTCCCAATTTTACTCAGCATTTAAACCTCGGCTTTGCAATAATTACAACCATGGCCTCTGCGGCTTTGGATTCGAAGGATAAAGAGATTCTGAGGAAGATTCAAGGGAATTGCCGGTTGACCGCCCGAGAGATCTCAGCCGAGATTGGCTTGCCAATCACGACCGTGTTCGCAAAGATCAAGCGAATGGAACGTGCAGGAATCATCAAGGGCTATCATGCTCTTCTGGACGCCGCCAAACTAAACGCAGCAACCACCGCGTTCGTATTGGTTTCATTTGCCTACAGAGGCGCTGGGGACAGGGCCCTCTCTCAAAGAGAAGTCGCCAGGCAAATCGCAGAGTTCACTGAGGTCCAAGAAGTCCACATAATCACTGGAGATTGGGACATCCTGATCAAGGTGAAGGCGAAAGACGTGGAATCAGTCGGCAAATTCGTTGTCGACAAGCTCAGGCTCGTTAAGGGGATTGAAAAAACGCTAACCTGTCTTGTCTTCGAGTCTGAGAAAGAATCAACTGCTATACCCGTTTGACCCCCCTCGCCCGGTACGAGACCGATGTATGGCGTTTGGACAAATAGTGCTATGAATACCATGCCGACTACGAAGACGAGAAGTGGCATTGCCATACGAGTCTTTAGAATCGGAGCACACAACTGGCTGAAGAACGGTGGATCAGCAGAACACAAAACAAGACGGTTAGTTCAAGGCCAAAGACGCATATTCCACTTCAGCGTGATGCGTGTCGAATGGGATTTGAACCAAAATGGATATGTCATCTTCCGAACATAGTCCGCCTAGCTCATCAGCGCCCAACGCAGAAATCGCGGTTCCATCGGAGGCTGTTTCTCGTGGAGATTCAATATCCAACACAGCGTGATCCCTAGCTATCGAGAGAGACTGAAAGCTGTACTACCAGCGTAAACGTACACCAAGTAGACGAAGACTAGTCGAGTTGACGAAGTGCACGAGAAGGCTAGCACTGCCTTTGCGGAGATGACTGTGAGCGAATATGAGGTAGGTTATTGACTCGTTTGTATGGCTAGAATACTTCATGGACACAGAAGCGGGGATAATTGGACTCAGTAACACTGCTACTCAGGCACAGGTCTATCCCTCTACAACTTGCCCTTCGCTTTCGACCTACTCCTGGGAATCGGCCTCTACCCATATACCAAGAACAGGGCTGGTTCTTCGCCATTATAACCAAGAAGATCTCACGCTAGCCCGAACGCTGGTTAGCAGAACCTTTTCTCGCCGGGCGTAGAGCATGTGATTCGAGCATACGTAAGCGCAATCATGTATAACTGGTGGTGTCAAACAACCTCTGGAATGCTATACGACAACAAGAATACACAAACGTCTTGCGGGCGCGTTAGTGGATCTCGTTACTGAACCGAAAGGTTTGGTAGCGGTCTAAGGAACTAGACGAAACGAGTTCCTTCATTATGGTGCGGTTCGGTAACGCAAGGCACGGCAAGGTAGGGAAAGGTTCGGAAGGCAGGGTCTCCATAACCCTGCCTCCGCACCATGACCAATTCTCATTTCTCCTGAACGTTTTTCGACATTGGTGAACGAGTTTTCACCGGAACTGCTGACGATTTCACAGTCGAAACTGCCTACAAACCTGTCTAGGATGAGTTACCATATAAGTTGCCTCTGAACCTCGCTGAGAAAAATGGTGGCAGTCGGCAAGTTCGTGGGGCTTACATTGTAGTCATACTGCCCATTCTAAGTCGGTCGCACCGCAGTTTTTCCACAGCTTTGCCCCAATAAATCGTAAGAAAAATCATCCCCCCAACTGAGGTTCCTAATGCTACCACTAGCAAGGTGATAGGAAAATGAAGATCGATGTTTCCATTGAAGGGCTCTCGCCAGGCCTACTGATGAACCGTTACACCGAAAACTCCTCAGACCAAGTTGAGGAAACAGCATACAAGACCGAGGAAGGTAAGCTCTACCAACCAGCCGAACACATCCTCCGAGCAATGGCTATCGCCGCATCGACCTTCCGACCCGACGGCGGCAAACCCCGACGCAGTTACGCAAAGGTCTTCGGAAGCGGCTTAGTTCAAATCGAACCATCAGAAATCATCCACAAAAACCAAGCATGGATCGTGGACAGCCGCCCGGTTAAAGGTAAACCCAAAAAGAAGATCCTGCGACGCCGAGTCCGCCTACCAAACTGGGAATTGGATTTCACGATCGTGGTAGGCGACGGACTAACACCCGAGATCATCAAGAACGTTCTAGAAAAGGCGGGCTACTATGTCGGCATAGGAGACTTCAGGCCCCAACGAAAAGGACCCTTCGGAAGATTCAAAATCACAAGATTCGAATTGGC
>CAZRDM010000018.1:5418-41985 GCA_964598845.1 uncultured Candidatus Bathyarchaeia archaeon
TTCGAGGACGAATTGAGCCATCGCGAGGAAAGTGATCGAGCTGCTCCCTCTTCAGCCATTCACAACGTTCAAGCCCCAGCCAGTCTCTCAGCGTCTGGAGCAGCATGCGAAATCCTTCATCCCATGAAGCAACTGCTTATCCATAATCCGATGAATGAGTGATTTCTCTTGCGAGACCGTTCATTGACATCTGCTTCACATCAAAGTTGTCGGAGAGAGCATTAAGAAAGTTGCGCAAAATCTCAAAGTTTCCAGGTGAGCAATATCCGTACTGACCACCCCTAGCGAGAGGGTCGAAAAATTCCCAAGAATGAGATAGTACAACTAGGTGGGGGCGAAACCCAAGAGCGTCCTGAATTGAAGCTATAGACGAAGCGAACTCCACGAATTCCTGATTCGTCATGTTAGTTAGCGTCTTGAGATTGCATGCTCGAAACGTGAAATGCGGAATGAGAAATGCCCAACTCAACAATGGTCGCGGGTCTGCAGACACAGGAATCCTGACGAGTCCTCCGCCTTCGCCGAAAAGCTGGGGAACCGGAAGGACACCCAACTGAGAAGGCAAAGAAGAATCGATCCGGAACCCGTATTGAACTAGCAGTTGCACTGTTTGCGCGTCGGACACTAGGTTCGGAGCGCGGAACGAAACGGGCAACTGCAGTCCGGAACGCTCGAAGATCTCCTTACATTTCTGGAGGAGCGCTGCCTTTTCTTGAGCGGAGATTGGTTTGTCGCTAAGATACCATTGGGTTGGTCCCCAAAGCTCATGAAGGTATCCATGCAGGCCGATTTCAGTCCCATGAGCCTCAAGAAGGCGAAGTACCTTCGAATTTTCTTCGACTAGGCTTCCTTCAATGAAGACCGTCGTCTTCGACGAAAAATCCTCCAATTTACTGAGAAACTGCCTCACGGAAACCGGATTGCCGTTCACGCGGCGACTTCCGTATTCACGTTCCACGTCGAAGGTGAGGGCGACACATAGTTCTCGCCGGGAGGGGCCGGCCTTCATGATGCGAGTTAGCTTCCTAGTCCTCAGAAATGTCTCGAGTATGTTGTGTGGCACACGCGGGTCCCTGATCAGATCCAAAATCCGTGCAAGCGCATGGGACACCATGATATGACCCTCATCTCGGCGTACGAAGATAAGCAGTCATCGCATTGTTTCGTGATAGACCTGCAATGTTCTATCAGCTATCACATTCCAATCGAAGCTTTCAACCGAATGTCTGCCAGCCAGACCCATGGCCTTTCTCTTCTCGTCATCCTGAAGCAGTTCAATGATTCTATCAGCAAGTGGCATTGGCTGGTTAGGTTCGACTAGAAAACCATTGACATCGTCCCGGATCAAAGTCACTACCCCTGATCCTTGCACTCGAACTGCAATGACTGGCAGTCCTGCTGCCATAGCCTCTTTCGCCGCAATCGATTCGCCCTCCACGACGCTGGGGAGAGCGAAGATTGTTGATTCTTTGAAGTAACGCGCGGCCGCTTCATAAGTTGGCGTTACCCCGGTGAATGTGACGGCTGCATCCAACGACAACTCGTTGACCAATTTTCGAAGATTCGAATATTCGGGACCGCCGCCCACAATCTTCAACTTAGCCTCGGGAATCTTCTTCAAAACCAGCGCAAGAGCCCTGATCAGAACGTCTACGCGCTTGAAATGAACTAGACGGCCTACGTACAAGATCTGATATGGCAGTTTTTCAGCTCGAGTTGAGTCGAAGAGCTCAAGATCGATTCCATTGGGAATGACTGTGATGGTTTCTTCTCGAATTCCGAGCGCAAGCAGCTTCCGCTTGCACTGAGGTGACACGGCTATGATTCGGTCGTGGGGAAGCTTTGCCGCGACCACCGTGGCAAGATGCCCTAATAGACCCCAGACAATGGAGCGTTGGGCATCGATCCACCCAGCCAAACCATATACATCATGAAACGTCGTCACCAATGGCACACCTTGAGACCAATGAGTCATCTCGCCGGGATATACAGGAAAGTAGGTGTTGCAATGAACCAGATCAGGATGTGATCTGGTGGCCTCCTTCATGGTCTTCAGAGCGTACAAGAAGATCGGAAGAATGACTCTTCGTGCGCCCCCAGTCTTCGGTTCTCTGGTCAGACCGACTCGAATCACTCTTACACTGTCAAGGAAGTCTTCCTGGGCTTGTCCCGGAAACCTACAAGTAAGCATCGATACATCATGGCCCCTTCTGGCCATCCATCTAGAAATCTCGTAGAACTGTTTTTCTCCTCCACCCCAGACACCTATCCCGTGTTTTACGTCCGGATAGATCTCCGAAATGTACAGAATTTTCATGATGGCACCAAGCCCCCATGGCATCGGAACTGGTCGAGAGCTGTCGGATTGTAGCGCGCATTCGGGATTTGAAGATTGAACCGAGACTGTTATTCGTCATATCTAGGATGGCGCTCTCGAGAAACAAATCGAAGTAGCTGTATATCAAGACCGCAATCGAGTCTTTGTCCGCTTCTTCTCTCCCCCACAGTCACGGATAGTTCTTTTTCTTCTCGCGATTGGAATTCTCATGCGGGCCTTCTTTGCAAGTGCACGCGTCAACCCGTCGACTGTTGTTGTTCTCATGTACAGTACAGGCTTGAATGTGAGACCTTCCCAGAACCGGTTCGCCAGCTTATTCCTGATGGCGTTGCGAAGGGCAACATGTTTGATGTGACGGCTTGAGAGAAATATCGCGGCCGCTAGCGTCAAAGCACTGCCTATTCCTCGCCTTCTATGAGTCTTCTCGACGTATACATCTCCAATTATTCCGACCCGCCTAAAGTCCCCATCAGCACAATTTCTTGTCTCAATGCTAGCGGTCAGGAATCCAACTGTTCGGCCAAATTGTTCAGCTACGAACAGTCTTCCCACCCGTTTGTGAAGCATCTGTCTATACCGGGCCAAGTTCTCTCTCCTTACTACTGGACGCCAGAGACCCGGATACCTATGCTGCCTGTCAAACTCATGCCTCAGATGCAAGATATCCTGTAGATCGTCTTCCCTGGCAGCACGGATCTTGACTCCGCCAAGTTCAGTGAGTGGAAGTGCGAATGCCTCTTCCCTATCCATAGCGAGTCGCGCGTTATGGAGTACATGTCGATATTGAGCTTGCTTCAGGCCGCCGATTCAAGGATGACTAACACAAGGTACGGGACCACAAACCTGTTCCTCAAAGAAACCAACCGGTGGCCAATTATATGGACGGAAACGTTCACGCTCAGGCGGTCTGCAACATGAAGATCGAAGAGTTGAAGGTCGAAGATCTTGACCCTGCCAAGTTCATAGATCGCAAGGTGAAGGAGATTGTAGGCATTGTCGGCGATGATGTAGCTGTCAACGCTCTATCTGGGGGAGTAGATTCGTCGACGGTTACGTTGCTTGGCCATAGAGCGTTGGATGACAGGCTGAGGACCTATTTCATCGATAATGGTTTGATGAGGGAGGGGGAGCCGGAGCGTGTGGTTTCAATATTTCAGAGTCTCGGAATCAAGGTTAGCGTGGTCCACGCTGATGCAGAGTTCTTCAATGTACTTAAGGGCGTGACCGATCCTGAAGAGAAGAGAGAAGCTATCACACGAACATTCTACAGAGACATCTTTGGCAAGATCGTGAGGGAGAGCGGTATACGCTATCTCTTGCAGGGAACAAACTACACGGACGTAGAGGAGACGGTTGCAGGGATCAAGAGACAGCACAACGTTCTCGAACAGCTTGGAATCGACACGGAAGAAAGATACGGCTATAGAGTGATAGAACCACTAATCCAACTTCGAAAGACGGCGATAAGGAAGGTTGCGAAAGCGTTAGGCCTGCCAGAAGAGATCTATGAAAGGCCACCGTTCCCCGGCCCAGCTCTTGCTGCGAGGATAATAGGAGAAGTCACTCCAGAGCGGGTACAAACCGTGAGGGCCGCAACGAGGATAGTTGAAGAAGAACTATCCAGCGTAGGAGCATTTCAGTTCCTTGCGGTCTTGCATGAGGACAAGGCCACAGGAGTGAGAGAGAGGAGAAGAGAATACGGGGAGCAGATTGAGGTAAGATGCTGGGACAGCACAGACGCCAAGATAGCGTCACCAACAAGACTCTCCTACGAGATCTTGGATAAGCTGGCGAGGAGGATAACAAGCGAAATCCCGAATATCGTCAGCGTCACCCACAACATAACACGGAAGCCACCCTCCACAATCGAGGCTGTCTAGCCGCGAAAAACCGCCATTTTACTGAACATGAGCCTGGCGCAGAACGTGGAACCCAACGTTCTCGCGGACATGCACTTCAGAGCCACAAGATCACGCAATCTCACAGCCCTAAGATAGAGACCTTCAGCATCTGCTCAACAGGATCCGCAGCTCAGCTTCGAGCATTCGCCTAGTGCCTGAGACATGGCGCGGCGCAGAACGCTTGGATGATACATCTCCTCAAACGAAATCACCAGACACAATTACGTCTGCGCGATACCTCATAAGGAAAGAGAACACGGCAAGTTGGCAGGCGTCAATGGTCACTTATCTGAAGAGTAGAGCAACTAGGAGCGAACTCATTCGGGTGGCAATGGGTGATACCAAAGCTGACGTGGTCCTTCAAGAAGCGAACTTGGTCAATGTCATTAGCGGAGAAATATACAAGACCGACATCGCATTGAAGGCTGATCGAATAGCTCTAGTTGGAGAAGCCGGGCACTGTACCGGAGAGAACACAGAGGTCATCGAGGCTTCCGGACTGTACGCTGCTCCAGGGCTAATCGACGGACATATTCACATAGAGAGCACAATGCTTACTGTCGAGGAGTTCTCCTATCTGGCCGTACCTCATGGAACTACGTCCGTGAATGCTGACGCTCATGAAATCTCAAACGTTCTCGGTATCCGTGGTTTCAGGCTCTTTCACGATAGATCAAGACGCGTCCCACTAAGAATCTTCATGGTGGCACCGTCATCTGTACCGCTTACTGGAAGCAAGATGGAGATTCCTTCCAAAAGAATAGACCTGAAAGAACTAACTGCAATAGTGAAAATGCAGAATGTTCTAGGTCTAAGTGAAGTACTGAACACTACTGAACTCTTGAAGGGTTCGCCGAATCTGTCCGCGAAGATACAGATTGCCATTATGTTTCAGAAGTACATCGATGGAAACGCTCCAGGCCTTTCCGGAAAAGAACTCAATGCGTATCTTGCAGCCGGACCGCAACACGACCACGAAGCGATTACGGCGGAAGAAGCCCTAGAACGACTTAGACTGGGTTTCTGGGTGATGTTTCGTGAGGGATCGTCGGAGCGAAATCTAAGCGACCTTGCGGAGATATTGAAACACGGTAAGGTCGATAGCAGACGATGCTGCTTCGCAACGGATGACAAGGATCCACGCGACTTGGCCATTGAAGGCCATATAGATCATTGCCTCAGGAAGAGCATCAGCGCAGGCATTCCGCCTGTAACAGCGGTTCAGATGGCGACTCTCAACTGCGCGGAATACATGGGTCTGGAGAGAGAGCTAGGCTCCATCTCCCCAGGAAAGATGGCTGACATTGTACTTTTCGACGATCTCGAAAGCTTGAACGTCAGGTTTACGATAATTGGAGGGAAGATCGTTGCAAGGAATGGAAAGGCCAGTTTTCGGTTGGACACTCGCCCATATCCAAGATGGGCGACCAAGACCGTCAGGATGAGACGTCGCGTAACTGCAGCAGATCTACTGATACATGCCCCGGATACGGAAAGAGTCACGGTCCGCGTGCTTGATGTGACGAAGGGCACCATAATAAGCGAGATGAAAGTGGTTGACCTGCCCGTCCGGGACAGAGCATTGAACTCTGATGTTGACCAAGACGTACTGAAGGTTGCCGTGGCGGAAAGGTATGGAAAGACGAATCTTGCAGTTGGGAAAGGTTTCACAATAGGCTTTGGTCTCAAGCATGGTGCAATAGCTTCCAGCGTCGCCCACGACGCTCACAACATAATCTGCGTGGGTACAAATGATTTGGATATGGTGGACGCGATGAACCAAGTTGTAGCAATGCAGGGAGGTCTCGTAGCCGTAAAGGAAGGAAAGACGATAGCGCAACTCGAATTGAGACTGGCAGGTATAATGTCAGTTGAGTCGTGGAAGATCGTCTCGGACAAACTTGCGTTCCTACACCAAGAGGTGCGCGAAGAACTCGACTGTAAACTCCGCTCTCCATACATGGTGTTGGCATTCGAATCGAGCGCATCGGTTCCGGAACTTAAGGTCTCAACCAGAGGATTGATTGACGTTTCAACCATGAGAATTATTCCACTAGTAGTCACCTAGAGCGTGTTCGTGATCTACGACAGGTAATGCAGAGGCACGTTCCGGTCGTAATCGACATTACAGTATAGTGTCAAGAATTAAATAGAATGCACACGGAGCAATGAACTCTGCGGCGATTGATCGGACGATCAATCCAAAGTTGTGAGTCCCTGTGAAACCGATTCTAGCGTACGCAATCGTTTTGGTTGTTTTGATTGCGGCCCTTGCGATCTACGGTCTGATATACTCCATAGGGATCGGAGGAACGAAACCTCCACTATGGGGAGCTGAGGGCGGGTACATAGTCAACATCTTGGGAATAGCGGTGCTTATTGTTGGAGCTCTGCTTGGTTGGGCGGCGATAAAGCGTAGGGAAGGAGGAAAGAGCTGATGGATCCGCTCCAACCAGTCGCCGACTTCTTCAACACTCTCATCAACACTATGGCAGCTTTCTTCCAAGCAATTGGGCTCAACTCGATGCTCTCAATTAGTGGGGTAGTCTTCGCGATAGGGACAGCTATTTTCTTTATGGAAATTCTCGGATTCACCTTCACTAAGCGAGGAATAGGGCGGAACTGGATTCGCTGGGACTCCACTGATATCGCTATGACTGCAATGCTCTCAGCCATCTATGGCGGTGGACTCGCTGCAACCGCAGGCATTGTGCTCATACCAGGATTCACTTGGGTCCGACCTGCTGACGCCTTAAACCCGATGTATGGAACAGTTTTCGGAGTCCCGGGCGCGGTCGCGGCCGCTGTGGGCAACTTGATAGGAGACATACTTTCAGGGACTCTGAGCGTTGGTTCAATCGGCGGACTCATGGGTCAGTTCTTCCAAGCCTACGTCCCTTACAAGATGGTTAGAAAACAAATCGACATCGCAATGAAGACTCGAAGGGGATTCGTAGTCTACGAGATTGCGACATTTCTAGGTGCGATAGTGGTGGGGATCTACATATCGTTCTTCCTCGACGTACTTAAGATTCTTCCATCAGACGTAGTATGGTACGGTTTCGCGCCATTCGTGATCGTTCCCTCGGGCGTTCTCGGCTTGATTATCGCCCCGCCCATACAGAAGATCGTCTATCCAAAAGTCAAGGCTTGGGGACTGTTCTACCAAGACAGACAAGTCCAGCACTGACTTTGGTGCGTTCTTGAACTCGGTCGCCCCAGTAGTAAGCGTTCAGAATGTCAGCTACCGATACCCCACCAGCTCAAAGCCTGCAATAAGCAATATCAATCTCGAAGTGAAACAAAGCGAATTCCTCGGAATCATCGGTCCCTCTGAAGCCGGCAAGACGACCCTATGCCTCTGCTTGAATGGAATAATTCCGCATCTAATAGGTGGGGATTTCACAGGTAGAGTAGATGTCTACGGTGCAGACACACGGAGCAGGCGAGTCTGCGAGTTAGCCGAGAACATTGGAATGGTCTTCGAAGACCCCGAGACTCAGCTCTTCGGATTAGTCGTAGAAGAAGATGTGGCGTTTGGACCTGAGAACCTACGAGTTCCTCCTCATGAGATTAGAGGACGCATCCAAGAGGCCCTCAATATCACGAAACTCTCCGGGTTTGAGAACAGGGAGACTTTCACCCTGTCAGGTGGACAGAAGCAGAGGACGGCCATAGCCTCCACACTGGCTATGAAATCCAGTATCCTAGTCCTTGATGAGCCTACCACCAACCTTGACCCGGTGGGAAAACTTGAGGTCTTTTCCGTAATTCGTTCTCTGAAGGAACAGCAAGGATCTACGATCATAATGACCGACCACAATACCGAGCATCTGGCAATGTTCGCAGATAGGATTGCGGTGATGTATGATGGAAGCATAGTACGCGAGGGAACGCCCAACGAAATATTCCGCGACATTGATCTCCTGGACAAGATCCGAGTACCTGTTCCGGAAGTTGGACGACTTTGTGCGCTGCTCGAGAGAGAAGGGCTATTCAAACCAGATGATTTCACCCTAACGGAAGAAGACCTTGAGAAGAAGCTCACTTCGAGGTTTCAAAGGAAATGAGCTCGCAGGTTTCAATTAGAACGAAAGGTCTCTGGCACACTTTTGACAACTTCCATGCACTAAGAGGAATAGACATTGACATAGGGCTTGGAGAGAATATCGCAATTCTTGGTCAGAACGGTTCAGGGAAAACAACCCTAGTCAAGCACTTCAACGGACTGCTTAAACCGACAAGAGGAAGTGTGGAGGTCTTCGATCGAAATACAACGGACACATCGACAGCTGAGCTTGCACGATTCGTAGGATACGTCTACCAGAACCCTGATCATCAGATCTTCTCAGACACGATTAGGGAAGAGATTGCGTTCGGGCCGACTAATCTTGGGCTTCCAAGAGAGGAAGTTGAGAAACGTGTGGAGGAGGCGCTCAGCCTAGCGGGGTTATCAGGTTTTGCAGGTTCTTATCCGTTCACGCTCGGTAAGGGAATGAGAGAACGTGTAGCCGTGGCGTCTGTGCTGGCCATGCTACCCAAGCTCCTGATAATCGATGAACCGACAACAGGGATGGACTATTCAGGATTACTCGGCGTGCTTCGAATGCTAGAGCGCTTGAAGGATCCCAAGAAGTCAATCATCATAATAACTCACGACATGTGGTTCGCGGCAAGATTTGCTGACCGACTGATCATAATGAGTGAAGGAGAGATCATTGCTGATGGGCCAACGCGAGAGATCTTCTTGAGAGAAGAGATTCTCGAGAAAGCGTTTCTTAGACCTCCACAACCGACAAGAATAGCGCAGAAACTTGTTCGCTTTGGCATTAGGCCTGATTGTCTTAGCGTTGAAGAACTGTTTGCAGAGATCCAGAGGTTGGCTGGTAAACCATGGCAATGAGATACAGTCTATTCGAGCCGAAAACTTCGTTTGTTCATTCCTTGGATCCTCGCACAAAGCTTGTCTGGCTTCTAACGATGTTTAGTTTGGCCGTTCTCTTCGTAGACCCATTGTTTACCATGACGATTTTCGCGTCAATAATTGTCGTGATGGTGACCTCCAAGCTATCGATATCTAGACTGCTGCCGCAGCTGAGAGCTATCGCTCTCGTAGCTTGCATGTCTGTCTTGCTTTGGCCGATTTGGATAAAACCGGGAAATGTCCTTGTGAGTTTTGGAAGTTTACGAATCACGGATCTCGGCCTGTTCATGGGCGTTGGCGTCGCGTTCAGATTGGCTACGTTGATGTCTGTCGGCCCTGTATTTCTGATGACTACATCGCAGCGTGATTTCATCGCCGGCCTGACACACTTGAAACTGCCATACAAAGTCGTCTTCCTTCTATCGACTTCATTTCGCTTCCTTCCCGCGGTAATAGGCGAGATAGCCACTATTACGGAAGCTCAGGCCTCAAGAGGCTTGGAGCTAGACAAGGGAAGCATACTCGAAAGATTTCGCAAACGTTTGCCGATTCTGATTCCAACCATTATTCTATCGATCAAGTCAAGCCAAAACTTGGCGATCGCAATTGAATCTAGAGCCTTTGGTGCCTACAAAGATCGAACCTGCCTGAGCGAACTGAAGCTTAGAAGGGCCGATTGCGTCTTCTACGTGATCTGTTTGAGTGTTCTAGCATTTGGTTTCTGGTTGAGACTTCAAGGATATGGAACAATAGAATAGATCAAACGATTGCCGAACTGGCGAAAATCTTGACGGCTCTCAAGGCAATTCGGATCATTGAGTCAATAGCACGAGTAGTAGTCTCGTTCTCAACTGTCTCGAGGGGCGGTCCCTCGAAGGGAGGTCCATCAACAACAAGTAGCGCCCCTGCCCTTGCATCACGCAGCGTGGAGACAACGAAGACTGTTGAGGTCTCTGCATCTGAGCAGAGTATTCTCTTCCCTCTCCATTTCTCGTAGGCTTGCTTCTCGTTGCACATTGCGTCCCCGGAGCGACAAAGGCCCACCTTTACAGGTACTCCAAGTTCTAACGAGGCCTCAAGTAGTGCGTCAGTGACTTGATGATCGGCCACCGCTGGAAATTCCAAGGGCACATACTCGCGTGTTGTACCATCGTCTCGCGCAGCCCCCGTTACGAGAACTATATCTCCTACTTCAACTGACTCAGCAAATCTTCCGGCAGTCCCTATTCTAATGAAAACGCGTGCTCCGACATGTAGGAGTTCTTCCAGGCATATGGATGCGGAAGGGCCTCCGATGCCAGTCGAACACACAGACACGCGGATTCCCTCGCTGGTTCCCGTGTAACCTATGTACGACCTTACGTCGCAGATCTTCTTGGGCTCGACCATTAGGGCGGAGGTTCTAGTTGCTCTCGCAGGATCGCCGGGAAGCAGAACATACCGCGCCACATCTTCTCGTTTCAATCCCAACAAAGATGATCACGACAAGTCAGGTGCTAAGTGAATTAACCCTTTTCGCGAACAATCGCTTGAAATGATCCGTGCCCAAAGGCAGTCGCATACGAGAAGTTGTTTGGCGTCCATGTCAAACTGAAGAGATCTCAAAATCTCGGGTTTGACGCTCAAGGGACTCCCACGCCTTTCGGAATCGCAGATAAGTCCGCTCGCCCTGTTGCCACCATCTGCTTTTCTCGACAGTTGTTTCAGCGTAGGCAGTTCGATCTAGATCATATACGCGCTTTATTGAGAGGTTTACCAAGGATCTCGGTTCTATGCCGGTTTCTTCCACTATCCTGCTGTCTCCGCCGTAGTCTACTTTCGAGACGTAGGAAGCAAAATCCAAGACCTCTATGCCACGGGATCTCAACTCTTTGATTATCGCAACCGCCGTTCCTCCGGTGCTGATTATTGTGTCAATAACTACAACCCTATCCCCGCGCCTTAAGCCATAGACGAACATCTCCGCTTCGGCGTAGCCTGTACTCTTCCTGATCGATACTCTGCCGTCAACCTCCCTGCCTGTGACGTCATCTGCGTAACGCTTGCTTGTTCCGGTCTCTTTGGCGATCGGCACGAACTGCTTGCCCGTGATCGCCGATAGTACTCCTCCAACATGGAATCCCATTGCTTCTGGAACGACTAACTTGTCTGCCTTTGCGATGTCTGTGATTCCAAGAATCGCGGTAGCTCCTTCTCTTAACGCCCTTGCATAAACTGGAAATCTTTCGCTAGGCATCGAGTGATATGGAGGTTTGCCTAACACGTAGATATAGTAAAGAATCTTGGTCGCACCATCAACAACAAGCCAATATGGTTCCCCATCCAGCTTGAAGAAACCTGATTCACTAGGCAGCTTGTTGGCTATGCTGCTGATCTGGGCATTCAATGTAGAACGCTTCCTCAGAACTTGGCATGGAGTGCTCAGGCCATCGATCAGTTCCTCTAGCGTGACAATTCCCTCCTTGCGAAGGAGCAGACGCGAAGACAATACGGATTGGGAGCATGATAAGGTTCAACCGCGATTGCTAATCATGAAACTCACCCGGATGAGGAGATCTCCTTCCAGATGAGAGGCGCGCGAAGTCAGAGAGACAGGTCGAAACGGGATTAGGCTAGTACGTGACGTATAGCTGGAAAGTCAACGAGCTTGTGCCAGTTTCTCTGCTATCAGTGATACTTTCTTGCCTAGTGAGTGCAGGGTATTTCTTCCAAGTATGTCTCTTTCCAAGGCGTCCGGTTTGCCATCGGATAGAATAGCTCCGCCGAGATTAGATGCTATATCAGGGTAGCCCGCTGTGCCGACTATGATCATATCATTGTAGAGGAAGAATCTGTGGAATGTGAATAGCACAGCCTCAATTCCATCATTCCTACCACCGCCCACAGCGATGGCCCCGGCAGGCTTCAGTCGCAAAGCTCCCTTCAATTCACTTCTTGACCCCGCTTCCTCATAGAAGGGAATGAACCTGTCCATGAAGATTTTCATGATCCCGGTTACGGAACCGTAGTACACGGGGCTTGCGAGAATGAACCCGTCTCCTGAGGCAACTTTTTCATAGAGCGGAGTCATGTCGTCGTCGTATGCTGGGCAAGGAAGTTCTCTAGTTCCTACCTCTTTACAGCGGTCGCAACCGTTGCAGTCGGCAATCTGCAAGTTTGCTAGGCTAATGAACTCGGTGCTACAAGTCTCAGAACAGGCGCTCAGTGCCTCGGCCAAACAGCGATCTGTGTTACCGCCCGGACGGGGGCTCCCTGATATTCCAACAATCTTTAACATGGTATCAGTCACTCCTCCTCTTCCGATTTTGTGCCTCAGGTTGCATGCTATGCTCCTTCTTCATGTTTTTCCTGCGCATCCTCTCAGCAGCTCTTTCCAACACGTTCCTTAGTTTAGAGCAAATCGGCCTCAGGTTGCTTTTGGCTGCAATGAAAGTCGGTGGGGCCTCAAGCGCAACACGGGGTCCTTCCTGTCTATGAAGAACTCTTCGATCTTGATGGAGTGTTTGAAAATGGGACCGTCGAGGACCATTGTATGGTATTCGCCGTTCTCACCGCAGACATCTATTCCAGATCTGTCGTGCAGATTCTTCAGGGCCTCTATACGTTGCCTGTCGAGCTCTTGGCCAAGCCATTCCGCGTCGAACCATGGCTCCCTCACACATGTGAAGACCGGCCTAAACCCGCTCGAAACGACTGCATCCAAGATATCATTAGTGTTCTCGTTCCACAGGGGCATAACGAGATCGATGCCCAATCCTTCACAGACTCCCTCCATCCATCGCCTGTGATCCTCGATCCAAATGTCTCCAGTGACGATACCTTTGATTCCCTCGGTTCCGATCAGACTGCGAATCGAGTACCTATAGTTTTCCTTGTATGGTTCTGTGACTTTGAGGGTTACGTGCGGAATTCCTAACGCTTCAGACTGGAGAGACATGATCGAGGGCGGATGACATGCGTAAGGCCAGTCATCTAGGATGAAGGTAACGAGAACTCCAATATGATGGCCTTCTCGAATGAGCCTGTAACAGGCTAACGTCGATTCTTTGCCTCCGCTCCAAAGGACAGCGACTCTCACGGCCTTCGCCTCGGGGCTCATATCACCTAGTTACGCAAGTTGACTCGGCTTCGGTTTGGTCCTGAGGCTAGAAGGTCTTGTTGCGGCTTCCTGAAGGAGCATGACGATCTTCATCCCCAAAGCCACCAATCCCAAGCCGTCTCTACAGACAGCACCAATAGCGACCAACGCCGCCACAAGGCAGATCTTTCTTGACCGAGGTCTCAAGATAGAGTCTCCCTAGCGAGATTGGATGGATAACCCAACCACATAACCCTCACGGTCGTCACTCTTATTGCCTCTTCTACTGATTCCGATATTAGATCAGTCTTTACCATGACGTTTACTGTGGTTCTTCTCTCAGTAAAGGAGAGACGAGCATGCTTGAATGTACAATACAGAGAACTCACACAGCTGAATCAGTTTCAGACCCGCGGCTGCTAGCATGCTAGGGTTCAAGGGACAGAATCAAGGAGAAGTAAAGTGAAATGTGCTTCCGAGTGAAATCCACACGGACTGAACTTTCGCCAGAATCAACTTCGAAGCTACATGTTCGATTCATCAGGTTGCCGCGCCAAGTCTTGGAACTCTACAATGAATTAGTCTATAGATCACGCAGTGTTGTTGTTGGTAGGTCTCGGGTTACGTCTTCACATTCTGTTAGTTTTGATGGAGAGGTTGTTTTGGCACGTGGTTTTCCGATCACATATTTCGAGTTGATGGGAAAGTGGTACAGCATTCTCAAGGTAAGAGATTTGCGGGGAAGGCACACGGGATACTACTGCGATATCGCTACTCCTCCTCGGTTACTGGAAGATGGCGGGATTGAATTCACCGACCTGTTTGTTGACGTCTGGGTTTCGCCTGATCTCAGGTACAAGGTGCTGGATGAGGAAGAACTGGAGAACGCCTACACTAGGGGTTGGATCTCAAAACGACTCTACGAAAGAGCAAAGAAAGAGGTGACGAACATTGCCAACGCCATTGACCGAGAGAGATTTCCCCCAAAACATGTCAAACGTCTAGAAGTAAAGCTAAACCTGTAGCTAAGCCTAGTCGAAGAATTCCTCTAGCACATCGGTCACTAGGGAATCTCTTAGCTCTCGTTCACTATTGTACTATGCTGAAAGACTTTGGAATTAGCGAGTATCGAGCGAGAGTCCTGTTACCGATCGGTCTTGAGCTAGAAGCACGACTCTGCTAACAGGGTCCTCGGCGACTATCTTGTATCCGGAATCTTCCTCCATTTCTCTTGCGAATTCTCGAATTTCGGATTGGTAGGGCATTGCACTGATCGGAAGCCGATTCTTTGACTCTCCAAGCCAGCTGTATCCTTTCAGCTCGATGGCTGTTGGAGCTCCCTCCATCACTAGTCTCGAGTAGGATTCGGGGTCGTGCATGTTTTGCTCCTTAACCAACGTCAGCCTCATTATTGTTCGGGAACGCTTGAAACTCGGGAGCAACCTTAGACTCGCCAAGGCTCTCTCCCAAGCGTCGGGAATCAGGGGCAGAGTCACCTTCTGGTAAGTGGCCTTGTCAGGCCCGTATATGCTGATGTAGAGGTTGGTGGGTTCCATTCCTGATTCCACCATCTCCCTGAGCCTCTGAGGCATTGTACCATTGGTAACTAGGAAAGATGTCATTCTCCTCCGGTCGATCTCCCTGATCAGGTCCGCAATGAGTGGGTAGAGCGTAGGCTCCCCGTCGAGAGAAACTGCGACATGAATTGGTTTCATCGATTCTTCGAACAACTGCTTCGTGACACGTGGATTCGCCTTGAAACCACTGAGGAGCTTCCGTTGTGCAGCAATAGCCTCATCAAGAATCAGGCTCGGAGGATCCCAGACATGCTCAGCTTTGAAGCGGTCGGCCATGTGAAACCTCCAGCAGAAAACGCATCGGAGGTTACAGAACTGCAAGCAGGGGGTAAGCTGCATGCATCTGTGACTTTGAATGCCATACCATCTCTTGTAGCAGACCCTGCGACCCATGAGGGCTGCTCGTGTCCATCTACAAATCTGGATGCCTGAATGCTTTCCTAGCAACCGATAGCCGGCCCTGAGATATCTTCGCGTTAGAGCTGGCTCGAACTTCAAGTACTGTTGATTGAGGGACACGTCCAGCAATCTCCATTCATGAACCGCAGAACCAGTATTGAAATAGACAACAAGAAAACGCCATTGGTTCGGCTGCAGCGAGCTCTCCAAAGTCAGGTCAGGGCTTTCATTGTGATCAATGACGGTATCCTAAGAGGCGCGCAACGTAGCTTGGCGGTCCTAGGCGATATTGATAGCCAGCCGCGACAACTGTGCGTTCTAGTTATATGGTTACGTCAGCGTACCGTGGTTCGAGGTTCATGAGTTATGGTGAGCGCGAAGCTGCTGGATTTGTTGAACAAAGCGATTGCCGGAGAACTTCAGGCTTCGATCCAATACATGTGGCAACATGTTCAATGGAAGGGAGTGGAGGCCTACGCAGTCAGCGAAGGATTCAAGGAAATCGCAGTTACAGAGATGAAACATGCAGAGAAGATCGCTGAAAGACTCTGGTATCTGGGAGGAAAACCAACGACCGCACCGAGCCCGATCTTCGTTGGCGACAAATTGGAGGAGATGATCAACTCCGACATCAAAGCAGAGGTAGAAGCCATTAGCCTGTACAAGGAGATCATGGATGTGGCGCAGAGAGAAGGCGACGTTGCCACCAAGGAGATCTTCGAAGAGATAGAAGAGGAAGAAGAAGAACACCACGACTTCTTCACTAGCCTGCTCGAGAAGTAGAACTTTCCTCAACTTTTTTTCGACTGTGTACTGAGCAATAGGACGTCGATCAAGACTTTATGAAAAGTTGTGTAGTGTTCACATGCGTAGTGGTTCTGCTGTCTATTTCGGATCCGTTACGTCTTGCACGCCAAGCCCCGAGTACTCTCTTATTGGCAAATTTGATCATATCATGGAGAGGCTGGCGATTAAGGAGTCGGTGAAGGACAAGAACGTGGTCATCAAGGCGCATCTCGGATCCAATGTTGGCTTCTCGACGGTTCATCCATTCTTGGTCGGAAGACTTGTGGCTGCTGTGAAGAGTGGGGGTGGGAGACCCTACATTGTAGACATTATGGAGCAATACCCGGACGCCGCAAAGCGTGGGTATACATCTGAAGTTCTTGGTTGCCCAATACTACCTGCGGCAGGTCCCGTAGACCGTTATTACCTCGAAACGGAGGTGGATTTCAAGGGCGTCAAGACCCTGAAGATGGGTGGGAATGTCCGAGATGCTGAGGTTCTGATCGACTTATCGCATGTAAAGGGTCATAACAGCATAGGCTACGGAGCAGCCATCAAAAACCTCGCCTTGGGCTGTTTCACTCAGGAGACGAGGGGGGCGATGCATGCGACGATGCAGTATGACCCATATTGGGATAGAGAGAAGTCCAAGGACGCTGAGATGCTCCCCAAGGCATGCCCCTTCGGATGCATCGAGTACAAGGACGGAAACCTCCGAGTTGAGTTCAACGCATGTAATCAATGCATGAGGTGTATGGCAACAGACACGGATGACTGCCTGCAGATAAACCGACAGAATTTCCTAGCCTTCGTCGAGATAAACGCATTAGCAGCAAGGTTCGTACTCTCACACTTCGACGAGGGGAGGGGATTCTTCATAAATGTCGCCACAGATATCACTCAATACTGCGACTGTTGGGGATTCACAACAGGCCAGATACTCCCAGACCTGGGCCTGTTAGGGTCCAAGGACATCGTAGCCATTGACAAGGCCACCCTAGACTTACTGGTCGATAAACCTCTTATCAAAGAGAATGTGTCTCAAAGTCTCGAGATCAACGACGATCCCGAACTTCATCCCTTCGCGAGGATCCATGGACCATACAAAGACCCGTACAACATGATTAGATTCGCAGAAAAGTACGGATTGGGATCATCGAGCTACGATCTGGAAGAGATTCTCGGCCTAGGCCCAGAACCAGTTCGGACTCCTGCTAGATACCCCAAATCAAAAACCTGAAGTCACGCCAAACAAGTGGAAAGGTACTGGTTCAAAGGTGCCCTAGCGAGAGGGCGCGAGGGATCTTGTATTGGCCGATAGCGATCAAGTCGCTTCAAACTCGCCACTCCCCAAGTCATCGCATTGACGAAGCCGATTAAGGCTTAATTTCTACTTGGCCGGTAGGACTACCTGAGTTCTTTTGTCAGTCGATCTCGCACGGCTAAAGGATATCGTCGTCGATGAAGTTGATTCTCTTAGGGAGAGAATCACTGAGGTCAGTGAGACTATTCACGCCAACCCGGAGCTGGGTTTGAAGGAGTACAAGGCGTCGGAGCTCCTTTCGTCTGAGCTGAGGAGTCACGGTTTTGATGTGCAGCGAGGAATTGCCGCGCTGGAAACAGCGTTCAAAGCAAGCTTTACTATGGGCCGGGGTGGTCCGCATATAGCGTTCCTAGCGGAGTATGATGCCCTACCAGAGATCGGCCATGGCTGCGGTCATAATATCATCGGGGCGTCAGCGATTTTCTCAGCGATTGCTCTAAGCAAGCTCTCTGAACGGTTGAACGGCAAGGTTACAATCTTTGGGACGCCCGACGAGGAGGGGAGCGGAGGCAAGATTCCGATTATTAGGGCCGGGTTCTTCGATGATGTTGACGCTGCAATAATGACCCACCCCTGGGATACTACTTCGGCTTGGATGCCGTCGGTTGCTTTGGCGAGTCTAACAATCGATTTCACGGGTCGAGGGGCTCACTACTCCGCCCCACATAAAGGGGTGAACGCTCTCGACGGTGTAGTCTTAACGTTGGCCGCTCTGAACGGCCTCCGACATGGCTTCAGAAATGATGTGATCTACGGCTACACGATTGATCAAGGAGGGGTCATCCCCAGCATCATCCCTGAGAAGGCCAGCGCGCGATTATGGGTCAAGTCGACAGATCTTCGAAACTTAACAGACGTTGTTAATCGGGTGAAGGCCTGCGCGGAAGGTATCGCCAACTCGATGGGTGCGCGGGTAGATGTCTATCATCATTACCCACTATTCGAAGAGTCGATCCCAAACTTGACCCTGATAAGGAAAGTCTCAGGGAATTTCAGCAGACTTGGCATGGTCTATGAAGCCCCTGAGAAAACTTCTCGTTCACTCGTATACACTTCAACTGATTACGGCAATGCGAGTCATGTTGTGCCGAGTGCTTCTCCTTCTATTGCCATAGGCCCCGATGGACTTGCCGCTCATACGAAGGAATTCGCCGAGGCGGCTGTCTCGAAGACGGCCCATGAGGCCCTCCTAGGGATAACGAAGGTCATGGCGATGACAGGAATCGATCTGCTGGGAGAGATGGGCGTGCTCGAAGAGGCGAAAGCCGAGTTCTCAAGCTACAGAGCATCAGGATTCAGCAAGGTACCCTTCGCGCCGACCTACTGACGCGAATATCGGATGGCGTCATTAGGTTCGCATAGCCCGCCTAGGAGAGGGTTTTCGTTGCTACTTTGCAGAGGAACTTCGTAGCGAATTCTAGGCTCTGAATGTTCATTCGCTCATTGGGGCCGTGAACGCCTGACATGATGTCCACCAATTTGACATCCGGAGAAGTTGGCACACACCCGTATACGATTGAACCTAGAGCTCTCCAGAATCGGCTATCGCTCATGCCGGTGCTCATTTGAGGGAAAGTGTAGCAGCCCGGAGCCGACTCTTCAAGGGTTGCTCGGAGGACATCATAGAAACCGGTGTTCGAAGGAGAAAGGGATGCGTCGTTATACTCGTAAAGATCCATTTCAACGTTGAGTCCTTGGAGGCATTCCTTGACAACCTCAGTGACATAGTTACGGTCCTGTCCAGGGACCAATCTGAAGTCAACTCTACCTTCCGAGCTACCGGGTATGACGTTAGTTTCTGTCCCACCTTTGATTACGTTCGGCGAAATCGTCATTCTGGTCAGTGCTCTCAACTCCTCAGCGACCTCTCTGTCGTTGGATGCGATTTCATCGAGCAGCGTATCGAGTCCCTGTTCGTTCAGATGCTTCTCGAGCATCTTCGAGCCTTGTTCTTCTCCAAAGAAACCTATGGCAGTCGCTCTTATCGCTGCAGCGACCTCTTCCACGATCTTGATCTTCGCTTTATGGCTTGAGAGGTTGATAAACGCCTTTGCCAACGTGATGTTCGCATTGTCCGCAAGAGATGGAATTGAGCCATGTCCGGCTTTTCCTCTCGCTGTCAGCTTGAGCCATGCTAACCCTTTCTCGCCGACGGTTATGTGGTAGACTTTCCGTTTTCCCAGCTGAATCGCGGGGCCTCCTCCTTCTCCCACGACATACTCCGAAGCAACTTTCTCAGGCACCTTGCTGGTCAGCCATGCAGCTCCTATTCCCTTTACCTCCTCATCTGCAACCGAGGCGTAAAGGAGTGTCCCATTCAGTTTCACGTTCTGCCGTCTCAGGAGTATGAGGCTCATTGCTTGCACCGCCGCATCGAATTTGTCATCGCAAGCCCCACGACCATAGATCCAATTGTCAGCAATCTTCGCGGAGAATGGTGGGTAGGTCCAGACGCCGACATCAGCGACTGGTACAACGTCTGTGTGAGACAGAAAGAGTAGTCTTGGCTTCTCTCTTACTCCCTTGACTTTTGCGATCACGTTCTCTCTGCCTGGTTCACCGAGTACCTCGCTCTCAACTCCGTTCATCTCGAATTGCGCCTTAAGGTACTCACCTGCTCTGCCTTCATTTCCAGGAGGGTTCGTTGTGTCAATTCTGACTAGGCCTTGAAAGAGTCTGATCGTCTCCTCCAGATGCTCTGACGTGAACGGAAGTTCATCTGACAAGCGAAACTGCCTCTTGATTGATCCATCGATCATTAAAGTGACAAGCCGAGTATCGTTCATTGCCTACTTGAACGAAATCTGGGTCTCTTGCTCTGCAGATGTCCTCAACGTATGGGCATCGAGGATGAAATCTGCAACCGGATGGGATGTCTAGTGCGCTTGGCGTCTCTCCTTTCACAGCGATCTTGTCTCTCTTGATGGTCGGATCGGGAATTGGAACATTAGAAATCAGCGCCCTCGTATACGGGTGAATAGGACTGCTCACCACGTCCTCCACACGTCCGTACTCCATCATCTTTCCCAGATACATGATCACAATCTTACTTCCAATGTATCTCGCCTGAGCAAGGTCGTGTGTGATGTAAAGGAAAGTCAGGTCGTACTCTTCACGTAGATCAAGTAGTAGATTGAGTATCTGCACGCGGATCGATGCGTCAAGCATTGATACAGGTTCGTCCGCGACCAAGAGTCCAGGTTGGAGAACTAGGGCTCGGCCTATTGCAACTCGTTGTCTTTGTCCACCACTGAGTTCGTGAGGGAACCGTCTTGCGAACTCGTGCGGTGGTAGAAGTCTGACATCTTCGAGCGTCTTGTAGACTCTTTTCTCTCTGTCTCTTCGGCTCCGGGCAACCTTGTTGACTTCCAGAGGCTCGGATAAGGTTTCCATAACGCTCATTCTGGGGTCGATTGACTCGTATGGGTCTTGAAATATGATCTGCATCTTACAGCGGAGCTTTCTCAGCTCCTTTTTCGAGAGGGAGAAGATGTCTCTGCCATCGAACTTTACGTTTCCAGCTCTAGCCCTGATCAGGCCTAGTATCGCCCTTGCGGTTGTGGTTTTGCCGCTTCCACTCTCGCCCGCGAGACACATTACTTCACCTTTACGCACATCGAATGAGACATCGTCGACGGCCCGAACCCAATCCTCTTTTTTCTGGAAGATCCCTGCAACTCCTTTTCGGACCGGGAACCAGACGGAGAGGTTCCTTACGCTCAGTAGCGGTTCTTCTTGCGTTAGACCTTCTCTCCCAGAAAGCTTGCACGCACCATCTCACTATGGTGGCATGCGACGTAGTGATCGGCGCCTATTTTCCGATACTCGGGATCCTCACCAGTGCACTTCTCATCTTGCCATGGGCATCGTGGATGAAATCTGCAACCGCTTGGCGGCGAGGTTAGATCCGGAGGATCGCCAGGTATGGAACTGAAACGTTTCTTCTGTCCCGCTATACTAGGGAAGGCTGTGATCAGGGCCTGAGTGTATGGGTGCCAAGGGTTCTTGTAAAGGTCTGTGACGTTTCCCAATTCGGCGATTTTTCCAGCGTACATTATCGCGACTCTGTCGCAGGTTTCCGCTATCACGGAGAGATCGTGTGTGATCAATATGACAGAGAGGTCCAGCTTCTTCTGAAGATCTTTGATAAGTTCTAGGATCTTCGTCTGCACGACCACATCTAAGGCTGTTACTGGTTCATCGGCTATGACGATGCTTGGCTTGCAAGCCAGCGCCATCGCGATCATCACTCTCTGTCTCATTCCGCCGCTAAATTCGTGGGCATACTCAGTAACTCTTGAACTGTCTAAACCGACGAGTTCGAACAATGAGCGCGTCATTCGCATTGCTTCCTCCTTCGGCACCTTCTCTTTCTCGATGAGGGCTTCGGCGACCTGGTCACCAACACGAATTACGGGGTTAAGGGCATTCATGGCGCCTTGGAATATGATCGAGATCTTCTTCCACCTGATCGCTTTCATCTCACGATCAGTCTTCTCTACAAGATCCTCTCCATCGAGGATGATCTTCCCGTTCAGGATTCTGCCCCCGGGCGGAAGCAATCTCATTATGGAAAGTGCTGTTGTGGTTTTTCCGCAGCCCGATTCACCTGCAAGGCCTAGCGTCTCACCTTTCGTGAGAGTGAAGCTGACATTGTCGACCGCTCGCGCAACACCTTCCTGCATGAAGAAGTGGGTCGTCAGGTCCTTGACTTCCAGAATATCCAAGATCGAGATTATCTCCTTCTCAGCCTCGGGTTGAGAATTTGATCGGTACTGTAACTGACGAAGGCGAACCCCATTACCAACAGCATTATGCATATCCCCGGCGGGACGATGTACCACCAAAACCCGTTCACTGTGGCTCCAGCGGTATTGGCGAAGTAGAGCACCATGCCCCAGCTGGGAGCTGACGGATCACCGAATCCAAGGAAGCTGAGACCCGCTTCTGAAAGGATCGCATCCACGATCGCTAGCATTCCATTCGCGAAAACAAGTGGGAAGACATTCGGGACGATGTGTCGTCTAATCGTGTGAAGATCCGTTGATCCTATCGCTCTGGACGCTTCTGTGAAGGGACGTTCCTTCAAGGACAGGGTCTGAGACCTAACCATCCTCGCAGTTGGTGTCCAGCCTATCACCGTGATTACGATGATGATGTTCCACACACCTTTCCCGAGTATTGAGGCCATGATGAGCATGAGCGGCAGTGACGGAAGTATGATGAAGAGGTCTGTGATTCGCATCAGAAGATTGTCAATCCTACCGCCAAGATATCCTGACACTAGACCGACCGCTGATCCCATGGCGATCGTCATGGCGCTTGCCACGAGGCCTACAAGGAGGGAGATTCTCGTACCGAAGATCACTCTGCTGAAGATGTCGCGGCCGACTTGATCTGTGCCGAGGATGTGCGTAGATGAGGGTTTAAGAAAGGGGTCTCCGACGAAGGAGAAAGGGTCGAAGGGAGCTATCCAAGGCGCGGCAGCAGATACAGCGACGAATGACAAGACTATGCCTAGGCCGAGCTTGCCGAGTGGGCTCCTCCTGTATAGCCTCCAGAAATCCCCTATCTTTCTCCTGTATATCCAGAAGCGCTCTTCTTTAAGCTCCAGTCCTGCGAGCGCTTCAGTTTTCAAATCCACAGCTTTCCTAATATCGAATTCTAGGGTCCAGAAAAGCGTACACAACATCAGCGCAGAAGTTGGCCGTAATGACAGCCACAGACATCACCACGAATATACCTTGAAGAATCGGATAATCCGCCATAACGACCGCCTCGTAGATCAGGCGCCCGATGCCGTACCAAGAGAAAACTGTTTCAGTCATCGTTGCGCCGCCAATAAGGTAGGTCACTTCAACAGCCAGCAAAGAAACCATTGGGAGTGTAGCATTCCTCATCGCATGTCTGAATAGGATCTTTCTGTCGCTGAGTCCCTTTGCCTTGGCGGTTAGCATGTAATCCTCTGTGAATACGTCGAGAATCGAATCCCTCATTATGAGAAAGTAGAATCCAACAAACGATAATGTTAGCGTCACCAAGGGCCCGGTCATGTGATGAAGGTAGTCTGCTGCATACTCGAAAACGTTCGAGTAGGTTAATCCTACCGTCATGGTGCCCGCTATGGGAATGCTTCCAAGATAGTAGCCGAACACGAGGATGATCAGCATGCCAAGCCAGAAGACCGGCATCGAGTAGGTAACCAAGGAGAAGATGACGGTGGATATGTCGAACTTGGACTCTCTCTTCCAAGCGGCTATGGTTCCAATAGTAATTCCGATGATAAGGGCCAAGCCCATGGATGAGCCCATCAATATGAAAGTGTTGAGAAGTCTCCTTCCAAATATTATGCTGACAACCGGGGTTCCCCGATACTGGAATGAAACACCCAGATTTCCCATGAAAAGGTTCTGCAGGTAGAGAATAAACTGAACCCAGAGCGGCTGGTCTAGGCCAAATTGATGAATTAGCACTTGTCTCACTTCAGGCGTCACCCTGAAGTCCCCAACCACTGTTCTTGTGGGGTCGCCCGGCATTATCCTGAAGAGGAAGAAGTTCAGAACTATCGCCAGGGCGAGAGTTGCGAGGGCGGATGCTCCTCGTTTAACGAGGTAATCTCTCATACCCAACGATTTTCAAGCCTAAAAAAGGAGAGAGGAGGGTGTTTAAGTCTTCTTCCTTCTCCTGTACAGTGCGTACAGTGCAATGGCGATAACTATCGCTGCGATTGCGACGTAGGTCAGGTTCTGCATCATCTGTGCCTGTTGCTCTTGTAGTTTCTGTTGCTGCTCCTGTTCCTGCTTCTGTTGCTGCTCTTTCTGATAGGCGGCAACGACATCCTTGAGTTCTCTTATGCCATCCCCGTCGATGTCTAGATATCCCTGCTCATCCAGTATCTTGTTGGCTTTGTCAAGGTCGTATGGGTATGTGAGGACGTTCGGGTTGCTCCAGAATGGGTAGAATGGCTTAGCGCAGTAGCTGTCGGTCACTGTTCCGTAACCCAGGGCTCCTCGCTTCACAACCTCTTCTTTGTTGATGGCATAGGCGATCGCTCTTCTTAACCAGACATCGTCAAACGGAGGGGACTTGTTATTGAAGACCAATAAGTAGTCCCACTGGTCGACTGCGTGAGTAATGACGAGATCTGGGTTGGCCTGCGCCTGAGCGATAAAGGCTGGCTCCACGGAGTACCGTTCTGTGTCGGCTTCTCCTTTCTGTATTGCGAGTATTCTAGCGGATTCTGTGTCTATCTTCCTGAAAAACATCGTGTCTATGAGGGGGTGTCCTGTCATCCACCAGTTGGGGTTCTTAACAAGTTTAACGTACTCACCCGGCACCCATGAATCCCACTTGAACGGTCCGGAACCAATGGCGACCTTCGGATCGGATTGAACTAGGGGTTGCTCCCAATCATACTTGAGGTCCTTCCAGATGTGCTCAGGTATTATATACTGCGTACCGAAGGCCTCAACGGCCCAAACATACGGTTCCTTGAGGTGGACCACAGCGGTGAGATCGTCCGGTGCCTCTCCCGAATCGAAGTACTTCAAGACCTCACCTGCATTTCCGCCAGTTGCACTCTGAGCGACTATGTACTCGAATGTGAAGATGACATCCCTAGCGGTCAGTGGTTTGCCGTCATGCCATTTCAGATTCGGCTTGAGCTGGAAGGTCATCGTTTTTCCATCTGACGAAATTTCGGGCAGGTCGGTTGCCATCCAAGGGATGGGTTGAAGATTCTCGTCAAAGGCTAGCATCGTATCATAGAGGTTCATGGAGTAGAAGAGCGATCGGCCAGTCGTCGCGGCCATTGGGCTAAACGTTTCCGGTTCGTTGTTGAAGGCAATTATGAAGTCTTTCTTCCCAGCGGTCGAATAGATATTCGGCATTGTAAGCATGTTGAGACGGGACAACGGACCAGCTGGCATTACCACGTAGCCTGTCCATTCTTTCCTGAAGGCATGATATTCGTCAGCTAGGAAGAGGGGAACATACGGAACGTTCTCTGCGAGCATCTGATCGAGCTGGAACATTAGGTCACGTGCCTTTTCTTTGTCGGTTGTTCTCAGCATCTCGTCGATTGCTCCGTCAACGGTCGCGTTCCGGAAGCCTGCGTCATTTCCGCAGTAGGGGCAGTCCATGCTCGAGTGGAACCTGTAGAACATATGCGAGGGATAGGCTTCGTAACCGTAGCTCATCTCTTCGATTCCGTAGTCTTTGTCCGCCAGTCTTGGGTACATGGCGGAGTCATCGGTCGGAACAACCTCAACGGCGATCCCGACTTTCTTGAGCTGTTCAGCGAGGGCTTCACCCGAGTGAACCGACCAATCATCCCAACCGAGAACCATCATTGGAAACTTCAGTTCTTCTTTCGGCGGAGTGTACCAAGCCGCGTGCCCTGATGGAATGGAGAGCAAAGTGGACATGAGAAGGAGGAAGGCGAATAGCGCTGCTCCTATGGGAGTCTTCCTTTTCATTTTAGACTCCAATCTATGGGTATGTGACGGAAGTTCATTTGTTTTTGTATATTTACTGTATTTATTTTCCCACTCGCCTTCGGCCCAACCCAAACTTGAAAGGCCTTGCCGAATAGAGCTGGTTCTGTAGTTCCCTTAGCTCATTTTTCCCAAACCCAGCTCTAGATCGGATCTAAAGTCATCATCCTGGCTACAGAGGTTTGTGAAGGTCTCATCTATTTTCCGAGTCGTCAGATCCACGAGAACATACCTAGCGGTTTTAATCCCGCTCTCTCTCAACTGAAAAACAGCCATTGGAGCGTAGAAAACATCATGCCCCTCAACCTTTCGGGGAAGAAGATTGCGGGTAAGATTCAGACATATATCCACGGCGAGGAGCAGGGATCGGAGTTCCGCAAGCTTCCCTGAAGCCTCCGTTTCCCGCTCAAGGGTACTCGTCGGTGTCGGAAGAAAGAGATGGCGCCACTGCATCCCACGATACACGTTGATTAGCTGGCGTTCTATCTGCGAAAGTAGACTTCGAGCCTCGCCGCGAACCTTGACAAGTCTGTCCACGATTGCGTTCAAGTCAACTTCAGGATGTGGAAAGACCACCTCACCGATTTCAGCCTCTATCTCTTTGAGAGGTAGTTCCAAATGCTTGGGTCTGAAGAGCTGAAGCAACTCACCTTCGTTTTTTGCAGAAGCACAGAAAACCGCGTTCAACGCTGTGGCAACGCTTTCTATTCTCGAAGTGTCAAGATTTGAGCATGAAATCCGAATCCTGTGATAGGGCATCCATGCCCTCCAAGTTGCAAGAAGTGTTTGATTGCGACGCTTAACCCTGGCGATCGAATTCGTGATTGCTCTGTCGATTTCCGCGTCCTTACGAGTCGTTGGAAGAACTACCAGCATAACTTGTTTCCTTTCCTCAGAATCGCGGATTCGAGCGGGTCATTGCATGTGATTCACGTAGGTCTTACCTTCTTTCATCACGAGTTTGAGTCGAGTTTGGTCCTGCAGAATCGTGATGTCGTCCAAGGGGTTGCCATCCACCACGAGCAAGTCCGCCAGCTTACCTGCTTCCAAGGTGCCAACTCTGTCGCTTACGCGGCAAGCCTCCGCTGCTGTCTTGGTCGCAGCGACGATGGCCTGCATCGACGTGAATCCATAGCGGGCCATGAGTTCCAATTCGCGGGCATTCCTCCCATGCATCTTATCATCTATGGCGTCGCTGCCCATAGCGATTCTTACCCCAGCCGCCGCGGCTTTCCTGAAGCTCTTAACAACACTCTCCTCGCCGTACTTCTGAACTTTTGCCATCATTACATCATCCAGACCAATCTCCCTTCCTCTATGGATCATTTCATCTGTGGCGAAGAGACTCGTGACCAGAAAAGTGCCCGTATCGAGAAACATTCGGATTGCTTCATCATCGAGAATGTCTCCGTGCTCGACAGACCACACCCCAGCAAGGATAGCATTCTTGATCCCCTGCGTGCCACATGCATGAGCCATGACCGCTTTGCCTCGCGCCGATGCCTCGTAAACCATGACCTTCAATTCATCCAGAGTCCATTCTGTATACTCGGGAGAATCCGAAGGCGATACGAATCCTCCACTTGAGCAAACCTTGATAAAATCAAAACCCTCGCGAAGCACCCTTCGGACTGCAGCCCGCACCGCCGGCACTCCGTCAGCTATTTCCAAGTAAGTAGAGAAGGAGCCACCGCGTTCAAGCTCGATACCCGACGGATAGTGAAAGTCGAAGTGGCCGCCTGTCTGTGCAATCGCACCCGCAAGAACGAGTCTCGGGCCTTCGATCAGTCCCATCTCCACAGCTTGTCGAAATCCAACATCGTTCAGTGTCCCGGCGTCTCGGACTGTTGTAAAGCCAGAGTGTAAGGTGCGTTTCAGTATCGCGGCGGTTTCGAAGGTCTTCACAGTCTTAGTCACATACAATAGCTTCTCGATGCTCACTGTAGTCAACGACACATGATCGTGACAGTCAATCATTCCGGGCATAACGGTCTTGTCGGCACAATCCAAAATCTCGGCATTATGGGGAATCGTAACTTTCGAAGCTGATCCAACTTCAATTATTTTTCGGTCATCTACAAGTACTACAGCGTTCCCAGTCGGCTTACCGCCCTTGCCATCTATCAGAAGCCCAGCCTTGATCGCTTTCATTGTCCACGCTTCTGACCATCCTCGCATCTTCCGCTATTAACGATTCGCTGATTGCGGGGCCACAGTTGGTGAACTTGCCTACTTGGAACTTCTGGTTTCAGTCTTGGTGTATCGATGAGCGATAGGCTTTCCACATTCTTTTTGTAGGCATTGACATGGACGAGTATTCCGTTCAGGTCACTCTTCTCTCGATGTACTTTACGTACTTCTCCAAACTTTCCCCTAGATCCTTGCTAAGAGTGGGCGGTTGGTGCGTTTCGACTATTCTCTTAACTTCTTCTGTCGCTCTTTCTCTGAGCTCTCTCGAGCCGCCTCTTCGCCAGCTATCGTAAGGTCGAGTGTCAAAGAGGCTTGGAATGAAATGCTCCTTCGCGTAATAGTCTCTGGTGTGCTCACTTGCTAGGAAGTGACCACCAGGGCCCACAGTATCAATCAATTCCACAGCAAGGGTTTCATCCGAAATTTCAACGCCTCCAACCATACGCTCAATCATTCCAAGCAGCTCATGATCCGTGAGAATCTTCTCATAGCATACAGAGTTCGAAAAGTCGACAGCCCCGAGAGCGTACGTGATGTAGTTGAAGCCCGCGCAAGCCGCGAGTGTCAGATTGAAAGCTGCTTCATAACCAGCCTGAATGTCCAGCGCCTTAGAATCCGTATTTCCAGCTGCACCACGGCATGGTAGATTGTATAATTTTGAGAGTTGCGCAAAGCCCACGTGGGTCATGCCAAGCTCTGGTGAACCAAGCCTTGTCACACAATTCTTCATGTCCATCACTGTTGAGACGGCGCCATACAAGGTCGGCGTTCCGGGGCTTAGAAGCTGCATCAGGGTGATCATCGAAAGGACCTCAGCGTTATGCTGTACCATCATTCCGGCAAGAGTCACTGGCCCCGTGGCTCCGGCCATGATCTCTGGCGACGGGGTCACTATTTGCCTCAGTCTAACGTATTCCATCATTCCTTCTATCATTGGTCTGTCCCACTGCAGTGGGCTGGTCGGGTTGATCATGCAAAGGAGCATTGGCTTATGCATCAGTTCATCTTCATCGGAGACTATGGACATCATGTTAAGACAGTCCTTAGCTACCGTTGTTCCTCTAGCTCTGCCTCTGATGCACTTGTCTGTGTTCTTGAGCTGGGTTAAGATCGCGTAGGCATGAGCTACTTCCCTAGGGACATCACTAATCTCTACGGCGCCATAACCATCATCGACCCTACTGAGATGATCCATCAGCCTTACGATGTTTTCAAAGTCCTTGAGCGTTGCGTATCTCCTGCGATAAGTCCCCAGGTCGTAGACGAAAGTTGGAGTCCCAACTGGGCCGAAATGTATCCTATCTTCCTCAAATCTCACGCTCTCTCTGGCGTCCCGCGCATGCCACGTGAATCTGCTTGGGGCTTTCCTCACGGCGTCCTCAACCAAGTGGCGTGGCAAAAACGCCCTTTGGCTCCTACAGTCTACATGGGCGCCGGCATCCTCGAGAACTTTCAGAGCTTCAGGATGCTTGAAGACCGCACCCGTTCTCTCCAAGAGTTGCAGAGTGGCGTCGTGTATGAGTTCGAGTTGCCTTTTTCCGAAGAACGTCAATCTGGGAACGCGGAGTTTCATCATGACGGTTGTGCTCATTGGACAGGTGAAGGCGAGGGGACTTAAGCGTTCCCGGTTTCTACGACGAGCTTCTGCGTCACCTTTCGTTTTCCCGCTGGACTTGCAGACATCACCTACGAGGTCAAAGAAGACCGGATCAAGGTAGAGGTCGACGCCTCACGTCTCCAAGCGGACAAGTATCTACTCGCTAATGAATTGGATGGACGGGAAAACGGAAAAACGTTGCCTATCGATGAGGTGCTGCAGATAGTGAGAAGGTATGGAAGATTGTGAGCGTGTGCTCCTCCGTTTCAGGTGGGGGTTTCTATGCCGGCTGCAAATGTTTCTCTAGGAATGCAGCCCTCTTTTTCAAGGCATTAACCTTGTTCTCGATCTTCCTGTAACCATGACCCTCATCCTCGTATGCCACGAAACCCACCGCCTTACCAAGCTTGTGAAGAGCTTCCAAGGCCTGCAGTGACTCGGAAATCGGGCAACGAGGATCCAGGCTCCAGCGATCAATTGCACTGGGGCTCCAATTTCATCCATGAAGAAGAATGGGGAAGCCTCGCGGAACCTCTCCGGGTTCTCTGCGGGGTCTCCCATGTTCTGGCGGTCCCAATACCGGAGATCCTCTCGTTCATTCTCAAACTCTGTGAACCAGTTCAGGAAAGGAAGACTCTGAATCTGGCCGGTATTTTCCCGTTCACTTTGCCTAACAACCCTAACGACGAATCGTCCTCAGAGCGGAATGAGAGAACATGTTCTTCGTTACAGATACTCACGCTTGTCCAAGCATCTTCCCGATAGTCTTCCTGTGAACTCATTTTCTTCGACAGCTATCTTGCCATTTACAATCACATGCCTTACTCCTTGCGCGTAATCTGGCGGATAATTCTCAAACGGGTAATTATGTGGCCAGAGGTTCGTTGCGTTGTCTCTCATTTTTTCCAGATCGAAGACGACTATGTCGGCAATCATTCCTGGTCGGAGCAAACCCCTGTCAAGTAGCCCGAATCTTTGTGCTGGAAAGGATGTACATTTTCTTATTGCTTCCTGAAGAGACAAGACATTCTTCTCCCTGACCCATCTGCGCAGGATATTCGCGTACTCGCCATATGAGCACATTCCAAGGGGGACGCACAGACGCTTCTGGTCAAGCTCCTTGGACGTGGCGGATCCATCGCTGCAGAACATGAACAATGGATGCTTGGAAATAGCTTGTAACTCTGATTCATCCATATAATCGGTTATTAGCGCCTCATTCCCGCGTTCCTCGACGAAGAGATCAAAGTAGGCTTCCCACGGATCAACATTCCTAGCGTTGGCCATTTCCTTGATACTCTTTCCAATAAGAGCTCTGTTCCTTGGTGCATGAAAAACTACTATCCTTTCAAAGGCTTGGTGCTTGAGCGGTCCGGCCGGCCCTTGTCTTGGAAACGGGTCCGTTATCATTTCATTTCTTATTTGTTTCCGTTTCTCAGGGTTGGCCAGAATTCTGAGTTTCTCCTCATCGCTCTTATCCACGAGCCACTGCGGAAGAGTGTCGCCTCCGACACTTGTTTCAAGATAAGTGTGCGTGTCGTTGTCAAAAGTCACATCTATCCATTCTTCTCTAGCCTTCTCCATTAGAGGCAGCGTCTCCTTAGATTTACCCCATCCTCCATATTTTGGACCGTTATGTGATATCTCGACAGGCACCCCCGCCCTACGCCCGATCTCGATTGCTTCTGCATCTGCTTCTACAATCGTTTCCCTTTCGCCTCTAACATGCGATGTGTATATTCCTCCGTGTTCTGCAACGACTCTTGCAAGCGTCACCAGCTCATCCGTCTTCGCCCAGCACCCGGGCAGATAGACCAGCCCACTTGACATTCCAAAGGCTCCATCTCTCATCGCCTCTCTAACGAGGCTCTTCATTTCTTCCATCTCATCGTTGGTTGGTGTCCGATTCTCAGTTCCGATAACACAGGATCTGACGCTTCCATGTCCAACCAACGGAACGAGATTCACAGGAAGACCTTGTCTATTCACTTTCTCTCTGTAGTTCGAGAGAGTAGACCAGTCCATGGAAACTGTAGAGGAATCGATAAAGAGGCTCGCATATGTCGAGCGCCATATCTCAGCGCCTTTGCCCATAATGGGATAGGCTGATGTCCCACAGTTGCCTACGACTTCGGTCGTAATGCCTTGTCGAACCATGCTATCGGCCTTAGGGTGAACTATGTATACATGATCGGAGTGAGAGTGCGCATCGATGAATCCGGGAGTTACATAGGAACCAGTGGCATCGATCACTTTATCCGCGTTGTCTTTGCTGATGCTGCCGATCCTCACTATTTTGTTTTCTAGTACGCCAACGTCAGCCCTGAACCAAGGATTTCCAGCACCGTCAATCAGAAATCCATTCAAGATCGCTATGTCTAGTCTCATGCTACACGATAGTTGAATGATCACTAGCTTCTTGATAACTCAATCATTTTTTCCTGTCGATAATGTAAAGAAGACTACGTATGGGTACATACCACACCGGTCGCGGATGTAGAGAAGCTGAGAGTGAAAGGCAGGGACGCGAAGGCAACAACTCGCTACGTCACTACAGGGCAACGAAGTTGAAGTAGCCCAGTGAAGGCGGGGAATCAAATTGCTTTAAAGGCTTCTGTTGCCGCGGAGATCGCTTTCTCGACATCCTCTTCGGTGTGTGCCGTCGAAACGAAATGGCGCTCGAACAGATCTGGGTGAAAGTAGATGCCTCTCTTGAGCAACTCTTTCTGAAATCTCTTAGACTTCTCCGAATCACACTTAGGCGGTAGTGCCTCTCGCACGTTTCTGATCTTCTTGAGTTTAGTGAAGTATACTTGCAACATAGGCCCAATGCCTTGAACGATAGCCTGAATCCTTGTCTTCTCGATCGCCTCTTGAATCCCTTCAAGGAACTTCTTACCGAGCTTGGCTATATGTTGAATGCCCCCTGCCTCCAGCTCTGCTATGCTTGCATAAGCGGCTGCTACGCACAGTGGATTTTCATTGTATGTGCCCATGTGAGTTATTGCTCCTGGCCTGATCATTTCCATTATCTCCTTTTTTCCGGTGATGGCACCTATTGGAAAACCAGCGCCGATAGCTTTCGCGAAAGTAGCCAAGTCAGCTTTTACGTGGTAGTACTCCTGACCGCCACCTAGAGCCAGCCTAAACCCTGTTATTACCTCATCCATGATCATCACTATGTCGTGCGCTTCCGTTAGCTCTCTAACCCCCTTTAGATAGCCTTCTTCAGGTGGCACTACGCCATAGTTCATCGAAATTGGCTCAGTAATTACCGCGGCAATTTCGTTTGCCCTTCTCTCGATCGTTTTTTCAAGTAAGCCGAGATCATTCCAGGGTATCACTATCGTGTTCTCTAGGGTCTCCTCGGGTATTCCCAAGGACTCCGGGACCCTCACCGGAGCCAACTCACTGCCCGCAACTTGGTGAATGCTCACCAGCGCATAGTCGTGCACTCCGTGGTAACCTCCTTCAAACTTCACTATCTTGTCCTTGCCAGTGTAGCCCCTTGCAATTCTAATGGCGTGCATCGTAGCTTCGGTTCCCGAGTTTGAGAATCTTACAAAGTCAGCATTTGGAACAACCTGCTTGATCTTCTCAGCTGCTCTTACTCCTAGTTCTGTTGGCTGTCCACACATCGTTCCCTTCTCCATCTGCCCTTTGACGGCGTCAAGGATCTTGCGCGGGCAATGGCCGTGGATCAAAGGTCCGTACGCAAGCACGAAGTCTATGTACTCGTTTCCGTCAGCGTCCCAGAAACGAGAGCCTTTTCCGTGATCGAAAGATATTGGATAAGGGTCGAATATCGGGTAAGCCCTAGCACTGGAAGAGGCTCCAACAGGTATGACCCTGCAAGCTCTCTCGTAAAGTTCCTTTGACCTTTCAGTCTTCATACCTTCCCAAGCAGCCATCTCAATCACTCTTCGAGATCGTTCTGTAGATTGCCGGACTTGGTTTAACGATTGTGATGCTCAGAGCTGTGTGCCTTGGTCTCCGCATATCCAGTCATTCATAGTGATCTCGCAAAATCGCTTTGAGATCTTCTATAGGCCCCAAGATTCTTCTAGGGAGAATGCAAATTTCCATCAGAACGGCAAGAGGGTTTGCTGGTTAATCCCCCGCACATGATCTCCACGTTCACAGTCTTGTCCGGCTGATCGAACGCGTAGCCAACAAGAGGGATTCTTCAACTTCGCTGACGCACATCGACAACCATAACCGCGTCGACATCATCAGCCTGAAGAAGATCCAGAGATATCGCACGTCCCACAAGACCGTAGCCTAGAACAAGGCCTTTCATGAAGCATTCACCGTTATTCTTCTACTCCGCCTTCTCCGTTCGATGGGACACCTTGATTTCTCTCTTGGATAACTCACGAATGAATTCGCTCGGGTTGAATGCGGCCTCTGGAGCAATCACACCTGTTGCGTTGACCTGTCCCTTAGCGAGCATCTGGGTTCCTATGGAGAGGGGATATCCTACATTCCTTGCGTATGCGGACTTTCCTCCCCATTTGTCCATTCGAGGGTGAGATGTCCTGAAAGAGTGCTTGATCTTCTTGCGTTTACTAGATCCGATGACTTCGACAATTAATCCGTAAGCCCATATCGATGTCTCCTTTGCCTCGGGGCATTTCATCATGTAGTCGTGCATCCAATCGTAAGGGACGACGCTCTGGCCTTTCACTTCCACGGGTTCCTTGCGATAGAATCCGAAGGTATTCATGAATCTAAGGAACCTCATCGTCTCTGATGGCCATGTGCCACGAACTTCCACTTTCCTGAGGCTTGGGAGAAATCTGGGAAGTGTTATCGTCTCGGGATGTGGGACATAGTACACGTTCTGAGTGCCAATTGGCTTTGCAAACTCGACGACCCTTTCTCCGCTGAAAGGAGGCACCTTGATGAATTGCCCGTCCGCATAGTATACCCGGTCCTCAGTCCTCGGGTCGAACTCCCAAAGCGTTGTATGAAGCAATCCTGGAGCTGGAGCAGTGCATCGAAAAGCTGCCCATGCGATCTGAATCTCACTGACCTTGTCGAGCATGTCTGCTCCGCGTCTGGCTAGTATGTTTGTTATACCAGGTGTGGCACCGCATCCCAGAACGAACTTGACGCCTGCTGACTTTGCTTCGGAGTCCAGTTCAAGCTGTTCGCGTGTAGCTGAAACATCGATACCGTTCACGCCCGCCTCTATGCAGGCTTTAGTCACAGCCAAATCATACTTGAAAGGCAAGGCATTTGTTACAACATCGAAACCTCTCACACTTTCTAGCAATTGAGTCTCTTTTGTTACATCCACCACTTTCATGGTAAGTCTGGGATCGTTCAGACGCGAAACGAGTTTCTGCGCTTTCTGGACATCGATGTCTCCGATCACTATCTCAGAGAAATCGCTTGTTCTCACCAAATCCTCCACGGCTGTTTCGCCGATGAACCCAGCGCCACCTAAGACAAGTACTCGCATGTGTAACTTCCTCTCATGAAAGCTACGTTACGCTTTCTTTACGGTTTCGAAGGAATAGGCGGATGAACAAATGTACTATCCTTACAGTAATTACGGATTTCGCAATCGGAGAGGTCTTTTTTGAACGCGTACGTCACTCTTGAAGCAAAGCATTTTACGGAATTCGACACGTTCGAGCAAACGTTCGATGCTTGGAGTCGCTGAGATTTTGAAAGTTGTTGTTTTGGGTGGAGCGGGGTTAACGGGAAAATGCGCTGTTCGTGACCTTCTTGAGAGTCCTAATGTGTCCGAGATCATTGTGGGGGACATAGATAGGGAGCGCGTCGAGAAATTCGTCTCGAGTCTTGCGAGCAAGAAAGTGAAAGCCGCCGTAATCGATGTGAGGGATCATGAAGCCACAGCGGCGTTGCTAAAGGATGGGGATGTCGTTCTGAATGCAGTCCAGTACTACTTCAACTTGGACGTGATGAAGGCAGCTTTGCAGGGTAAGACTCACTACCTCGATCTAGGCGGCCTTTTCCACATGACCAGAAAGCAGCTTGAGCTTGACAAGGACTTCCAGAGAGCTGGCTTGACCGCCGTGGTGGGAATGGGTTGCGTCCCTGGCATATCAAACGTGATGGCTCGGTGGGCGGTTGACAGACTGGATTCTGTCGAGACTATTCGTATAAGGGATGGGTGGAGGGATCTCACACCGAACGCTCCACGATTTGTGGCGACGTGGTCTATTCAGACCTTCACAGACGAATTTCAGCAGAACGCTGTCCTATTCGAGGACGCTGCCTACAAGGAAGTGCCGCCAATAACTCTTGGAGAAACAATCGTGTTGCCTCCTCCAATAGGGGAGGTAGAGGTTTTTACGACATTGCATTCCGAGCTAGCGACGTTTCCAATATCCTTCAAAGACAAGGGGATAAGAAACGTGAACTGGAAGGAAGGCGGTCCTAAGGGATGGCATCTAGACTATCAGCTGATCGTGGCACTAGGACTAATGACCGAAGAGCCGCTGAAGATCAGAGACGCTTCAATCTCTCCGAGACAGTTCTTCCTGCAACTCTTAGCTAGCAGGAACCTACTAGGCCATCCAGAAGGCATCACTCCGGACGACTGGGAATGCTCAAGAGTGGAAGCGGTCGGCAAGAGACATGGTAGAACAGTGGGATTGCAACTCGAAGTTCTCTACTCTGCCAAGAAGGAGTGGAAGGCAAGTTGCGCTCAGTACGGCGTTGGCATACCCGCATCCATCGTAACGCAGATGCTAGGTAAAGGAGTCATCGAGAAGAAGGGAGTCCTTCCACCAGAAAACTGCGTGGACCCGACGACTCTTTTCAATGAATTGGGTAAACGAGATATGCCGGTAACCATCCGAGCACCTGCCGAGATGTTGCACTGACCCTCTTGCGACTAGTACAACACAGAGTTCGTACCCGTATAGTCATCGTGTTGGGTGGTCTATAGCTTCCATACTATCGGCTTTTAACTACTGAGACA
>CAZRDM010000019.1:0-39371 GCA_964598845.1 uncultured Candidatus Bathyarchaeia archaeon
CACTTCTTCAAGTGGCTCATGAAAGAAGGAAATCGCAGCAGGATCTCAAAGCTAGGGACCGCCTGCAATAGACGTGGAGGCATGTTCTTACTGGCGATTTCGATCATCATTGTGAACATAGCTGCGGTGCCGCCTTTCTTCGTGTTTCCGAGCGGGTATGGCGGATGGAAGCTCCCGACCTACCTAGCCATTTTCATAACAGCCTACGTGCTGGCCTGCGACCCCAAATTTGAGGAGTCCATACACAAGAACCGAACAGTGACGCTTCTGATGGGAACTATCCTCAGCCTGTCCCAAATCATCCTCCTCGGTACTGTCGGAGCTGAAGCCCTCCTCTCCCCACACCCACTCACCTACGTCACAGTCTCCGCCGTCTACGCATTGAATGCGTGGTGCTGGGTAACCGCCATACTTGGTTACGGCCGGAAACTGCTTTCGTTCAATCATAGATTCCTGGAGATCTCAAATGAACGTGTTGCCGTTCTATATTCTCCACCAGACTGTAATCGTGGCGATCGCGTTCTATGTTGTCGGGTGGAATCTGATGGTGATCGAAAAGTATCTCATCATAGTCCTGGCTTCGTTCGCTATGATATGCGTTCTACTGTATCCTGTCAGACAAATCAATCTGCTCAGATTCTTGTTTGGAATGAGGCTGAAGAGGGGATAGAGATGAGCCGCACAGTTGTAGTCAGCCTTGTTCTGAGTGTCTGGGTGGCGCCTACAGCTTCACGATGGTGATTCCGAAGCGGCCATGGGCGAGTTGGTTTTGAACCCACGTACCATTCTTCTAGGTCCCCAGATCGCCAATACAGCAACAACAGTGGCGATGAAGAAGACGAGATAGAATAGGCCGCCCATTTCTGTTTCGAGAGCGGGAAACATCTGCATTGAGTAGTTGAACATTGTGTGAAAGACGAGCGCGGCCAAAATGCTGCCTCCAGTGTTATTGTACAACCAAGTGAGGAGAATCGACATCAGGATAGCGGAGAAGACGAGCGGCAGGAAGGTGTACGCGTAGATAGCTTCCTCGCCTATCCAGAAGTAGGGTAGATGCCAAGCTCCCCAAACTAGCCCAAGTATTATGCTGGAATTGAGTGCATTGAACCGTGTCTGCAGTCGACCAAGAGCGTACCCTCGCCAACCAAACTCCTCCTGCAGCGGGCCCTGAAATAGCAGAACCGAAAAGAAGAAGGTAACAATCAACAAAGGATCAGACACCCACATGAGGTCAGGAACTCTGCTTCCTCCAAGTATTGCCAAGAGGAGAGCCCCACCGCAGATCAATGGGAAGATGAGTATCGTGGGAACCCACCATACTCTTGGGAAACCATAATCCACACCTCTCTTCAGCAATCTCAGCACGCCTCTTCCTCTCTCGTTCCACCAAGTCAGCAGGAAGGCGCTCACGAACGGTCCCCAAGCAGCCGGATTGCGATCGCTGAGCAAGAAGTCGACTAGAATTGAGGATCCCAAGAGTCCTCGCATGGCTAAGGCTTCGAGTATCCAGAACAGCCATGTGAAGCCGAAAGCGATCAGGAAGAAGAGCAGCAGATTACGATCTTCCGTCTTCAACGATTCCATCTGGACACGGGTATTCTGACGAGTCTGGATATAGCGCTTGCTTCGGTTTCTCTGTCCAATTCCATAGGAATTCTTCGACAAGGCTCTAGGGGGACTCTAGTCAGTTTGCCGATCCTCTCGTTTCAGAGCGCTAGGATTCGAGCGACGCCCATTAGGAGGAAGAACGTACCTGAAAGTACCGCTGTCATCAGAGCAATCAGACGTATGGTCCGCCATTTCCCCAAGAACCCTAGAGGAAGCAGCAGGACAAGGTAGGCTGATGTCCCCGCGAAGAAGCCGGCGAAGAGGAGCAACCCGCCGAGACTACCTAGGCCGAAAGCGTAGGAGATCGCCAACAGCAAAGGAGGACAGACATTGAACCCTGTCAAGAAGCCAAAAGCTATCGGAAAGCGTATACGGCGCTGGTTGACCCAACGGCAAATGGATAGATGCGGCCACCCCTGGGTCGCCGCATACAGAAGCAGGAGCACGGACAGAACAATCATCGATGCCCCGGTCACGATCTCGAGGAGCGTCCCCTCAAGTTGCACGCCAACATAGCCAGCAGTCGCTCCAACAATCACATAGGCCGCAAGACGGCCCGCAGCGAGTTCGCCGACCACACGTGCGGTCCATGACGCCCTACCATTCCCAGACATCATCAATGGCACGTAGACTGGAGCACAATAGCCTAGACAGAAAAGCCCTGTTGACAGCCCCAACAAGACGCCCTGGATCGTAACCTCAATCATCCCGTTGACCTTGCCAGCATGACCAGGGCGAAGGCGACGAGAATAATCACGATCATATAGGCGCAGGCAAGCAGCGGCTTGACCTTCATCCAATTAATCGTCAACCTCACCTCAGCGGAAAGCTAGAAGAACGGTAGAGCCTCTCCCGTCAGGACGAAGTGGACTAGAAACATTGCGAAGCTGTTCATGATAAGCAAGTTGAAGACGACCGCTAGCGAAACGAAGACGGGACGAACGCCGATTGTTGTGCCGATGAGGCGGTAGTCCACTGCTCGTTGTGGGCAGATGTCCATGCATCTTCCGCAGCGGGTGCACTCTCTCGTCGCCTCGCCTTTGGCCAGAGATTCCTTGGTGATGGCGAAGGACTCGCACAGTTTCACACATGCGCCGCAGTCGTTGCATTTGCTACGGTCCACTTTCACTCGGAACGGACTCAAGAGGCCGACTAAGGCGTTGGCGGGCAACAGTGGACAGATCAGACTACAGTAGAGTCTCTTCTTCGTAAGGTACGGTCCCACGACGAGGAAGCCCAATCCTCCGCCGACGAAGATGACCGCGGACAACCACTCTATCGTCGTGTTCACGGCAGGTGGGTCATACACTATGCGCAATGGGCAGATCCAAGCGCAGTAGATAGGATACAGCGCTGCCACAGCGACGAGAATCAGGAAGAGCAGAAGTGCGTACGGGAACAGCCTCCATGAACGACTGAGGCTCTCCGCCTTCAACCTGGGCCTCTTGGCCGCAGCCGCGCAGGCCTGATCTATCCCACCGAAGAAGCAAAGCCAACTGCACCAGCCCCGCCCAAAGAGCAGGGCGAAAGCCAGCCAGAAGAGACCTATCGAAATCAGGGCCGCAACGGTTGAAGGAAAGATCATCTCTCCTCGTATCGCAAGGGGCGGCACAACGAACGGGACTGTAATCGGGCAGATCGGCACCTCAGCGGCCTGTATCTGCTGTTGGGTGAGGAGGATGCTTCCACGAGTGATCTCATGCCCAAGGCTGAAGGCGATTCCGAACAGCAGCCCCAACACCAGAAAGAGGAAGAGACGCGGTCTGTTCACTTTGCCGCCGCGAAGGATCCAGAAAGTAAACGCTCCGCCGATTGCGGCGAAGATCAGTCCCGTGACCAAGGCTTGAGATGTGCCACCACCGCCTCCGAGGAGAAAGAACAACAGCACCGCGGTGATGCTGGTGGCAGCCAAGCTGGTTCGTAAGGATTGCCGCAAGGAAGCGACCCTCGAAATAGAACTCTCGTCGGTTCCTGATGCGCTCATCTGAAGATCTCCAGTACTGCTGACCTATACCTAGCGACAAGTCCAACTATAAAACGGCTCAATGAGCGCATGGTTGGGCCGGGCTCGTCTCTGGAAGCCGATACGAAGCCAAGGGAAAGCACGATAGTATCATTCGAAAGGCTACAAGGTTTCAATGAAGCCCGTACGAGTCGGTAACGCGATGGCACTGCAGTTGGATCCGAAGGCGAGCCGTTTCGGACAAAAGAGGTCTTACGCAAACTTTCTCTACGATCCTCCGCGGTTTTGACAACATCATGGACCCACCCCCAGCTTTGTGTGGGTCTTTGAACACATCTTGAACGAACGTTCTTCTCTAGCCATCCTACGCAGGTGGTAGAACGTGCTCCGCTTGGTGCCAAGTCGGAGCCGAAGTCACCGTATCTAGAAAGTGATGCTTCGCAAGTCTTATGGACGCAGCCATAGCTGCATTCATCGTGCGAATTGCTGTTAAGCAGTTTACGCGCATCGATCAACAGTCATCCTCTGATTGCGTTCTTCATTATTGCTTGCGCCTATTCGTGGGGACTCTGGGGACTGATGATAGCTTCCGCCAGTGGTTGGCTGCCATTCAACTTTCCTACAAACTGGACAGGTAGTTTCGGCCCAACTTTGGCTGCTATCATCGTGGTTGCGATTTGCGAGGGGAAAACTGGTCTGCGAGCCCTGCTGCGTCCAATTTGGCAGTGGCGGTTTGGCGTCGGCTGGTACTTCTTCATCTTGATTGGTTGTTCGTTACCTTTTCTCATTGGCGTGGGGTTATTCATATTATTGGGCGGTAGTATTGCTCTGTCCCGCGAAGCGATTGTTAACGTGCTAGTGCAAGTTTTTCCTCTCTATCCTTTGGTTTTGATCCTGATGGGCTACAACTATCCTCGTCACCCAGATCTCGTGGGCATTACGGCCTTTACCGTCTGGTGCATCCTCGTAGGTTTCTTCTTGGGCTGGCTGAGACTCAAGTCGAAGAGTGTCTTTCCGCCCGCCCTAGGACATGGAGCCGTCAACGCATACATCGGCTTCGGACTCCTCATTGCACCCGCTTCGAATGGGCTAATGACGATCGCCTTCGGCCTGCCAGGTTGGCTGGGGCTTCTCGTAATAGCTACCGTCGCCTACATGGATCTCTCGAGGACGAGACGCCCCCAAGAAGTAGAATCAGTCCACTCATCGAACCCCCACCACCGAATCTGATACCTGATTCGAGCCGATTCTGAGTTTCTTTGAACTCGCCCGCAGTCTTACCCCTTGCCATGCCATGGCTCTCAGTCCGTCCGATGCGGCAATCCTATGCGCTACGTCCCGGACCGAATGAAGTCTGCCTTCTCCTGCGCCGGGTCGCTCCTCTTTCGTCACTTAATATGTAGCATATGCCGATCCAAGCGGAGTTAGGCGGTCAGGCTCTTTGAGCTTCCAAGATTTCTCTGACTCTCTTCAATTCCTCAAGAATCTTGCCACTCACATCCCCAACTGGAGGAGATTCAGCTTCAGCTTCCACAGCCACGGGTCTCGCTCGCTTCACTTTTGCCAAGATGAACTCTTTGACTTCCTCAAAGTTCTTGACGCCAAATACAACCGCTTCAGCCACTTTGGCGGTCCCACCGCTTCCGCCAGAAGAGAACCCGGCTGTCTGTATGGAAACCTTCCCCAGTGCAAACTGCCGCGACAACGGACCTTGCGTCACTTCGATGTTTGTCACCCGATTGTATGGGACGATACTCTTGCGCTTCCACCAGACCCCTCTCTCAACAACCATGTCGCTATCGCCTAGAAGATACGATATCGAAGAATAGAATCTGGGAATCCAGAAAGCTGTGAAAGACACAAAGACTACGAACGGAAGGAAGAGAAACAGCAATGCTGCATTAGCATCTCCTGGTCTCATGGTCGAATAGATGATGATACCGATCGGTAGGGCCCAAGATAGGTAGAGAACTACCGCCCCTATTCCCAGATATGCATAGTAGAGCTTCTTGAGGTCTGCGTCAGGGTGAAAGGTCTGATCGATGCTTGCTGACACTTTCAAATCGAAATCCCTTGAAAATGGACATGTGTTGTGCACATAAGGATGCCCATCACGGTTCAAATGCTCGACAGATGTCTTTGAAGCTTGGCGCAACAAGGATGTATACCTAGACTTCGTTCGTGTCCGAAACCAGCATTGCCGCATGATTCGGTCTGGGAGAGAAAGAAAAGTTGTCAGGGAATTCTTGCTCTAAGGCTTGGACGAGCCAGGGGCAGGACCAGAGTGACTCTTGTGTCCCAAGAGATGAGAAGTCTCTAGTCTTGCGGGCGTGTCGGTTCCTTCTGGTTGGCAAACCCGAAGAGACCCTTACCATATGTCGGTCGAGTGTGTAAATGGGCAGTCTTCTGGAACGGCTCATTGAATGCGCGACAGCGCGCGGATAGGTAAGTGCCGCGCCTAAGCCAACCACAAAAGTAGAGGTGAAGTAGAGATGGCGGTATACATTGGAATAGACATCCACAAGAAATGCTCTCACGCAGCAACGACCGACGAGTCTGGCAGAGTTCAACGTGAATAGAGATTCGATATGAAAACGATCGCCAAGTTCGAATCTCGCGCCGAATATGAACGACGACGAATTGCTGGTTCAAATCTTGGTGCCCTGGAGACCTCATGAGATTGCAAATCTATTTCAGAGAAAGGGTGGCAGTGGGATTGAAGAGGTTACAGTCGTGAGAACTCAACCAACGAAAGTTTTCATCGTCCGCGCTCTCATCTTCGCTGTGGTTTATGCTGTCGTTGAGAGCTTGTATCGATTTGCGGGTCTTGGAACGATCTCTGTCGCATTCTGGGTGTCCGCGTTCGTGGCCGGAGTGCTGTTTGCTTTGGTCCTCGGCTACATATTCTCGCGGGTCGCCTTTCGGTTAAGCGTTCGTATCGCTATGGCGTGGCTTGCTCTATTCATAATAGAGCAATTCAGCAATCTGGTTGAGGGATACTTCTTTACAACTCAGATACCAACAACCACGCTTTTCCTTGCTGCAACAACAGTCTCGCTGGCAGTTACGTTTGTTCAAGCACTCCTTGTGGGAATATTGTTCACTCCGAAGGAACCGCTGAATTCTATCGTGGCCGAAGCGAGGGACTACTTCGGTCAACGGCCGTGGTATTCATGGCTTTGGCGAATAGTACTATGTTCTGCCGTCTACTTTCCCATCTACTTCACTTTCGGTGGAATAGTCAGCCCCATAGTCCTTCCCTACTACACAGAATCATCTTCTGGTCTGGGGCTCAGAGTCCCCAGCTTTGAAGTGATGGTTCCGTTGGAGCTGCTTCGCGGTTTCCTATACGTCATAGCCTTGTTACCCCTGCTTGTTGCTCTGAGGATCAGACGAAGGGCATTGTACGCGGCTACTGTTTCACTCCTTTATGTGACAGGGGCTTTGGGGCCTTTCTTGATTGATGAGACACTGCCAGTTCTACTCAGAACAGTGCATGGGATTGAAATCCTGGCTGACTACGTGGTATTCGGCGCAGTCATCGTCCACCTTCTTGGAAGAAGGTCCTGAGTACCCGACGTGAAGTCATGAAGTCCATTTATAGCAGCATTTCACAAAGAATTCGAGAAGAAGAAATGAAAGCGATTATAGTTGAGGAATACGGACCTCCGGATGTTCTTCAGCTCAGAGAGGTAGAGAAAGCTACTCCCAAGGACAATGAAGTAATGTAGGCTGGTGCGGGCGCCCAGATTTGAACCCCAAGTAACTGATCGAACCCTGCAAGAGCCCGTCACATATGGGGGAAACGATACTGATAAACTGGCGCGCGAATCCCCCCTCCCGCATCAAGAGACCTCGTACGCGCGTCGCGGCCCGATGCTCCTGTTTCCAGTTGCACACTTGCCCTAAATTTCCGTTGACAGGAATCAACAAGAGCTGCTTGATTGTGAGCGTCATTGGGACCTATCGGGAACGCGAATTTCCAAAATGACGAATGCTACTATTGCGTCATCGTTGCCGTCTCTTTTCCATACTGGCAGCGGGAAAATCTTGTGCGTTCCGTCAGCAGGCCCTCTTGCCACGACGAAAATCACGTCGTTCACCTTGGGCTTCCCGGTTGGCGGTGTTGCTCATTGAGTGCCGCATCGACGGCTCTCTTTCCAGAAGAGAACGGCGAAAACTTGTTTCACTTGCACGCCACGATGTCGGGGGCGAGCCAATCCTTGCGCGGAGACAGGGTACTGCGTTAGTCCTGACACGGATCTCTCGTCGAGGCGCTCGGCATGACCGGATCACGAATCTTGAAAGCGTCGCGCACATGGTTGCAAAGAGATCATTTGGTGGTACTGCAGCAGACAACCACGGTAGGCGTCTTAGTTCGGACCATAAGAGGAACCACGGGATTCTTTCGGCCTCTTTATCATCCCGAATGACACAGGGCTTTGATACTGTTCAAACGTGTATTTCATATACAAAATGATAACTATTTAAATAGCAATTATCAAAAGATATACAGAGTACACGTCCGGTGAATGTAGAATGCTCTCCGCAAAGCTGACCGCAAAAGACATCCAGTGTTTGCGCGCAGTCGCGAAGACTGCTCCTGCGCGCGTCTCAGCGCTAGCGCTCGCTATTCAAGCGCGCCCCTCTAATGTCTCCCGCACCGTGCGATCCTTAGAAGAGCGTGGCTTCCTCATGACGGAGAAACACGGTCTGGCCAAAAGGGTATCCCTCTCTAATGCAAAGCATGCATCCCTATGGCGCACGCTTGTCCTTGAGTTTGGCCACATGCCCCTAGAGGAATTGCTTGCGGGCACGGCCATGGATGTTCTTTCGGCATTGTCTTGCCTGAAACTCACGAGCAGGAGGGAGATTGCTCACTTCATAATCGCGTCAGAGGCATCTGTCGCCAAGGTGCTTGAGCGGCTGAAGGAAGTTGGCATAATCCAGAAGACCGCCTCCGGCTACATCGTGTCTCCTCGATTCCAGACTCTCCAGAACTTCGTCCGCGAGTACCGTCACTCCCTCAACGAAAAGCTCGCCATGCAGTTTGCGCCTGACGCTCGTATCTTGTGGGAGTGCAATACGGAGTTTCTCATTGAAACAAAGTCACCCCGCATCGCTTCTGGGTTTCGCCTTACAGGGGTCTCGGTGTTTGGCAAGTTTGGCGTTCCGTTCTTTCTACAAACGTCCTATGTTTTCTACTCGCCGTTACCGCTAACCACTCGGGAGTTGGAAGAAGCTATTCTCCATTCACTCCTTGTACCAGACGGTAGCGTGCTCCCCACTCTCTTGGTATGGAAGAAATGGGAGAAAACGATCGATAGGAGCTATGTAGAGCATGAGAGCGCACTATACGGTATCGAAGACCGCGTGAAGAAAATTATTGCCTACTTCGCACATGAAGGCAAGGAGCGTCCACAGGGGTTTCCGCCTTGGCATGAGTTTGCGCAACGGGCGCATGAGTATGGGATACTATGACGCAGCCCCCCATGTTTACAGAGGCGGATCTGACGAAGGCCTTGACCGATGTAGGCGCACGGCTCGCGCAGAACATTACTGCATACCTCATCGGCGGATGCGCCATGACGTTCATGGGACGCAAAGTCGCCACGAAAGACATCGACATCGTGCTCAGCTCTACAGGAGATGCGCGACAATTCACGGGAGCTATGCACAGCTTGGGATTCTCCGATGTTCATCAACTGACTAGCCCGTATACGAGGCTCGGGGCGTTCGCAATTGTGGAGGATGCGAGGAAGATGCGGTTTGACATTTTCGATCGGCAGGTCTACAGAGCACTCGAACTGAGCAAAGGTATGCAATCACGGGCACGACTGTACAAGCGCTTTGGCAGCCTCGATGTCTACCTGATGTCCCCAGAGGACATCTTCCTCTTCAAAGGCATCACCGAACGAGAAGCGGATCTCGACGACATGCGCGTACTCGTTGAAGTCGGACTGAATTGGCGGATCATTGAAGGGGAGTGTCTGACGCAGCAGCAAAGCGGTCGGTGGGCCTACCTCCTCGGAACAAAACTCATGGACCTCCGTGCCAAGTTTGGGATTGAGTCTCCGATCACGAAGACGCTTATGGACCGCGCGGATCTCGACCTGTTGACGTACGTGTTTCGTGAGATTATCGGAGATGAGGAACGCGTGTTCAAGGAAATTGCAGAGATGATCAGGGAGAAGTATCGATACTCCGCGTCGTGGACGCGACAGCAGCTCCGCATTCTCGTGCAAAAGGGAATTGTCGGGACCAATAAGAAGGACCGACGCGTCGTCTATTTTATGAAGAAATTTCGGATCAGGCAGGCGTGAGGCGCCGACCTACGGGACCGTTTCGTGGCCATCCCTGGGTGCGGAAATGACCTGCTTTTGTCAGAGATAGACGAGGAGGACTTCTACTCTTTCCTCAGCGAGTTTGACAAGTTTCTCAAGAAGATTGTTGTAGAACTTGGATACTAATAATACAGCTCCAGCATGCGGCGGGAGCTATCGAGGTAAAGTTCCCTAATGTGCGATAGTGCCTGACTCCGATCACCGCAACAGAATTCCTGAGATGATGTGTATGGTTGAGTAGCCAACGTTTGATGCCCACGCGAAACGATTCCTCGGAATCAAAGTAGAATGTCATGGTTATTCTCTCCATCGGCGACTGTAGCACTTGGGACATCGTTTGACGTCCTGGGGTAATTTTCTCGGACGCCATTGGTAGCCGCGCACAGTGCATTGCATCTTATCGTGGTCCTGATTACAAACGTAGCCGCAAGCTTCTACTGGACGCCAGGACTTGATGTTCGGAAATTCTCTATCCTGAACTACGCTGCACTGGCAGGAAGTCTGGCTGCTATTTTCCTCATAACCTATTTTGCTGGCGAATCACAAGAGCGAGAAAATGCTGGCGGACTTCGACAAGCGGATACGAACAAGGTTTAACGAACACGGAATCGAGTATGCACGCGTGTTTGCGAGGAGCTGGATTATGTTTTTCCAGAACTATGATTTGTACGTGAAGAAAGATTAGGCACCGCTAGCGGAATTGCTGGTCGGCCAAGCAAAGCATGAAGTGAACTATGACGATCCTAGGTGGTACAGGAACATCATACTGAAAGAAAGCACTCTTTCGAAGCTGGCTGAACTTCTCCCCGAGCATAAGATAGAGAAGGATTCAGACGTGTACGAGCTGATGAAGGAATATCAGGAGAGATTCCTAAGCGAAGTAGAACCCAGAATCAGGACAGAATGCAGCTCCACGCAAGAGGGCGATACGGAAACTGCTTGAGGAAAAACGCCTCAAATTGAGACGATTCAGCACGTGCCATAATACATTAATGCAATAAACACCACCGGCCCCGCCACGTCATAGGTTCAGATCGCCCCCAGCTTGGTCTCATATTTTGCGCAATATCTGAATGTTGAACGAGGTGTCTGGGACTGATCCGCATCGCACACCAACTTTGGCAAGGAAGATATTTCCATCCCAAGGAATGGAGCAGGGCATACGAGTCCATCGCCAACGTGATTGTCGAGAATCTTCAGTTTCCCCGTGACAAGTGTGCCGTGGCAGAACCGGGAGCGGGAAGAGGACAGCTGACCCTTCCGCTGGCTCGAAAGCTTCCGAAGAGTTGCAAGTTATACACACTTGACTCCTATGAGGGCCCATACCGCGCCGACCTCAAGGTGCTGATGCGACTTCTGCGCGCCGAGAAGCTTCGGGAGAAAGTCATCCCGCTCGTGGGTGATGTCAGGGACCTGACACGATTCGAGGACGCAAGCTTCGACATCATTGTCTCGAACGAGCTTTTCTGTGAACTCAAGAGACGAGAATTGAAGATGACCTCGAGGGCCTTCTTCCGCATTTTGAAGGTTGGTGGATGCATGGTGCATGGCAATCTCAGCCCAATCCCAGAATCTCCCTCTCAGAGGCTGTTGATCGATATGGACTCGAGTTCCAAATGGAGTACTTCTCCAGCTCGTGGCGGCTGGTTCTCACCTACGCCAGAAGAAGTTGCCTCGATCTTCGAGGAAACAGGCTTTACGGCTATTCGAACGGTCTACGTCAACATGAATATTCATTATGGCAGTCGAGAAGCGAAACGACAACTTCGCACTTGGGGGGCGAGGTCATCCTTTCTGAGAGACCGCTCTCGGATCATCGAGAAGTACGGCATGGACATTCCTCCGGAGTACATTACCTTCTGTCAAAAACCATCGAGAATGAACTAGTCCTGAGGAAGCTGAGTCCGCGAGGGGCACCATCTAGCTTCGAATCCCGCCCGGTTCACTATTTTGCCAGATGCTTCAGTATCTCAGCGCTTCTCAACACGTCTTCAGGGGGCAAGTGGTCCTCGTAGAAGTTTGTGTGCAGTTTGTCTGCGTGAGCGAATGCATCGTGAAGCCTAAGTTCTGGATTCCGACGGCCACGAGATCCCGAGGAGCGATCCCAGCAGATTCGCATCTTGAATACTTGTTCGCAGAACTCAAGGATAAAGCAAGAATCGTAGTTGGACGATAATCAATGGCCGTGCTTCCAGTTTCACAGTTGAATCCACGATATCGGCCGGTTCATATCCCGCCGGTCTCACCATAATGCTCACACACGCGAAAGGCTATGTATTGTTCCGTGACTTCTTGAGTAGGGTACGAGTTTACGGTTGGTTCTTCTGGAAGAGGAGAAGCTCAAGAGCGCGATTGAGAAGATTAGACGAGATTCATTCACCGTTTTGGATTTTGCCGATTGCCTCAAGAGGTTCTATCCCCAGGACTGGAGACGCTTGGTTAAGCGGTTTGGCCGATTTGGCGAGAAACGGCGATATACGGTTACCACGTATCTTGCCAATCGACTTGACGTCTACTCGCAAAAGCCAGGTTCCTTGCTGAAACCCCTCAAGCATTGGAGTGAGGGGAAAATGAAGGATCGAAGGAGGACTACTAAGGAAGAGCAGAAGCACTTCGGTAGCCCGTGGATTGCAATCTTCAGCAAGAGAGGATCAAGGCGAACATAGTTTTCCACCCTTGTGCGTGTGCTCACCATAATGCCAATTCTGTGAGATTGATTTCGTGCCTTATGCTTCGCAACAATAGGCGAATCTTGGCCAATACGAAGGATAACCATACAAGAATGATTCCAAACGCGGAAATGGAAGGGAACCCCAACAGGCACTTTCATGCCGGTCTCCTATCAGGTACAATCACAGAGAGCCTATCTTGGGCCCCCGACGCGGAACGTGTCTATCTGATCGGAGAATTCGAGTCTAACGCAAACTAATATCTTACTATGGCAAGGTGAAATCAACTTGGAAAAGGCCCTTCTGCCGGACAATAACGTTCGGAACTGAGATATGAAACAGAGAATAGCGACACGCCGCAAACTCAAGGTTCGTCTTGCCCCCGAGCTGATGTCTTCGCTTCATCAAGGCGCTAGTGTTGGATCAAGAGGGTTTACATTGATAGGCTACACGCATCATTTAACAATCTCGGCAGATGCGGAAGTGAGTATTTGCCCGGAGCCTCCAAGAGATCAGATGAGATCGAAGTGGGTGAAGGCATAAGGCTGTTTCATCAAGATGAGGGAACGGGACAAGCCGTTGTTCTCGTTCACGGGTTGATAGAAGATTATCGAGTCTGGAGCAATCAGATCGCTCCACTTTCCAAGCGGTACAAAGTGGTTGCTTACAGCCGTAGGTTCGCAGTTCCAAACAAGAATCCTGGAGACATTCACGAGGATACTGTTGAAAACAATGTGACGGATCTCCTTGGGCTGATCAAGAATCTCCACATAGCTCCAATCCATCTCGTAGGTCACTCTTACGGCGGACTGATCTCGACCTACTTTGCCTACAGATATCCGGAACTCCTCCGCTCTCTTACACTCATTGAACCGTCGGTTTTTTCAGTCTTGATCGAGAATCCAAAGAGTGCCATTCAACGTTTGATTTTGCTTCTCACTCATCCTTCAGTCGCCCGTGACGCTTTGAAATTTGAGAGCAATGTGCTGAAACAGTCTGTGAATACGCTCAAGCATGGAGACCCCCAGAATGCGGTAAGAATCCTAGTCGACGGAGACCAGGGCAGGTCAGGAGCATTCGAGCAGTTCTCGGAAGAGTTCCGCAGTATGGCCATGGAAAATGCAACATCGATCTACGTCTTCGAGACCAACTGGTACGTACTCAAGAAAGAGGAAATAAGCCAGATCAAAGTTCCAACGCTGATTATCCGGGGAGAGAATACCATAAAGAGTTCGCGCTACATCTCGGATTCGTTACGCAAGCTACTCTCAAACTCGGCAGAGGCTGTCATCACCAGATCCGGACATTTTGCACAGGCTGAAAACCCGGAAGAACTCAACAGTAAGCTTTTGGAGTTCTTGGCAAAGAACAGCTCTTGAACAGTACAGATCCAGAAAAGAGAACAAGAGCTGAAAGCAAGGGCACGGTCACTGAAAGAAGCACCTTCCCCATAGCGATTGCCCTGAGACCATCGCTGAGCAGCAGCTTTCAGGACTGCTCTTGTGATCTCCTTGCGACTCAACGGCCCGCTCGCTGGCTAAGAAGTCTCTTACTACTTCAGGAAGGCGACCTTTCTGATTTGTGTCACCTTGCCAAAGAAGGACTGTGGTTCGGAACTGTCCCACTGTCGACCAGAATCATTCGGTAGAAGTCCCGTTCTCAGGTTGTGTATTCCTCAAACATCTACTCACATGTCCAGAGTCCTCCAACGGAACTCCTATTAGCTACGTACGAGTCCGACCTGTGTCTTTTCCTCTATTGGGCTCGACGCTCGCGTCGAGGGGGACATCTCACCGCATTCTCTTGCGTATGTAGTACGAAAGAAGCCGGGTTTGCACTAACAACGATATCAGTACAACCCCGAACGTGATTGCGACTATTGTTGATTTGAATGGGAAATCTGGCAAAGATAATGCAAGGGCGACCGAGACCGCTCCCCTTATGCCGCCCAGCCAAGTCACGTTCCGCCAGGTTCGCGGTATTAACCCGACAAATCTTGAGGCCGGCAGGAGAACGGATTCGATACTGATATACCGGGCTGCGAGCGCTGCTAGAAAACTGACCACTATTGACGGCAGGTATCGGACCATCTCTCCGACATCAGCCGCTAGGCCAATGAACACAAACGTTACTGTTGTGACGATGAAAGCCAGCACACTCCAGAATCCCATCGGCAATCCGCTCTGTTCTCCTTTGGGTGACGACTTCTGCCAGCTCCTTCCGATTAGTAGCCCTGCGATTGCCACTGCAACGATGCCGGAGAAATTGACCGCGTCCGCTAGCAAGTATGATCCATAGGCTACAGCCAACGTAAGCATGACTTGCGAATTCTCGTCAGCGATGGAGAGGAGTCTAGTAGCTACAAAACCTAGAGCCAAACCTATGATCAGTCCTCCCACGAATTCTCTAGCAATGTCGAGGCCTCCAGTGAGCGGATTTAGGGTCAAAGTACTCACTGCGGAGAAGAGCGCGAGAGCCGTAGCATCGTTCAGTAACGATTCCCCCTCGACAATTGCGCTGAGTTCCTTCGGTGCCTTAACCCTCTTGAGCGTGTCCACAACAGCAGCAGCGTCGGTTGGTGAGATGATTACTCCGAACGCGAGGGCAGGGATTAACGTCAGTGGCGTGAACGATGCCAAGATGAGTGCGCACACCAGTGCGGAGACTGCGACGCTGACCACGGCCAGCAGAATGACTGTTTTCTGAACTTTCCTGAAGACTGAGTGATTCATCATTAGGGCTGCTTGGAAGACCAAAGGTGGAAGTACGATTGTGATTATGAATTCGCCGCTGGGTTCTCTTGTAGCGCCGAGAACGCTGTAGAGGGCGGATATCAGCAGCCCGGCTAAGATGAGAAGCTCCGCGTATGCGATTTTGAATCTTCGTGACAAAATCGAGGCTATCGAGCCGACAAGGAGGATTAGTAGCGCGGCAATTCCTATGTTCAGGTTATGTCAGACCTCTGAAGATCGACGAGTCCCTCTGTCCTCTGGAGACTCGCGCAAAGCTGGCTTCCACGTAAGGATTTGTGTGCTGTGGCTAGAGGCGAGCTCCACATTTTTCACAGAACTTGCTGTCGCTTGCTATCTTGGCACCACACTGACGACAGAATTTTGTGGTTTGCTCTGTGGTGGCCGGATGTGTTCGCATCGCTTCCGCGGGTTGAGGCGGGGCGGTAGTCGAGGCCGCCGCTGAGGCTGCAAAGTACACAGTCTTCCCATCGCGAGTTTCCTTCTTGAGAGTGCCCTCCTCAACCAATTGATCCATCATGTCCTCGGCCTCGTCTTCTGAGACGGCTTCTTTGCGTGCGATTTCTGCGAGCGTCACCCCGCCAGCGACCATTGCCATCGAAAGGACCGCGCCTCTCGTGAGTCGTCTGAAGCTTCTCCGGATTCCTCTCCTAATCCCTCTTCTGATCATCCTTCTACCTATCATCAAGAAACACCGACCACATAATCACATGCTGATTGCGCGTGTCTGAGCTTTTATCGCGAATCTATCGAGTCTATTGACTGTATAGATGAGAAAACGTGAAAACGTTAAGTCATCATCGAACCAAATGACTCCGTTGTGGTCTGTCATGGTGTGGCGTAGAAGAGCTCGAATGAGGCGAGCTATGTGGGGAGTTTGGCTGCTCATAATAGCGATCCTCATAATCATCGGAGCCGCGCTCAGATACCGATGGATCGCGTGGCGATTCTGAGAAACTCAAGTCCGTTCTTCTGATGGGTTCAGAACAGCTGACACGTCGATAAGAGACCCAAAGGTTTCAATTGCAGTTGGTAACACCTTCGGCTCAGTTGCGAAGCTGTAATGAGTCAAAAAACCACGCATATCAAACTCAGGTACACTGAGTGTAAGGCGAAATTCGACAGAAAATAAATGCGCTCGGAACATTCGATTTTGACCGATGAGCTAACAAGTTAACGTTACCATGTCAGGGGCTGGGGGTCCGGTTATGTGGTGCTGGCTCAGATCAGAAAATTCCTATTTGATCGTGATTGGATTTTGTAAGTTGCACTTGAACTCACGCATGTGATGCATGTTTGGGTGATGCTGTTGAACCGGCACGACACGATAATGGCTAAATTCTCGGGTGCATAGCCAAAGAGATTCGAAACAGAAGCCATCGGATTAGCGAATCACCTCTGACGACAGGGAACTTTGCGGGATTAACAACAAGGTTAATCTGAACTCATAGTCCAGTGTACACCGGCTCCACATTTTCCAAGTTCAGATCGCAAGTGCTCTGCTCAGATTCTTGATCTCTAATCCGTTTACCTAGTCGAACACTTTTTCGGTACTTACAATGGTTCCATTGTGAAGAGTCGCGGTAGAAAGATGACCTGAGTTGGAATGGTCTTCTTCCCGTGACGCCTGCATGGGGCAGAACGGGATGGAGCCAATAGATGTGCTGGCCGAAGGGTACGTTTCATAGAACAATAACGCCACCATTCAAGGCGACTTTTTTCCGGTCGATTGAATCCATGTATTTCAAGAATCATTTCTTCTTTGGCATAAGTTGCTGAAGAATACTCATCATGTCGAATTCGGTCCATTCCTCGACGATCCTTCCAGAGGCGACGCGAGCGATGTCTATGAACGTAATCCTGGTACGCCTTCCCGTAGGTGGAATCTTGTGGTATTCTCCTGTGTGATCAGCCTCCATTGTCACACGGCTTACTACCTTGTCCCCTTCAGCGATCTGATCTTCGACAATAGTGTGAATTCTAGAGAACGCCTTGAAGAAAACAGCTTCATCATCCTTCTCCCAGTGAAGTCCAAGGGCTCTCCACCTCCCGGAGGGTGGTGGATATGGTTAGCGTCCACGAATCTCAAGACAGAATTTATGTCGCCTGTGTTGTAGGCGCTGAAATAGCGTCGAATCAGGGCCTTGTTTTTCTCTCTTTGATCATCTGCTTCCTCGCGCAATCGCCCCTCCGTCATGTTCAACCACAGCATTGGGAATAGGGAGCACGGATATCACTAGGTTGTGGTGAATTATCGTCGTCGGTGAGAAAAAACATGTACCTGTAGGGAACAGAATAGGTTCACGAAATCGACCGACGGTCTATTCTCACATCGACGAGAGTGTCTCGGAACGGCTTATCTCGAAGAGAGTATTATTTGGAGGATTGCGATCAGTGAGATTCCACTCCAAATGACGTTCAGGATCACGTTCTGGTAGGCCTTCTTGTAGAATGTGAGGATCACTAACGTGATCGATCCGGTCAGGTTTAGTAGTTGATAGGTTATGCTATTCGGGGTGATTGTGCCGAAGCTCACTAATGCATAAGCCATCAAGATGGCGAAAAGCCCGTACCAACCTACTCCTTCTACAATTAGCTTTCCTGATTGCATCCTCGCTCAGCGTTCCCCAATTCCCCTACCGCTTGCTGGAGAGACACAGATTACAATTACGGCGAGAATTCATCTTCGAAAGGCGCATATTGTGTGCGATTGTGAGAGGAAGTGTCCTAACCTTGGTTCCAACCATCTGCCCAACATTAGAAAAGTTGCTGCAAACAAGACCAAAGGAATTCTAGGAGAGAATCTCCTCATTGACAAGATTCTTTGGCAACGCGCCCTGAAGAACCCTGGCAGCCTCTTCAGCTGACCTTACTTGAAGTTCTCGAAGAGCGTCTTCTGAGTACCATCCTAGGTGAGGCGTCAAGAGAACGTTGTCCAGCTTGACTAGAGGATTATCCCTATCTTGAAGATCAGATTCCAATACATCCAAGGCCGCACCTCTGATCCAGTCTTCAGTCAACGCTCTTAGCAAGGCCTTTTCATTGATTAGTGGACCTCTCGCCGCATTTACTATCACAGCAGTTTTCTTCATCAACCTCAACTGGCCTTCATCGATCATGTGAAAGTTCTCGCTAGTCAGAGCTGAGTGAATTAACACAATATCAGACATCTTCAAGAGATCATCGAATTCAACGCTGGTCACGCCTGCTGCGGCAAAGATGTCTGCCGGAAGCAAAGGATCATGGGCCAGAATGTCTACCTCAAAGCCCTTGAGCCTGTCCGCCACAGATCGACCGATGCGACCAAAGCCCACTATCCCACCTTTCTTGCCAGCAAGACGTTCGATGGGTCTGATAGTCTCAAATTGGTATGTTCCCGACTTCATCGCGTAGGTAGTTGGTACTATTTTCCTCCACAATGCGAGAAGAAGTGCTATCGTGTGTTCTGCAACCTCCTTTATACAGTAGTCTGGAACGTTTGCAACGAGGACACCTTTCTCTGTGGCTGCACGAAGATCGATATTGTCTACGCCGATGCTGCAATTGACAACTACCCGAACTCTGTCTAGTGCCCTCAACACTTTGCTTGTCAATGGCGCCTGGTCCAAGAGTATGGCGTCAGCGTCCTTTGCGGCCGCTATCAGCTCTTCCTCAGTTCTACAGTGGACTGGCCCTACTACTTCAGCGCCTACCTTTCCAAGAATTTTCCTCTCGATATCTCCTCTGGTATACGGGGGATGGTCGAAGTAAGTGAGAAGTACCTTAAACGACATGTCTCATCAGTTTTTCAGGACAACTAATAAAGCAGTACCTGTCGCGTCGGACCTTACCTACTTACTGATCCCTCCTAAGATGGCCCAGGCTTCCTAGCTAATTTCAGGTCTAGGTTCGTTCTCTCAATGCATCTCTTCGAGGAAATCTCTCGCAAGAGTAACGTTGACCTCGGGCGCAGTGGTTTTCGATCAGAGGCTTTGTTAAGTTCAACGGGCGTCATGGAGACGCGTCGGCTTTTCCAGGGATCAAGATGCAGGACTTTCGAAAAAGACTTCGATTAGGTGAATCGTCGCTGCTTTCAACTCGTCCTGTTGCCATGGGCAGAGAAGGGATGATTGCAACGCCGCACTATCTCGCCTCCTTCGCTGGCGCAAGAATTCTTTTGAAAGGAGGAAACGCATTCGATGCAGCTGTGGCTGCAAACGCTGTCTTGAACGTCGTCTATCCCCACAATTGTAGCCCGGGTGGGGATGCTTTCTGGTTGATTTTCGAATCAAAGACGGGGAAGTTAAGAGCCCTCAACGGCTCTGGAAGATCCCCGTACGGAGCGACAAGGTCATCCTTTAATGAAAGGGGATTGTCTCGAATTCCTCTAAGAGGAATTCTATCGGTAACCGTGCCCGGCACGGTTGACAGCTGGTGCACTGTGCTAGAGGAGCACGGGGGCATGAAATTGAGCGAGCTACTCGAGCCGGCCATTCACTATGCCCAGAACGGTTTTCCGGTGAGCGAGAAGTTGAGCGAGGCCATCAGAGATAATGCGTCAATTCTATCAGCAAACCAATACGCAGCCAAGATATTTCTCAGAGGAGGCAAGGTTCCGGAACCAGGAGAGATTCTAATACAAGAAGACCTTGCGAGAACCTTCAAGGAGATTGCGGCACAGGGACGCGATGCCTTCTACCGCGGCAAGATATCAAAAGCGATAGTTCATTTCTCTAGACAAATCGGTGGGTTGCTTTCTGAAGAGGATTTTGCGGATCACAGGTCAGACTGGGTAGAACCCATAAGCACAACCTACAGGGATTATGACGTCTATGCCTTTCCACCAAACAGTCAGGGCATCACGACGCTCTTGGAACTGAACCTCGTAGAAGCATTTGATCCGCGTATGCTAGGTTATTTATCAGCAGATCTGATACACCTACTGGTTGAAGCGAAAAAACTAGCTTTCGCAGATAGAGACAGATACATCAGCGACCCAGAGAAAGTCAAGGTCCCCGTAAGGGAGCTTCTCTCGAAAGATTACGCCACAAGAAGGAGAGAGGAAATAAATTCTCAAAGAGCCATGGTGAGTGCACGTCCAGGAAATCCCGTCGGTGGCGACACTATCTATCTGGCGATAGTTGACAAGGAAGGCAATGCTGTTTCTCTTATCCAAAGTATCTACTTCCCTTTCGGAAGCGGTCTCGTAGCGGGAGACACCGGAATTCTTCTTCAGAATCGCGGCGCCTACTTCTCCTTAGAGGAAGATCACGTGAATCGACTGGAACCGGGCAAGAGGACACTTCACACATTGGCTCCGGCCATGATGTTCAAGGACGATCGATTACGGATGGTTTTCGGGACGATGGGTGGCGACGGCCAACCTCAAACTCACTTGCAGTTAATCGTCAATATCCTGGACTTCAAGATGAATGTTCAAGAGGCCATTGAGGCCCCAAGATGGCGGCATGGACGCGTCACGATAGGAGAGTCTCAGGATTTACTTTATCTCGAGGAGGGGATAAGCCCGGATGTGGCTAAGCGACTGCAGGAAATTGGACATCGAATCGAGATTCTCAATAGATGGAACGAAAACTTTGGGCATGCGCAGGCAATACTCGTTAACCCCAGAAACAATGTTCTTATGGGTGGGGCAGACCCTCGCGGGGATGGCGTTGCGCTAGGTTGGTAGAGTACCTAAGGCTGAGCTACCTGATGGGCACTTGCAGCCTGCAGTACTTTGATCTTGTCTAGGATTGATAGAGCGTTAGCTCCTTGACGAAAATACTGCTTGCAATATTCGATCAACAGATGCAAGTACAATTCTCATCGAAGTCTGCGAAAAAATGAAGCGCCAGCCCCGCACCCACGAGGCTAATTCATCCCCGGCGCCTGAACCAAGCTGCTTGGTCCATGTGCGCCGGGTCACTGGCGCTGAGGTTTGATCGAACGTTCGCTAACGAACGTGCGATTAGTCCGAAGTTGGCGACGTCATGCGCTGTTTACCGATGTTTTCTCAAATAGCTTCGTGACGGAGTTTATCTTGAAGTCGCACAATCTGGCGATCCTTGCTTTCGCAGCAAGGCCCTTGGCGTATCCGGTGAGAGCTATGATCAAGCCGATGTCAAACTTCTTTCTGATCTCTGTCATTGCATATTCGTCCGATAATGTCATGGCGTCCACGCCAAGTTTCTTCGCAACATACGCCTTGGCTTCATGTATCCTAAGCTTCTTCTCCATCTGCGCGCGTGCGACAAGGTCTCCGGCCGTTCGAATGCCACCCATGCCGAAACAGGATTTGTAGGGAAGGTCCATTCCTCCTGCGTCGCCAACTCCTACCTATATGCCGTCGACATCTGCTACGGTTATCATTGCCTTGGCTGCCCTAGTTACAGCGTCCACTGGCGCTATCTCTGTCATGGGTATGCCGCAAACACCCATCCCCATGTTGACGTGAATTGGGATCTGAACGGCCTTCCTCACTTCTTTGACGAAAGCTAGTGACCGCCCTAGATTCCAAGGAAATGATTTAGTCGTCTTCGTGTTGACTACAGGTCCGAATATGCTTGCCCCTGCCTTTTCCACCATCCTGCCTTGGTCATGAGGCCAGAGACCTGCCAAGCGCTTTCCTTGGTATTCGAGCTCGCAGTGCATACCCAAGATCATTTCACCGGCCATTCCAACTTCTACCGCTAGATTGGTTTCTTTCTTGACCTGCTCGATAGCCTTGAGGGCTGCGTAGAACTCTGCATCACCCGCAGCCGCGGTCGTGTCTAGGTTTAATCCGTCTGCGCCAGACTGATGCATGACTTTCGCTAGGTAGACGATGTCTCTTATGAGGTCTTGAGCTGCGCCTTCCTGAGCGTCTCTAGACTCTTTGATCTTTCCCTGCTTTAGTAGTTCTGTAGGAGTGGGCCATGATCCGCCTAGGCTCTGGTAGTAGGTACCTAGATTTGGCATCGCCCCGTAGAACAATGGTATGATGCTGACCATCTGTGCATTTTCCATGTGATGTGCTTCGTCGAAGGCTATCAGTTTGCATGGCTTGAAGCTATAGTCCGCATGGCCTAATTCCATTGTATCGAGACCGACGACTCTTTCTCCTACACTAACCGCCTGCTCCTTTGATATCGGAGTTCCAGCGTATCGTGTACAACCTGTGTACTTCAAGACGCCTCCGTCTCGGGACAGAACGATCTCTTTCCCACGCTCGATTCCAACGATTTTGGTCGGTTCGATGATTATTTCTAAGACGCATTCCAATGCGTCGCTCGTGAGCTGGGGGACATGTCCCTTCTCCGCTGCATCTTTAGAACCAGCTTCTAGTTCAGCGCTTATCTGCCCCTTGGTCATCTTGATCATGACTCCACTGCCGCTTCTAGTGAAATATTCCAACGACGCTTTTCACCTCCCTTAAGCCAAAAGTCGAAGCGTTCCTGTTCTTCCAACAATCATGAAGTGAGAATCGTGACCTACTCTTGGATCACCCTCTCAAGCTCTAACCAATCCCTTGGCTTTCTTCGTAGCATCGATAGCATCCTCGCCATACGCATCAGCTCCTATCTCCTGAGCCCATTCAGGAGTAACAGTAGCGCCTCCGACCATGACTTTCACCGCGTCCTTGAGCCCCGCTCGCCTAAGAGCGTCTATGACATCTTTCTGTTTGGTTCTCGTAGTAGTCATGAGAGCACTCAAACCTAGAATGGGAGGTTTAATCTCCTTCGTCTTCTCCACGAAGAGTTGGTCGGGGACATCAACGCCGAGGTCTACGACGTCGAATCCCTCCGCTGTCAACATTGCGGTGACTATCGATTTTCCGATGTCGTGAATATCTCCCTCAACAGTTCCGATCAGATATGTGCCCATGCCTTTCAGTTCTTTTTGCAGCCTGAGAATCTCCGGCTTCAGCACCTGAACGCCTGCCTTCATTGCCTCACCGCTCAGTATAAGTTGCATCAGAAAGAGTTCACCGCATTCGAATCGTCTCCCGACTTCCCTCAAACCTTTCGCTAGGCCTTTCTCGATCGCGTCGAGTGGATCAAGGCCTTCCTTTAGAGCCTCGTTTGCCGCCATTCTAGCCGCTTCAGAATTGCCCTCGATCACCGAATTCGACAGGTGATCCAAGATATCAGACTTAGGACTCATCTAAGTTTTCCTCCCTCTTCTGCTCCCGGGATGGTTTATAGTATCTTATGTCTATAACATTTGTACAGTATTTTTCGGGAATTTCCGGGACCGAGAGAATACTCGTGGCGATCGTAGGTGCGCCTTCAACTGAACTCAGGTTGCGGAGATCTCTTAGATTGGGCGAGATAGCGATAATATTTCAAAAGCTAGGTCAGCGTCTAGGCTTGTTTGCCGGTTCGCAAGAGGAAAAAAGGGGGGTTCGAGGAGTCAACTGGCCTCGCGTGGTTACCATGGAGGCTTAGGGAATATGATGTCCATTTCTTTCAGTGCTTCTGGCGCAATTGGTACCGGTTTGCCATCTTTGATCTGAATGACCACTAGAAGCTCTGCAAGCCCAATGTTCACATGCCAGTGTTCCGGATCTGTCGAGAACTTGACTTCACCCAGCGCTGTTTTGACGCTAATCGTTTCAATGCCGTCCCTAAGCTGGGCTCTCTTTGCGTCGTCAAAGGGCGGCGTCAGACCCAGCTGTTCGATTACCTTCTGGTAGAAAACCCCTGTTGCAGCGCAGCTGGCGGCTGTGTAATCAGGTGCAAGCCCGTAGACGATTTCATACTTTTCCGCGAGCTTTGAGGTAGTGCCAAATACAGGATCCTCATAGGCTGCTTTCGGGGACCACATCGTAACCCCTACGACGTAGTTCGCATCCTCCTTGAGCTCGCCTAGGAAGTCAGGCGTGTCCACTCCCCAGTGAATGAGAAATACCTTGGGGTTAAATCCCAGCTCCTTGGAAGCTCTCACAGCAACGATGTGATTCTCGGGATGCCCCGCAACTATGAACACGTCAGGATTCAGAGCTTTTACTTTGGATACTATGGCGGAAAGATCCTTCAAGTCAACCGGAAAGATCTCGTAGTACACGACATTGAGCCCGATCGCCTCGGCTTCGGACTTGAAGCTTTCAGCCAACCCCTTTGAGAACGCATCGTCAGCGCCTATGATAGCCGCGGTCGTGACAGGTAGCGTAGCCAATACCTTCATGGGTGCTTTCGGTGTTTCCTTTGTTGTCACCAGAATCTGGAAGGTCCAGTTGAATTTCTGAAGCGGTATCCGATGCGATTCAGCTGATCCCGTAATCATCGGCATCCCATATTTCTCGGCGATTGGACCAGCTCCGAGAGTGACTGCGCTGCTATATGGTCCGAGTAGGAAATCCACACCGTCAGTGATCGCCTTCTCGGTTGCAGCCGCTCCTTGAGCGGGGTCGCTCTTGGCATCGTAATAGATGAGTTGAACAGTGTACTTCTTCCCAGCCACAGGAATTCCTCCCATCTCGTTCACTGTATCGGCCCACAGGTCGTATCCTCGCTTGATATCATATCCTCCCCTCGCGAAGTCGCCAGTCAGTTCCGCGATAACTCCGATTTTGAAGTAGTCCCTCGTTGGAGCTATGGTAGTTGGCGTTATCGTAGTCGGAGCTGTGGGAGGAGCTTGCATCAGCATCATTGAGTAGCCAACAGCAATTGCAGCAACCACAACAACAACAACGATGATCCCTGCTTGAATTCGCGTAATCGCTTTGCGACTCAGAAATTTTCTCATCTTTTCACATCCAGCGCTTGTGAGAATGACCGTAATGACTATAAATAGCTAACCCAACGGCCGTAAATATCGCCGAGCCGAGTTAGTTATTTATTTATTTCCTGTAGCTCGGTAAATGGGAACGGGTGGCTTCATGGACGGTCTGTTCTATCAAGCGATTCTAAACGGGATCCTTCTTGGAGGAATATACATCGCCATATCCATAGGTCTCTCCTTCGCGTTTGGAGTCATGCACCTCATCAACATAGCCCAAGGAGATTTGGTGATGTTAGGGGCCTTCATGAGCTATTGGATCTACGCCTTCGTGGGTATAGATCCAATCTTCACTTTTCCCCTGGTATTGGTCGTCTTCTTTGCGATCGGATATGTCACGCAGAAGACTCTCGTTGCTAGAGTTATGGGGGCACCTCCCCTAATGAATCTCGTCCTCTTCTTCGGTATCTCAGTAGCCCTATCAAATGGCGCGCAGCTTTCTTGGGGGCCTTTCGCTAGGATTACCACTACCGAACTCTCGGGTACTAGCTTGAGCCTAGGCGAGCTGACGATTCCAGTCATGCGCTTCCTAGCGTTTTTCTTCTCGTTCGCCATGATCCTTGGTCTCTACGTGTTTCTCAGAAGGACTCGGACGGGGATGGCTATCGTCGCGACGGCGCAGGACCGAGAAGCTGCAAGGCTGATGGGCGTCGATGTAGAGAAGGCCTTTGCGATAACCCTAGGCATAGGTTTTGGCACAGCGGGAATGGCGGGTTCGCTCATCTGCTCGGTCCTATCGATCGTGCCAACAATGGGAGGAATCTATTCGTTGTTCGCATTCTTCATAACTGTCCTAGGGGGCATGGGGTATCTTCCAGGCACACTTGTAGGCGGATTGCTGTTAGGCATTCTGCAATCCCTAATCATCACTTACGAAAGTACATCGATCGTATATCTCGTTTTGTTCTTGGTCCTCTACTTGGTGCTTGTCTTTAGACCGAAGGGCATCTTCGGGAAAGGAATGTAGGCATGCGTGGGAAAGAAGATTCTACCGCAAAGCGGCTCTTGTCAATCAGTTTTGTCCTCGTCGCTGCGTTGACCCTTGTTTTTCTGGCAGCGCCCTTTCTCGGCCTTCCGGCTTATTGGATGAGATTTCTCACAGGAATTTTCATGTGGGTAGGCCTAGCAGGTAGTTGGAATGTTATCGGCGGCTACAGTGGGCGCGTCGATTTCGGTCACGTGGTATTCTTCGGAGCGGGCATGTATATCGCGACGATCAGTATCCTTGAATACGGAATTCCATGGTGGATCAGTCTGTTTCTCGGCGGAGTTGGTGCCGTGGCATTGGCGTTCTTAGTGGGGCTTCCCACTCTTCGCCTGGCTGGAGCTTATTTTGCAATCGCTACTTGGGCGCTCGCTGAAGCGATTAAACAGTTGAGTCTGGTCTTGAAAGTGACTGGAGGCACATATGGGCTCGTTCCTCCCCCGATTCTTGGCCGGGAGGGGTCTTACTACCTCATGTTTCTCGCGATGCTCGCGATGACGATATCTAACTATCTTATTGAGAGATCGAAATTCGGATATGGTCTGAAAGCACTCATGGAATCAGAAGTCGCGGCGGAAACGCTCGGCGTGAACACTCTCAGATCGAAGTTGCTCGCCTTTATGGTAAGCGCACTGTTTCCAGGGATAATTGGCGGAGTCTATGCCCTCTGGATTGGTTACGTATATCCTTATGACGCATTTTCCGGGCTTAAGACCGATCAAATGGTTGTGATGGTTTTTCTTGGCGGTGTTAGAAGCTTCCTCGGTCCCGTCATAGGCGCGGTGTTCCTTCAAGTCGTCTTCGAATTTCTTTGGACTTACTTCGGAAGCGAAGTTATCTATTTGATTCTCCTAGGAGTGCTGATAGTGATTAGTGTGATTTTCATACCGGGCGGCATCCTTGGGCTGACACGCCAGAGACTGCCGAGAGCCCGTTTCTTTGGCTTGGAGAAGTTTTCAGAAAGATTTCGCCGCTCAGCCGAATAAGCGAGCACTCTAAACAGACTGAAAATTCACCTTTCAATTTGCAGGGTAATCACATGCCCAAGTATGCCTTCTTCACATGCTCATTGTCCATTAGTTCTTCGCCCTTACCCTCAAGGACTGTTCTACCAGTCTCGAGGACGTAGGCTCTGTCGGCGAGCTGAAGTGCATGACGCACGTTCTGCTCGACTAGAAGGACCGTTATGCCTCCTTCGTTTATCTTCGTTATCAGGTCAAACAGCGCTAGAACCACTTTTGGCGCGAGTCCGAGGGAAGGTTCATCGAGCATGAGCAGTTTTGGTCTCGACATCAAGCCTCTTCCAATCGCCAGCATTTGCTGCTCCCCGCCACTGAGTGTTCCAGCCTGTTGATTTCTTCGTTCTTTCAAGATCGGGAAAAGTTCGAAAACCCATTCAAGCGTTTCGTCTTTTTTCTCTATTTGCTTTCGGGTGTAAGCTCCCATCTTCAGATTATCCATAACCGAGTACACGGGAAATAGTCTTCTTCCCTCTGGAATGTGAGCCACTCCCAACTCCACGATCCTGTGCGGCGGTATCCTTGCAAGATCTTGCCCGAGGAATTGTATCGAACCTGTTCTTGGGCGGACTAGGCCCGAAATTGCTCTCAGTGCGGTAGTTTTGCCGGCTCCATTTGAACCAACGATGCCTACTATATCACCTTTGTCAACCTTGAATGATACGTCCCAAAGAGCTTGAAGGTCACCATAGAAGACATTGATCTCGTCTACACTCAACAAATGCTTCCCCTCTCTATAGAATGTACTTCTCACCAAGGTACGCGTCGATTACAGCTTTGTTTTCAGCTATTTCTTTGGGATGTCCTTCAGCGATCTTCTCGCCGTGATGGAGGACCATGACGCGCTCGGCAACCCCCATCACAGCTTTCATAACGTGCTCAACCCAGAAAACTGTGATTCCAAGTTCATCTCGAATTCTTTTTACCAAGTTCATGGCTTGCAAGGTCTCTGTGGGATTCAGCCCGGCAACAACCTCGTCGAGTAGAATTATCTTGGGGCCAGTGGAGAGCGCTCTAGCCATCTCGAGCATTTTTCTCTCGGCTATAGTCAAGCTTCTCGCTGAAAGATTCTTTTTTTCCGAAAGTCCGACAAAGTCCAAGCATTTCAAGGCTTCGCTCCGGGCTTCTCTCATTCCAATAGTTCTACCTCTACCTCTACCGTAAAGCAAACCCACCACAACATTGTCCAGAACGGTCATCTCCACAAAGGGAATCACGATCTGAAATGTTCTTCCGATTCCTAGGTTGCATATTTCGTGAGGCTTGAGGTGGCTGACGTCTCTACCATCGAATTTTATTGCACCGGAAGTCGGCCGATAGATACCGCTGATTACGTTGAAGAGCGTTGTCTTGCCGGCCCCGTTTGGACCGATGAGTCCTACGATCTCTTTCTCTCGTATGAGAAAATCTACATTGCTAAGTGCTGGCAGTCCTCCGAAGTTCTTCGTGACTTTGATTCCTTCCAGCAAAACCTTCTACCACAAGGAGACTATTTTCTTAATAGTTCCAGGTCAGTTTAAGAACTTTCAGGAAAAAATACTTACAGGTATGTATTTCCCACAGTATCCATTCTTTCTTCTATAGTACTGTAACAAGAAACCCAAGGGAGAATGACGGTCGGCTACCAAATTCAGTCAAGTCATTGCCGCAACGGGAAGCCTTGGAGTTCCTATCGAATTTCTACGGAGGGAAATGCGGTAAGATTGTATGTTCATAACGCGCATTCACCTGCAAATTGGATCTGGTGTACCAGAGCACGTACTCTTCCAGTTCCGCGCTTCGGGTATCAACGTCATTCTAGGTGGATGCCTTCAAGGAAAAGAGGCTACTCATCTTGCTGGATGGCGGCATATGAAAGCGTCTTGTCGAACAAAGATCTGATTCACGAGTTTTCATGATCGGCGGTTTCGTAACATTCTATGTGCTGATCATAGAGAGACTTGTGAAATCCAGAAAACCATGTTATGATCAATCAGCCCTCTGTTGCCACTCAGAAGGTGATCAGCGTCGAATCCTGAGTCGTTGGTGCTATGTGAGAGCTCGTCGATGTGCTGCTTCAACCAAAGTTCGCATCTTGGTTCGAACGTCTTTTTCCAGAGGTTCCGGATGGTGCGTTTTGATAATCTCCTTAGCTTTTTCTCCAGCCTCTCTTGCCATGTCTGTTTCACCGAGTTTCTGAAGACTCCAAAAGTCTTCAGGGCGTTGAGTTCGCTTATAGAGTCGTGGGAACCAATGCTCCTCCCTCGCATGCTTCAACGTATGTCGTTCACCGAGGAAGTGGCCGGCGACACCTACTTTCTTAATCAGGTCTAGAGCTATCGTTTCATCACTCATCTCAAGTCCGCGAGCAATTCTCATCAAGCCTCCGGCAATCTCGTCGTCAATAATGAGTTGTTCGTAGCTATACGTCGACGCCGAGTCTAATGCACCAGCTCCGATTATCAGATTCGCCCTAGCTAGGACAACTGGCAGGGCGGTCCAAGCTTTCTCAATCCCGGCCCTTGTCCCAGGCATCTTTGCATCAGTTCCTCCACCAGCCACTAGGCAAGGTAGCCCATAGTATCTTGCCAAGTTTGTGGCCCACACACTAAGAATCGCTCTCTCGGGAGCGCCTATCGGCAAGAGGCCGGTTTTCAAGTCCATTATCGATGCTACGCTACCGTAAATCATGGGCGCCCCCGGGCTGACGTTTTCCAGTAGCGTTAGCCCAGCAAGAAATTCGGCATTAAGAATAACCAGAGTTCCTGCAAGGGTCACAGGTGATGTTCCGCCGCTCATTGGCATGCTGTAGATGCAAATAGGAATCTTGGCTTTCGCGTATTCAATCAAGGCTCGTAATCCTGAGCCGGTATACTGAAGTGGACTTACGGGAGCCTGGTGAACGGACATTATCGGTCTCTTCATCAGTTCCTCCCTGCTTCCGGCAACGAGAGATGCCATCTCGATAACCTCTCTAGCTCCTTCATCCGAGGTGACGGGGCCGATGCAATTGCTTACATGTTTCGTTGCATTGTTGAATGCAGCCTCAAACTTGTAGTGGTCCGCTACGGCGTCAGGGACATCTCCAGGTGAAACCATGACCTGGAGAACATGAATGTTCGGAAGGAAATCGACAATCCTAGAAATATTGACGGTATCCTCAATCGTTGCTGTTCTTCGCGCTCCGGTTTCTAAGTCATAAATGTAGACTCCGACCCCGGACGTGATGAAGTGGACTTTCTGATCCTCTAATCGAATGTCCCTGTTAGGATCGCGTGCGCATAGAGTCATTTTCTGAGGCGCTTGGGACAAGGACTCTTTGACAAGGGATTCGGGTATGCGCACCCGCATATCCTTCTTGTCGACGTCTGCACCATTCCTTTCAAAGACGTTCAACGTCTTCTCTTCTGGAAACCTAACACCAACCTCTGCAAGGACCTGGAGAGAAGCTGAGTTTAGACGATCTAGAGCGACTCGAGGAACTCGCTCTACAGTAATCTCGCAAGATATATCGATGGGTGCTATCATGTTCCAGATCTCCTAAACAATACGAAGGCTCGCGTCATCTGAAAGGTCGAGACTTTTGAGCGAAGCATACTCACTGTCATCTTACAGTTCACGTGAACATAACGCATTCTTCAAGTAGCTTCAAGAGAGTCCAGAAGGTCAGGGCGCCTCTCTTCTCGCAGCTAGGATTGCATAATCAGCTTTTCGAATGTTTTCAACCTTGTCAGAAGAGGCCTTATCCAAAATGTCCTTCCATTTCTCAATCGCGAGCTTGTAGAGGGCTACTTCATCGACTGCAAGTTTTCGCAACAGACTTCGGGAGTAGATCTTGTCCCAGGTGGACAGTATTGAGAAACCGACTCTGGTCCAGACGTCGACGTCGCATACTTTTGTGTAACTCACATTGTCAAGCACGAAATCTTCAGGTAGTTTCCCCTTCAGTTCCTCAGGAATAGCGGCAAGCTCTGTAGCTTTTAGGATAATTTTCAAGTCCTCTGGACGGTACGGAGACTCGTAATCGCACTCCCATGCCTCGACAAATTTTTGCGAGACATGAGATCGCTCGGCGCCTTTTTTCCACTCTGAAACCCTTTGGAGGCCCAGTATATCTAGGACCGTCTGCAGTCTTTTCACTCCGGCGTCGTAGTATCCATATTTGTCATTTAGACTAATTTTTAGGAGCATGATCACACATCGCTCGTCTCATGATAGAATCTCCCTAAGGTCCGCATTGGGGCAAAAAATCTTCTTGTATATGGCGCTCGCATGAAATCTGTCAGTGAACCTAGAGAGCGCATCCTTGCCGCCTAGTCTTCGTTTCGCGGCTTCAACACCGATCCACTCGTTCGTTTCGGCTATCCTGTATCTGAAATACATCCAATGTTCAAGAGTTCCGTGGTTGGCACATATGGTGGCTCGTATCATCTGATCCTTCTTGAGCAGCAACGCTATCTTCTCGTATTCGACCATATTGATGTCCTCGGACTCCATCTCACCTTCGCGATTCCATAGGTGGACTGTCACCCCTACCCCTTCATGGATATGACCACAGTCATGAATCAACGGTCTTCGATCCATGATGTAGTTGCGATATGCCAAGCTCCCCACATGTTTTCCGCAATATTCAGGGGGCAAACCAAAGAGCCCAAGTTTGTCCCTACTTCCGCACTCATAAGGCGGAGAATGAGTGACCAAGATTGCCTTGCTGAACTCTGCTGCTCCCATGCTTCTGGAGGCCTGAGCAAGAGCCCACTCCAGTTCTTCTTCACTTCTTTCTCCTGGAAACAATGCATTGATGGGGTTTGAGCCTTCTACGCCGATGAAATTGAAGCCTTGGAAGGATAAGTGGTTACCGGGATATCTCTCGTCGATTCTGGGGCCGCATCCTATTGGAAAAAGAGGTTCGCCAATCCTTGAGGCAACGTCTGCAGTTACTCCAGGCAGCTCATAGTTTCCCCCGAATACAAGCACCCTTCTAGGGCATCCTGTCAGGGTCGAGAGGATATGTGAGACATTCTCCCTAGCCTCCACAAGGTTCTTCGTGGGTTGTCTTTGATAATCTCCGCCCAGAATTATTAGAGAAAGCATTTCCTCGCTTAGACAATCTCTCACGAACCTCTGAACCTTTCTCAAATCTCCGTGACTGTCGCCTGCTGAGGCAAATTCCAATTTCGTATTTTGTCTAATGAAATCCCGAACGCGTGCTTGCACTTTTTTTCCGAATGAAATTCCGCGAGGTCCCATGACGTCTCAAGAACCCTCTTACTTACTCAGTAGAGACATGCCGCGCGCATAAAATGCCAGCATAATTACAGTCCATACAATACGTGTACCCGTTCACAGGGTAATTGATGTATTTCCGGAAGCCAATTAAACGCCTCTTCGCGAGAGCATATCCGCGAAAGAAAATGGAAAAAGCTCGTGAAACACTGGTAAGCAAATTCGGAATGTTCAGCGCTTTTCACGGTTCGTCAGGCGGGATGGGCAATCTACTGATTCCAGCTTTCATGGCGGTTGTCTGGGGCGGTGGGGCCTTCTTCTTCTACTTCCTGTTTGGGTTGCTCACGGTGGTAACGTCCATATTCATAGTAGACAGTTGCTTCGGCGCCTACACTCGAAGAGCTCCACCTCAGGCTTGGCATGTAATAACGAAAGGGAACAAGTTCTTGACATTCTGGATATGGTTCGGCGTCATGTCAATGTTCGTATACATGGGAACTGCCGCGGCGCTCTACGGGATATACGCGGTCTACCTCATAGGAACTCCAGCTCTCTTCTGGGGATCCGACCCAGGCACCTTCTTCTGGGTTACGTACCTGACGTCCTATGGGCCTCTTGTAGCCGCGCTTGTTCTGTGTTTCGTATACTGGCTCCTCAGCTTCAAATCTGTCAACGTATGGGCTCGCGTTGCCATGTGGGCTAAGCCCACTGCAATTGTCATGGCGGTGATACTCGTCATCGTCAGCGTTGTGTACAATCCGAACTTTTGGCAAGGTTGGGCTATCACGTTCGACCTCCAACCCTCGAAGTTTCTCACGGGCATGGTATTTGCTCAGGCAATGCTTTGGGTGTACTGGCGCAGTGGGATAGGTTCGGGAGTTTCCACGGCATTTGCCTCCTACTTGCCGAAGGGCGGAGACATCAACACCTCATGTCTTATGGAAAGGTTCTCAGACATCATTCTACTCGTGACGGGCGCCCTGTTCATAGTGCCACTGACGATGGGATTCGGCTTTCCACCAGTATTCGCAGGAAGTATGGGCCTAGTTTTCTCAGCACTGCCAAGAGCTTGGACTGCACTCGGTGCTCCTGGAATACTGCTAGGAATGCTGTTCTATGCGTTGTTCATACCGGCCGCTCTGCCGATGAATTTGGCCTACTTCGAAACGAACGTGGCGACCTTCGCGGACAAGTTTGGAATACCCCGCACCAAGACTGTAACTCTCACCGCTATCGGGGTAGCTCTCCTCGCGGTCGTGTTTACCCTTCCTATCTACGACCCCGTGAATGGAACTAGCTTCGGATTTTCGATGCTGTTCACCGCTTGGTATTGGGAGATACTGATCCTTGGATTGGCGGCACTCTTCGAGTTCATAGTTCTATTCAAGTATTTCAAAGTGGACAAGCTGATAGCATTCTCGAACGAGACTTCGGTCATCAGGTTGTCGCCGAAGCTCTTCAGATTCGTCTGCTATCTCAGCTTCGTAATGGTTCTCGCTTCCATGGTATACCTAGTCCTAGCAACGGCGGGGGCAATTCCAGGGATCTCTCCCGGGGCCGCAGGTACGATCATAGCAGATGGAACGGGATACTACGGATTGACCCCGATAGGTTATGCCATGATCTTCGTTGGCCTCGGCATACCACTCATCCTAGCTCTCGTGATGACTGCGACTGATTGACGAGGTGCAGAATCTTGTCACGATATCAAGCATTGTGCTGGTCTGCCATGCTGCTCATAATGTTCATGCTTCCCCAGGCCATGGCCCAGACCGAGGTGGCGATCGTTATCCAAGCTGGTTCCATTCAATCAATGCAACCTTCACAGCTCTATATGGACACAGATTACGTGCTGAACGTGAAAGTGCTTGACGAGAATGGAAATCCTGTGGAGGGAGCTGTCGTTCAATTTACGCCAGCAAGCGGATTGGTGACGGTCACCGGATCGTCTTCAGCAACAACGTCTGCAGACGGGACTGCGTCTTTGCGGTTGAAGTTCACAGCGGGCGGGGTAGTCTCACTCTACGTGGACGATTCAAGGGTCAAGTCTCTCATAATCTACTACCCGTCCCTCCCGTCCGGTGCTTCCGCCTTCATACTCGGAACGTACATCATAATCGGATTAGCTCTGGTATACGCAGTGTATGAGGGTCCTTACAAGTCACTGCGAAAGGTCTAACTCGGGTCTTCCTTCCTCTCCCCTTTCTTTTGTTTTCTTGCACTGAATCCTGAGTCAGACTGATAGGCGTCCTTCGGCTTCACGTACCAGCATTCTGATTTTCTCTTTGACATCTTTCTCAAGAGGTTGAACTTGATGGGATGCGAGTATCTCTTTGCTTCTTTGCCTAGCTGTCAGGGCGAGATCTTTCTTTCCAAGTATCTCTTCGTTCCAGAAGTCCTCTGATTTCTTAACTCGGGAGTACAGGCGTGGGTACCACTGCTCTCCTCTGACATGTTTCAATGTGTGCTTCTCGCCTAGGAAATGGCTGCCCACACCAACCTTCTTGATGAGATCGACTGCGAGGGTTTCTTCGTTCACTTCGAAGCCTCTCGCTATCCTAAGCAGGGCTCCCCAAATCTCGTCGTCAATGACTAGCTGCTCGTAGCTGTATGTATTCGCAGAATCGACCGCGCCAGCTCCCAGAATCAATTCGGTACCTGCGAGAACTACGGGCAGGGCTGTTATTGCTTTCTCGAACCCGGCTTGCGTCCCGGGGATCTTTGCATCCGCATGTCCGGCTGATATCATGCCGTGCGGTATGCCGTAATATCGAGCGAGACTGACGACGCCAATTTGGAGAATCGGTCTTTCGGGAGCTCCGAGCGGGAGCACTCCTGTTTTAAGATCCATAACGGAGGCGACTGTTCCGTATATGACGGGGCAACCGGGATTCAACGTTTGGAGTAAGACCAATCCGGCTAGGAACTCAGAATTAATTATCACCAACTCTCCAGCAATGGTAGCAGGGGCTGTTCCTCCCCCCATCGCCATACTGTAGATGCATACGGGCACGCTGTTCTTTGCGTATTCCATTATGGATCGCAAGCCATACACTTCGTATTGTAAGGGGCTGATAGGGCATTGATGAACCGAGAAAATCGGTTTCTTTCTTAGTTCTTCTTTTCCACCAGCTATGATAGAGGCCATTTCAACGATCTCTCTTGCTCCATCATCGGAAGTTATGGGTGCTATGCAGTTGCTCACGTGTTTGGTTGTATTGTTGAATGCAGCCTCAAACTTATGATGGTCAGCTACCTTATCAGGGACATCTCCTGGTGAGACCATCACCTGCAAGACATGAATGTTCGGCAAAGCATCGACAATCTTTGAGACGTTGATGGTGTCCTCCTTTGTGGCCATTCTGCGTTCACCCGTATTTAGATCGTAGATGAAGGCACCGAGGCCCGAGGGCATGAAGTGCGTTCCCCCGCCCTCACCCAGATGGATATCGTGCTTGGGATCGCGTCCGCAAAGCGTCACGGTCGACGGGGCGCGCTTCAATGCATCCCTGACTATGTCCTCCGGGAACCGAGCGAGCATGTTCTTGTAGTCTACGTCTGCTCCTGCTGACTTCAGCGCATGCAGAGCATCCTTGTCTGGAAACTTTATTCCTACGTCTCTAAGAACCTCAAGAGTCGCGGAGTCTATCATGTCAAGTTCTTCTTTCGGATACTGGATCAGACGAATGTTTAGCGGCAAATCTCATTCAATACCTCAAGTGCTCTACCTTTCAGCTGCATCTAGAGCTTTCTGACAAAGAGCTAAGCGTCTATATCCTGTTTTCCTATTTCCCATTTCTACAACGCTGTGGCCAGTCGCGATGTATATAGAGGGCTTAGCGGTTCTAACAAACGGTCGAATTGCGAGTAGACCGAAATAACGAACGTTGAACAGTCCTCTTGAACTCGAACTCTACTCTTTTCCTATATCACCAAAGCCATGTCCTGAATTGATGTGCAATAAGCGTGAATGGAGAACGCATCGAGCTTCTACCACGGTGTCACCAAGATCTGATTGAACTCTCCTGTCGACGATAATTCGCTTGGTATCGACCGCGTTCTTTTCTGTTTGCTCCACTAATGCCGCGCTCTGTTCGTGAGAATTCGTATCTCGAGCCTGTCGTTGATTCGGATTTCCTTTCCGATCAATCGTTACAGTAAGTAGAATCCATTGCGAAATCTTATGAAAGAATGGGTGACGCATACAGCACAACAATATCTTCCGCGAATTGAAATATGTGATACTCAAACGATCGTGAAGAGCCATTGTCTAAGGAGAACGTTCTTCAAAAACTGAGGGTTGCCGTGCAGAACTACGATGAGGACGCTGTGAGAATCGGTGCACGAGAGGCTTTAGAAAAAGGCCTCGATCCTGCTGAGAGCATTCAGAGCGGCTTGATGCGAGGTCTCTTAGACGTAGGTGAAAGGTGGAATTGTGGTGAGGCTTTCATAACCGAGGTTATGCTCGCGGCAAGCGCGTTCAAGGCAGGACTCGAAATCCTGGAACCGAAGGTCACAGAAAAGGGTAGAAGCCTGAAAACCTTAGGTAGAGTGGTGATCGGGACGGTACAGGGTGACATACACGATATTGGCAAGTCTATTGTAGCTGTCATGCTCAAGGCTTTCGGCTTCGAAGTTCAGGACTTGGGCGTAGACGTACCCTCAGACAGATTCATCGAGGTTGTGAAGAAGTCAAATCCGGACATAGTAGGAATGAGTGCCCTACTGACTACGTCCATGCCTGAACAGAAGAAAGTCATAGAGAGACTGGGACAAGCAGGATTGAGAGACGACGTGAAGGTAATGGTGGGGGGCGCGCCGGTCACAAAATCTTGGGCCAGCGAAATAGGTGCCGATGCCTACGGAGAAGACGCCTTTGAGGCAGTGAACAAGGCAAAGACATTGATCGCGAAAAGATAGACACCGTTAGAAAGAATATCCTTTCCCTGGCTCGTAACATCGGAGAATCCTGCTTGAGAATCCAGAATTAGCGAACTGGTTCTGACGACAATGACGTTACGGTTCCAAGAGACATCCACTCGTGGCCGATAGGGTTCAAATCCCTCCGGACCCGCCACCATGTCAAACTACTCGCAAGGCATCCCCTAAAGCCAGATGTGTCTTGAGAAGCAACACCTTAATCCTCAGCTTAAATAGCAGTAAGCATATCTTACCCTTATGAAAGAGTTAGAAGTTCCGGAGTTGACGAAGGCGAGTTCGAAAGGCCAGATAGTGATACCGAGCGTGATTAGAAGAAAGCTTGGGATCAGGAGGGGAAGCGTGTTCGCAGTCAGCGCTAGAAAGGATATGATCGTGTTGAAGAAGTTGGAGACCGGAATTAAACCTGAAGATTTGAGGACGCTTAAGCTGATTGAGGAAGCCTGGCAGGATTTGGAGCAAGGACGGTACAAAGTGTATTCTAGGAAGGCCTTCTTCAAAGAGTTCGAGAAATGGTAGAAATAAAATCCATCGTACCCACAGACAGCTTCAAACATGATGTGAAGAAGATACGAGACAAGAGTCTCAAAGAAAGACTGCAAAAGCAGATAGTGAAGGTTGTGGAAGACCCGAACGTTGGAAAACCGCTCCGATACGGCCTGAAAGGGGAATGGGCCGTTCGAGTGAAGCCGTACAGACTCATTTACAAAGTCGAGGGCGACAAGCTGATTCTATTGAGATTTGAGCATCGGAAGGAAGTTTACAGAAGATGATTTCGGTCGATCTGGCGAGGGATGTCAGGTAACGTCGGTCGCGTCTATCAGGCGCACCGAATGCAAAAAACCTCTCATAGGCGTACTCGGATAAAATTCTAAGCGAGTACCTCCGGACCCGCCACACTCAACGAACGGCAGACACAATCGCCAACTTCTGCCGTTGAACTTTTTTGCCGCTTATGGTTAGCAAAACATGACGAATTGGAACGTACCCTAGAACTCGATCGGTCGGGCGCGCTCTAGTTGGCGCGTAACGGGGTTAACCTTGAAGCCCAAGTTTTCAAGACTTTGAATCTTGTTAGCGTTTCTCCCAAGCCCAAACCTGCATAAGCGCCTTATCGCTGCAAGAATTCCCGCGCTTCAGACAATCAGCGATGAAATCACGACTCGTCTGAACACGAGTTCTGTCCAATTTTCACAAAAGGATTAGGCTACGATCAGCTCGCGGATCTGTGCTGGTTCAGTTGGAACCGATTCGCCTTGCTGTCGCATCATGTCCAGAATGGTGAGGATGGCATCTTTGATGTTAGCCACAGCTTCCTCTTCAGTTTCGCCTTGACTCATTGCCCCGGGAAGTTCCAGGCAACGGACCACGTATCCACCTTGCGGCTCCTTCTGAAGCGTTATGTGAAATTTCATAGCGCCCTCACACTACATGCCATATCGCAAATCGCATAGGAGTCTTCTTAATGTACCTAATTTACGTACCGCACAACGGTTTGCATAATGAGTAAGCTTCCGAGAAAAGTCTCCGGTCAGGATATTCTCAAGGTTCTTCAGACGCATGGCTTTAGTATTCGTCGAGGTCGCGGCTCTCATATGGGAGCGTGGAAGATAGTCAGCGACAAGACGGTCTGGTTGACTGTTCCACTTCATCGCGAAATCAAACTGGGCTGCTGAATGCTATCATAGCGGAGTCAGGTATACCGAGGGATGAGTTCATCAAAGACTTGCAATCACTCTAACCTGCAGCTCGCCCTCTTGGGAAGAAAGAAACACAGGTGATATCGGCTCTCGCTTCGCCCGGCGCGGAGTGCTGCCTAATCGTTCGCTCTTCTGACAAAACCGAATTCGCGTAGTGAACCCGAAAGGAACGAACAAAAATTGCGATGAGCGAACCTTTCTTGGTGACAAGAGCGTCACGGTTCCCTCCGGACCCGCTACCTGTCAGATCTGTTCCAGTTCAGCGCCAATTCCAGTGGTCACGGTTTGACAGAGCATTCTTAACGACTGCGAAGTGGGGATTGTGGCGATCTTGGATCGCCAACCAAGCTCTCTCTAAGACAAGTATGTTTTTGGTGTGTTACAAAATCGACCTTCTGTCAGGTCGGCGCTTCGATTGAGTATGTTCGAAAGCAGCTTCCCTTCACGTC
>CAZRDM010000020.1:0-5337 GCA_964598845.1 uncultured Candidatus Bathyarchaeia archaeon
CTCGCGAAGCGACAGCGGTAGCTGATAAGGCGATCGAGCAGGGTGTTGCGAGACTGAAACGGACGAAAGAAGAGTTGTATGCCACAGCCCGCTCAATTATCAAAGGTGCACGCGAGGAGGAACGCTTTCTAATGCGATCGGGTTTTATTCAGGAGTTCCCGACATGACCGGCGTGATGATCGGTGAGTGACCGAACTATAGCGGTAATCGGTGGAACCGGCGACCAAGGTTTCGGCTTGGTACTGAGGTGGGCCAGAGCGGGCGAGAAAGTTGTTATTGGTTCTCGGCAACAGCAAAAGGCCGAGGATGCCGCGAAGAAGGCACGTGAGATTCTGGGTGGCAGTGTCTTGGTTTCGGGGATGGACAACCCGAAAGCCGCCGCAGGAGCCGACATTGTAGTAATGAGCGTCCCTTTTGCCGCTCATGTAGACATGGTGAGATCTGTAGCGGAGCAGATCACTCCCGACGACATCTTCGTAGACATCGTTGTTCCCCTCTCAACAGCGGTTGGAGGCAGTGCCTCGAACGTGCTGGGAGTCTGGGAAGGATCGGCAGCTCAGCAGGCGGCGCGTCTGCTACCACCGCACACTAGAGTGGTATCGGCATTTCACAACGTAGTCGCTGAAGCCCTACAGGATCTGAGCAGAGATGTTGATTCGGATGTTATTGTTTGCGGCGACTCGCAGGAAGCGAGGAGCGTGGTCATGCAGCTTGCGGAGGAGATACCTGGCGTGAGATCTGTTGACGGAGGTCGGTTGGAGAACTCACGAATCGTCGAGCAAATTACAGCTTTGTTGATAGGTATCAATATCAGATACAAGGTCGCAAGTGCGGGAGTCAGGATAACTGGCCTTCCAAAGGTTAGCCATTCGTATCAGGAATCATGAGTTTGCAGCGCATCGTAGGCGTAGTGGGCAAACCAAACGTAGGTAAGAGCACCTTCTTCAGCGCCGCAACTCTAGCCAACGTACCGATCGCTAACTATCCTTTCACAACGATAAAGCCGAATGTCGGCGTCGGATACGTTAGGAGTCCCTGCGTTTGTCGAGAATTCAATGTGACCGATACTCCAGGGAATTCCACCTGCGTTGACGGCGTACGTTTGGTACCTGTTGAAATTGTTGACTGCGCGGGATTGGTTCCTGGGGCATGGCAGGGTAGGGGATTGGGCAATCAGTTTCTTGATGAAATAAGGCAGGCAGACGCGCTCATTCATGTTGTTGACGCCTCCGGGTCGACCGATTCTGAGGGAAAGCCATGCGAACCTGGTGGACATGATCCAAGAGGGGATGTGCGCTTCCTCGAACATGAACTGGATATGTGGCTTCTTCAGATCGTGAAAAAAGAATGGGACAGAGCAGTCAGGCGAGTTGAAGGTGCGAAGGAAAACCTCTCGGCGATTCTAGAGGAGAAATTGAGTGGCCTCGGCATAAAGCGGGATCATATTGCCAAGGCGCGAATCAGGACCGGTCTCAATTTCGACAAACCGAGCAATTGGACAGAGGAACAGCTCCTTGCACTGATTCGCGAATTTCGCAGACTCTCGAAGCCGCTACTCATTGCCGCCAACAAGATAGATATCTCTCCAGCAGAGAAGAACGTCGAACTGCTCAAAGCCATGGGATATCTTGTTGTCCCTTGCTGTTCCGAGGCCGAACTCGCCCTGAGGAGAGCGTCGGAGAAGGATATCATCTCATATGTTCCCGGAGACAGTAGCTTCCAAACCAATGAGAAGCGTCAGCTAACCATGCAACAAGTAGATGCCCTAGAACGCATCAGGCAGAGAGTTCTACTACCCCACGGCTCAACTGGGGTTCAGGACGCTCTGAATATGGCCTTCTTCAAACTGCTTAAAATGATAACCGTCTATCCTGTCGAGGATCCCGAGAAGCTGAGTGACCACAAGGGCAGGATTCTCCCCGACGCTTACCTCGTGCCATATGGAACAACCACAAAGCAGCTCGCCGGACTGATTCATTCAGAGCTCGCAGAAGGTTTTCTGTACGCAACGGAGGTAAGGTCAAAGATGCGAGTGGCCGACGACTACGTGCTGAAGGACGGGGATGTGATCTCGATCGTTAGCACAAAGCGACATGCTTAAGCATGGGAGTCAGTCTGGACGAGCTCTCGACGTTCCTGTCCGCCTCTTCACGATTTGCTGCTTCACCAAGACAACTTGGTGGCTGGGCACGTCCTTCGAAACAATTGCTCCTGGCCCGATCCAAGAGTTTGAACCGATCCGAACCCCGGGCATCAATGTTACGTCTATTCCAGTTTGAACAGAATCACCCAGTACGGCGCCAAGTTTCTTTCTATGTGTATCAATAAGTCGGCCTTTGATTCGCATCTTCACGGTTCTTTCGTCAAACCGAATGTTTGCTGTTATCGTGCCTGCCGCCAAGTTGCAGTCTTCCCCGATAATGCTGTCCCCGATGTAGGACAGATGCGGAACCTTTGAGCGATTCATTATAACACTGTTCTTAACCTCGCATGAGGCTCCAATCACTGCGTCATCTCCAATGCTGGTATGAGGTCGAATTCTAGAGTTCGGTCCGATCCTGCTGTTTCGGCCTATGTAGGCTGGGCCTTCAACATAAGATCCAGACTTAACCAAAGCGTCCTCTTCAACCCATACTGGTTGTCTCAAAACGACGCCCTCCTCAATCGTTCCCTTCAAGCCATGTTGCGCATTTGCCAGAGCACGTTCATTCGCTTCGAGCAAATCCCAAGGTCTCCCCACATCCAACCAGTCTTCGCTGCGGATAACTGCGGCTCTGATCTCCTTATCTTCATCGATGAGGTCCTGGAGAGATGAGGTCAGTTCGTACTCAGCTCTCTTCGAAGCGCTAGATCTTTCAATAGCCTCGAAGACATTACTATCGAGGACGTATATTCCAGCATTCACCCAACCCTCTCCCAAATCGGTCTTGCGCGGTTTCTCGGTGATACCGACAACTCTGTCGGCTTCAACGTTTACCACGCCGTATTGCGATGGATTTGCAAGACGCACGACTGCCATTACGCGAGAGAATCTCCGCGATTGTTCCAACACTGCCCTAAGGACCACTGGACTGATGAAGAGATCACCGTAGACAGCGAGAAAGGTTTCCTCTCCAACCGCGTCAAATGCGACCTTCAGCGCTGACGCCGTTCCAGTCCGTCTTGGCTGTTCAAGATATTCGATTTCCAGTCCATATTGTGTTCCATCGCCGATTGTTGACCGAATGAGCTCGCCCTTGAACCCGACTACGAGTACGACCTTCTTGATTGAGTTCCTTGCAAGTGCTTCGAGAATGTATGTGAGGAGCGGTTTTCCCCCAACCGGCAAGAGATGTTTCGGCCTCCTTTCGGCGAGCGGCCACATACGTGTACCTTCTCCCGCGGCGAGAACGACGGCTTTCACTGTCCCACCTTGAAGCAAACCGTGCGAGTTGCGTTATGGGCTTATCGCTTTAAATTAGAGCGTATCTGGGAACATGAATGCGTGATTCGTATTGGTTTTTGACGTGATCTCGTTCCTTGCAGGAGTCGCAGCCGGAGCACTGACATGGGCGCTGGCAGGGGTCTTACACGGTTTGGAGCGTACAGCTGACTTACACGAGCGCTTACGCCAAGTCAGTAAGGAAGTGGATAGAGTCAGGGATGCGCTACTGTCATCGACTGACAGTGGACCTACAGAGCAAGACGCAAGGGTGAAGGTGATCGAGCTTCAACGCGACTTGGAAGCTATACATGAGGAAATTCGGCGCATGTATAAGAGAACGGCTCGTTGAAGTACGATCAGGCGGCCTTGGCTTCCATCATAACTTGGCTAGTTGTGGCTATGACACCGGGCGGGATCAACTGGACTTTGGATTTCCGAACTCCCACGTGTCTGAGGGGCGCTATTTTCTTCGCAAGATTATAAATGTCAGAACCGAGCTTTCCTAGGACAGCTTCCTGCGCTAGTTGCTCATACTTCAGCGCTGCGGCCTTCTCATCAACCACTTGTTTCATGATTTGACGAATTCCATGTTCCTGCGATGCTTTGATTCGGTCGCGAGAAAACGCCACAACCGAAATTCGAGTTGAGTACTGGTCCCTTGTTGTAACATCAAATATTCCGTCAATTCGAGTGCTTCCGCGTCGTACTAGGCTTCGCAGATAGTCAGTAGCATACTCATGCGACTTGAGAATCGTTTCCGCGCGGTGATCCTTCGCGTTCACTACCAAGAAGTACATCTTTACTGACTGGTGAGCGAAGTCGTTGGTTATGTCGTAAAGCGTTGTTTCAACAACTCTTCCAATGAGCGCGCTAGGATCCTGGCAGGGAATGGCTGCCACGAGAAGCTCACCGAAATATGGAGGGCTATAGACGTCGAACCACTCCTTCATTCGCCATTTATCGCGTACCTTTCGCGTAACTTTTGACAAGCGATTTCCACCACCCCTCGGAAATCAGCAACGTACCTTCCGTGCACTATTTAAACGGTTCACAACAATTTTTCTCGTGAAAGAGTCGACCTCCTCCCGGAAGTAAGTCGAGTATTCTTGGTTAGGCCTCGCCACGAGCTTGGAGCTTTGAGAGCGAAGCCTCAACAGCGCGGATGCAGCGAAAGATGTCATGGACCGTTGCCTGTAGTGTCTCTATTCTCCTACAAGCTTTGACAATGATCGTCAATCCTCGCTCATGAACATGGGAGGAGATCCTCATGCCCCGCCCATTCAGTACATTGTCCGCATCAATGGCCTCCTTAATGCTCTCTGCGAGGCGTCTGCTTCGATATGTGATGTAGATCTCAGCTTCCAATGGTGTCTTTCATCTGCGAGAGAATGACTTGGTCAAGTTCGCGAAGGAATTCACTTGGATCTTCGACTCTTATGTGAGCCCCTGCTGCCACATCGTGACCACCTCCGAACCCCGAGTGCTTCTTCGAAGTGATGCTCAATGCGGCCCCCAAATTGACTCCCGTTCTAAGAAGCTTCGGTGGTGCTCGAGCAGACAGCTTTATTCCACCGTCTCTTGAGCGGGTCAGCACTATTACAGCATGGTCTGGAGACAAGCTCCCTGCGGATGAGAGCACAGAGGAGAAAGCTCCGGTCATACTCTCCTGTATCTGGTTCTCTCCTCGAATGACCCAGACTGTCTCAAGCTTTTGAATTGCATCAGGTGTCCTAGTCAACCATTCCATGTATCTGGCTAGCGTCTTCCTGTAGTTGGCTATCACCTCGTTTGCTTCGTCGAGAGCCGTAGTCCGGTCACCCATACCGACACTGATACCAATGGAAGGATTACCGGTTCGCCCACATGCATTAAGGAGCGCCGAGAATTCGCGTGCATCCCGAGTTGGACCTCCG
>CAZRDM010000020.1:5437-26393 GCA_964598845.1 uncultured Candidatus Bathyarchaeia archaeon
TGCGTTGCAATGAGGTCAAGATACCCGCTCCCGATATCCGCGAAAATCGCAACATCAGGCCCTGCCTTAGAGATCTCAAGCAGAATGTCCTCCGTCAATTCCTCGACTATTCTGAGGGTGAATCGAGCTCTCGCGCGGGCAAGGACCGAACCAATTATGCCGGCGGACGAGAGCCCATCAGCATCGTGATGAGAAATCACGAAAAACGAGGAATCTACTCGGAGGTTATCCTTGAGTGTGTTTGCGAGCTTTCTTGTCTGATCAAAGAAAGCAAGCGAGTTTGCGTCGAGTGCCAATCACTATGCCACTGATGCGGCAACGTGCTTGTATTCCCACTCCGGCGGAAGGCGCCCTCGGTCTCTGTAGTACTTGACCAAGCGGTGAATCTTCGATTCTATCATCACTAGGGACCGCTTGTTGACGTAATCCTTTCTATTCTTCTGTAGGTGCCTTCTCATGCCATCTGCCTTCTTGAATAGGACGTTGAGGTCTTCGGGGATCTTCTCAGTCTGCTCAGTGCTACGCAGAATCTCCGCTATCGTCTTTCCAGTGATGGACTTTACGAGAGGTACGCCGAAACGATCGCGCAGAATGACGCCGATGTAGCTCCGAGAATTCCCTTCTCTGGCCAGCTTCTGAACTAGCGCTTCCACTTCCTCGGGCGTATATTTGCACCACGCAGGTGCCTTCTTGCTGACCGGACGCGTGGAACCCGATCTTCCCCGTTTGCTTGTATAGAGTCTCGCCGTGACCTAACACCCTCCAGTGAGATGACTACTCTCGACGGCTAGACTCCGAAGATTGACTATTTAACTTGTCTCGAAGATTTCGCAGGCTTAGCGAGATGCAAACCACCTATAGAACTTGACGAATGCCCTCGCACGGTGGGAATAGCGATTCTTCTCAGTGATATCCATCTGCGCAAACGTTCTTCCGTCTCCATTGATTGGAATGAAGATCGGATCGAATCCGAACCCATGAGAGCCTCTTCTCTTCGTGCTCACCACTCCCCTTACGCTTCCTGCAAAGCAGACTGGAGTTCGATCCGGCTGACAGTAAGCGACTGCCGCCAGGAAGGTAGCCTTTCTCATCTTCACATTCTTCAGGAGCTTCAGAATCCCCAAGATTCCCAGAGTTCTATAGACATACGAGGAATAAGGTCCGGGAAATCCGTTCAATGCTTCAACGAAGAATCCTGCATCTTCAGAGACGACTGGCACACGTCTTGCCTTTGCGGCTTGTTCCGCCGCGAAAGATGCGATCTGTGTTAGGTTGTCAGCTTGGATTTCCTGTTTCACGACCTCAAGATGCTTCAACTTGATTCCGAAATTTGATGCAATTCTTGCAGCCTCATGATACTTGGCCTTGTTTTCCGTGGCGAAATAGACGGTCCGGCTAACTTCTTTCAAAGTATCTTCCTCGTCGTTCGATCTCCCGCATTTTCCTGAGAACATCGCTACTCTCCTTCGTGCCAACTGCTCGCGAATATCCCTCAATGAAGGTTTCGAAAAGGATAGCATAGTAGGTGTAGTGAGTGCTCTTCATGGCGCGGTTGAGAAGAAGCAGATCTACGCCCCTATCCTCGAATTCGGTTGAGTGATCCGCTAGTCCAAAATCGATCATGAAGAGTTTCCCCGCCTCTGATAGTACATTAGATATCGTCATGTCACCATGAACTATTCCGCCCCTATGCATCTGGCCCAGTAGTTGACCCAACGATTTGCACCTTGAGCGCCTATCTCTAGAAGACAGGTGGTATAGCTCCTCCTTCAACGTTGGCCCATTGATGTACTCCATTACTATGGTGCATGATTGTGGGTCGATGTGTCGGACAGTTGGAACGGAGACTCCCAATTTTCTCACTTCTTGCATGATAGTCGCTTCATGCACTGTTCTGGTTCGTCTGATAGTCTCGTCGAGCTGAGGAATTCTGTAAGCCTTAGTAACTCTGTGCTTTCTGATCGCCGGTTGCCCCAACCATCTCTGCAAGTATATTTCCGCTTCAGCGCCCTTGTAGATCAGTTTCGGTTGATCGATCTCTCCATGGAATGTCGACATCTTCTAGTCTCCATTTGGGTTTGACTCGCGCGTTACTAACCAAGACCGTTAACCCTGCTCGGACGGCCAGGACACCAGTCCACGCTATCTGCGCGCCGTTATCGCCTGTGTAGTGCGATTCAACTACGTGGCAGGATCCATCGTGTAGTGCAGCAACCTCTCGAAGCTTGTGTTGAAGCGCCTTGTTTGCGGCGACTCCGCCCGTCAGGAGAATCTCCTTCTTTCCAGTATACGCAAGACTTCGCTCAACCGCCTCGGCGAGCATCGAACATGAGACTTCCTGCATTGAGTAGCAGATGTCCTCCAGCTTTGCTCCGGATCGAAGTTTCGAGAGAGCGGCGGTTAGCAATCCGGAGTAGGAGACATCGTTGCCCTTAACAACGTATGGGAGGGAAAGGAAATTGGAAGCCCTCTCGCTCAGTTTCTCGATTTCAGGGCCTGCGGGAGACGGTAGATTGATCGCCCTCGCAAACATGTCGAACAGGTTCCCAATTGTGATGTCTTCCGTCTCGCCAAAGACTCGCCAGCGACCTCCAGAGAAAGCCGCAATGGCAGTGTGACCGCCCGAAACAAGTACGACTAGCGGATCCTTTGCCCCCGTGGTCAGAATACCGATCTCAATGTGTCCAATTGCGTGATTGACAGGTATCAGAGGGATTCGGTAGTAGGCGGATAATGCCCTAGCTATCGTCGCCCCGACTCTCAGACATGGCCCCAATCCCGGACCCAATGCGATAGCTACACCTGAGAGATCTGAAGGTTTGATCCCCGCCTGCTTCAGGGCTCCTGAGATAACGCTAGCTGCAATTTCGCTATGGTGTTCAGCAGCCTCGCGAGGATGAATCCCGGTTCCCGGGGCGGAAACATAGACGTCACGAAGATCTGATAAGATCTTACCATCGCCTGTGACTACACTAACGCCAAAGGTGTGCGCAGTCGACTCTATGCCTAGACAGTACAACTTGACCGTGAAGCTCACATCGGTGCGAGAAGAACAAAAACATCTCGAATCCCTTCGCTAAGTTAAAATACGCTCCTTAACAGCTGAGTATTCGATTGGTGCCACCTTTGACAGGTGACCGCGAAATCGTCCGCTAACTCATTTCAGTTCAACCGGATCCATAGAAATACCTTGCAGCTTGTGAAATTGGAGAACCGGAATTCCCCGCCTCGGACGCATGCGACAGAGCAACGGAGGACTCGTTAATGAGTTACTATGTGGGGGAGCTACCCAAGCAATACAATTCTAAATATGTTGAAGAGGAAGCACAGACGCTGTGGCAACGCTACGGGACCTACAAACTGGTCAAGAAGGCAAGATCCGCCGGTCCCAAGTTCTATTTCTTGGACGGCCCTCCCTTCCCAAGCTCAGATACGCCGCACATAGGCACGTGTTGGAATAAGGTTTTGAAAGACACAATAATCAGGTACAAACGTGCCCGGGGCTTTAATATCAGAGATCAGCCAGGTTATGACTGCCATGGCCTTCCCATCGAGCTGGCAATAGAGCAGAAATTCGGAGTCAAGACTAAGAAGGACATAGAAGCTCTTGGCCTCGAGAAATTCATCACCGAGTGCAAACGATTCGCGGAAACAAATTCCCAGTCTATGACCCAGATCTTCCAAGATCTAGGCGTGTGGATGGACTGGGACAGCCCTTACATGACACATCAAGACGAGTACATCGAAAGCGACTGGTGGAGCCTCAAACAGGCATGGCAAAAGGGACTGTTTGAACATGGACAGCGCGTAATCCACTGGTGCCCGAGATGCGAAACAGTCCTCTCAGACTACGAAGTCGTACTTGAGTACAAGATGCTCCGCGACCCATCAATATACGTCAAGTTCCCAGTTGAAGACAAGCAGAATGAATTCATACTAATATGGACAACAACGCCTTGGACGCTTCCTTCAAACGTGGGCGTCATGGTGAACCCGGATTTCGAATACTGCAGAGCCCGCAGCGACGATCAGATATTCATCCTTGCGAAACGTAGAGTGCCTCAAGTCGAAGAGGAAACCGGCACCCGTCTAGAGGTCTTACAGAGCTTTCCCGGAACAAGACTTGAGGGCCTAAAGTACAGTTCACCAATGGAGAGCTTGGTTCCTGCTCAAAGGCACCTAAAGGGCGGACACCGGGTTGTACTCAGCAAAGAGTACGTAACACTTGAGGAGGGGACTGGCTGCGTTCATTCAGCACCTGGTCACGGGGAAGAAGACTACGAGGTAGGGATGCAGTATGGCCTGCCAGTCCTCATGCTCGTAGACGATCAAGGAAAATTCTTGGAGGAAGCTGGAAAATACTCCGGCCACTCTGTCCGCCAGTCAAATCCCGAAATAATCGAGGATTTGAAGTCGCTGGGAATGCTCTTGCATTCTTCTGAGATTGAGCACCGAAGCCCCGCATGCTGGCGGTGCAGGACCCCACTTATCATAAGGGCTACCGACCAGTGGCTTGTGCGGGTCGCGCACATGAAAGATCGCTTAATGAAGGAAGTGGACTCAACCGTATGGATCCCAGCTTGGGCTGGGGCGAGCCAGTTCAAGAATTGGCTTCAGAACCTGAAGGACTGGGTCGTTTCAAGGCAGCGATTCTGGGGTACGCCCTTACCGGTCTGGCTGTGCAGCTCATGCGGCCAAGATATGGTAATTGGTTCCAAAGAAGAACTTCTCCAACGCGCGACCTCATCCGGTGACATCCCCAGCCTACACGTTCCGTGGGTAGACAGCATTAGACTCCAATGCAAATGTGGCGGTGAGATGAACCGCGTAACGGACGTCATGGTTGGCTGGTATGACTCAGGCGCGGCATCGTACGCAAGCTTGGGTCACCCGAAGGAGCCCGAGCGAACAAAGTTCTGGTTCCCTGCCGACTTCATAGTTGAGGGCCGTGACCAGATCTCCGGTTGGTTCTTCTCTCTTCTCAAAGCAGGTCTCGTTGCGATGGATGAAAGTCCCTACAAGACCGTGCTGATGCATGGATTCATGCTAGACGCGGAAGGGCGTGAAATGCACAAGTCACTCGGCAATTACGTCACGGCGCAGGAGGTCGTGCAGAAATTCGGAAGAGACGTTTTCCGCTACTATGTGCTCCAAACAACGGTCTGGGAGGACCTGCGCTTCTCCTGGGACGCGTTAAAGCAATATAGCGGCGACTTAGACACCTTCTGGAACACATTCGTCTTCGCGAGCACCTACATGAGCTTAGACAAGTTTGTCCCAGCGAAATGGCCCTCAAGAAAACTCTCCGGATCGCTTCGTCCTGAAGATAGGTGGCTACTGAGTCGGACACATAGAACCATCATGGAAGTCACGGCTGCCATGGAAGATTACAAGGTCCATGAGGCCCTTCGAAAGCTGAAGACCTTCTTGATCGGAGATCTTAGTCACACATATGTTCGATTCATTAGGAGACGAACATGGGTAGAAGGAGCTACTCGGGACAAGCTCGCAGCCTACGCAACCCTCTATTCGGCCTTGAAGTCGGCGCTGATTATGCTGGCGCCGATGGTTCCATTCTTGGCAGAAACACTCTATCAACATGTTTTCAGAAATGCTGAGCTAGATCATCCTCAGACCGTGCACATGCTAAACTGGCCCACCTACGACCCAACGTGGATCGATGACTCGATAGAGACTGAAATGACCGCAGCTCAAAATGTGCTATCAGCGGTAGCCTTCGCTCGGACTGAGAAGGCACTGAAGCAAAGGCAACCCGTCCGAGAGGTCGTGGTGGCAACAGATTCGAAAACGGCTCGAAACGCCCTTGGAAGATTCTCCCAACTATTGCGCGAGCAAGCGAACACTCGCAATTTGATTCCAACTTCGACGCGTGGGGCATCAAAATATGAGCGCGGTTCGAATGCTAAGCGTTTCACGAAAGCGGAATTTGTGCAGGGATTCGTTTACCTCGACCTGAAACTGACGAGGAATGAACTCGCCGAAGGACTGGCACGTGACGTAGTCCGGAGGATGCAGCAGATGCGGAAAGAGATGGATCTAAGGGTAGACTCCTATGTTCACGCCTACATTATTGCGCCATCCAGAAGGGCCGCAGGCATGCTCCAGACTAAGCGGATGTTCATTGCACGCGAGGTGCGAGCCAAGCAGCTTAGAATAGGTACGACAAAGGTGCAGGTCGATGGTCCATACTACACTAGGACATGGCAGATAGGCGAGAATAGCTACGAGTTTGGCGTCTGCGAACTGACTAAGCTGAAGCAGAGAGCCCGTTGAGCTAACAGGACCCGACCTGAACCTCAAGTCAGCAATTCAGTCAAGAAATCTGAGAACAATGTCCCAGACGTGCATCAGAGTCGTTTCTCAGATAGGAACCTCAATGAAGAGCCGCTCGAGCAGCTCCTTGTACCTATTCCTTATGGTGACTTCGGTCACATTCGCTATCTCAGCGATCTCTCTCTGAGTCTTCCTTTCATTGGTAAGCACAGTAGCGATGTACGTCGCGGCCGCAGCGATTCCTGTCGGACCGCGACCGGACGTAAGTTTCATTTCTTTTGCGATCTCGAGGATCCTTATCGCGATCGCCTCTGCCTTGCCTGAGATCACGAGCTTATTACTGAAGCGTGCTGCGTAGTTTCGGCTGGTAGACGGAGGAACGAAGGCCTCGAGCTCCCGAACCATAAACCTGTAGCTCCTTCCAATATCCTTCTTATTCAGACTAGCCGATGACGCTATTTCATCGAGTGTTCGTGGGACACCGCATTGCCTACAGCTCATGTAGATCGCAGCTGCAGTGACATTGTGAATCGATCTCCCGCGGATCAGACGCTTCTTTATGGCGCGACGATAAATGACGGAGGCGGTCTCAAGGATATTCTTCGGCAAATTGAGTACTGAAGCAAGCTTACTCAGCTCCGCCAGGGCGACTGCCAGATTTCTCTCGGTTGCATCGGAAACACGAACGCGGCTTTGCCACTTGCGGAGTTTGTAAAGATCCAAACGCTGCGTCGCAGTGGCCTTCTTGCCGAGAACGCGTCTATCACGCCAATCGATAACGGTTGAAAGGCCCTTGTCATGAATCGTATAAGTCAGTGGGGCCCCAACGCGGGTTCGTTTGGCTTTCTGCTCATCGTCAAAGGCGCGCCATTCGGGTCTCGTATCAGCCAATTTCTCCGCGATAACACACCCGCAAGTCATGCATACGATCTCAGCTGCTTCATAGTCGCGCATCAGTTTAGGTCCGCCGCATTCCGGGCATACGCGAACCTTCTGCTGCGATTGCAGTGCCTCCCCTAGTTCACCATCCGATTCCTCGGACACTATCTCACCTAATCCAGAGAGTAGACGATTCGACCCACGTACTTGGCGGGTGAAGGAATCGCTGGTTTGATCGCTAGGTAAGGTGATGAAACCGGTCCGAAGATGTCGCGGACTTTTCCTATCTCCTTTAGTTTACTGTCGCAGGCTCTCGTTCCAATTTTCACGAAGCCAGTTTGTTCGCATCTTACTATGAGGCTGCGGCTTTTGGAAAGATGCAGGATTTTGCCGAGCCTCCGCAAACTGTCCTCGTCACTCCCGCCGTAGGGCATTCGTGAAGTCAGAATCGTATATAAACATAGATATCTGTCAAGATTCTTTGAAACAGAAATACAATTCCTTCAACAAGAAATCTGCATCGCATTGAAACGCGTTTTCGCGTCCGACAAAGCAATGCATTTTCTACATTCTATCGTAGTGATGCGCACGTGAATGCCCCCGAAGGTTTTTACGACGCCGCTTGCAAGCTTACTTTTCAGACGGTAGCTCGGGTCAGATGATAAAGGGCGTAGTGCTAACAAATTTCATGTCTTACGACAACTCCTACGTTCCCTTAGAGCCCGGGCTGAACCTAGTCTGCGGGCCGAACGGTGCAGGCAAATCTTCGATTTTGCTTGCAATCTCTGTGGTCCTAGGCCAAGCCTATACTGAAAGATCCAAGCGACTCAGTGATTTGGTGAGATGGGGAACCGACGAGGCGAGAATCACTCTAATCCTTGACAACACAGGGAAGAAGAGACTCTTCCCCCAGTTTCATTCCGACCTTGTGACAATCACGCGTGTCCTCAAACAGAAAGGAACATACTACTATCTTCTCCAGAACAAACCCGCTGCCAAGTCAGCGATAACAGACGTTTTCGAGATGATGGGACTTAGCCCGGATAACATCTTAGTCATAATGCACCAATTCATGGTAGGACGATTCGCCGCTGTCAGCTCCCAAGAGAAACTGAAGATGCTTGAGGAAGCTGTAGGCTTTCAATCTTACCGGGAAGAAGTTCTCGACGCAAGAAAGAGACTGGAGAGCGTCATGAGCGAGGAACAATCCCTCGCGCAAGTACTCGAATCGACGAAGGAGACTCACGATTACTGGAAGCGTGAATACGAACGATTCTTGCATAAGAGAGAGTTAGAGACAAAGCTTGACGCCGTAAAGAGAGAACTGCTCTGGAGCAAGATCCAGAAACGGAAAGAAGCACTCACCCGCATCGAAGCCCGTATCGAGTCCAAAACTAGAACCCTGCACTCCATTGAGAACAAGATTCAGGAACTTGCAGACTCCAAGAAGAAGCGACAGGCGAAATATGATGAATTGAACCTAGACCGGATAGAGCTGGAAGACAGGCGGGTCGAACTGGTCAAGGAGATTACTACACATGAACTAAACTTGGACTGGGCAACGAACCTACTTCATGACTTCGAATCGTTAGTTACACAAACCCAGACCCAATCATTGACCCCGGAACTTGAAGCGATCAGCAAGCTCAAGCACTCATGGAACGAAACAGCTGAAGAGTCTCAGAGGAAACTTGTTAGGGTCAAGGAGAGGTTAGCACTACTCAACGAGAAGATGGCGGATGCAGGTGGACGCCTAGAGGACGTACTCTCGAGACTAATTGATACGAATGTGGAGTATGAGGTTTCCGAGTTCAAGCGCAGATTATTGGCAGAGGAGATCGCCGACCTACAGGCTCAGGTTCGCCTAGTGAAGGAGGAGCTTGATCCCATGATCGCCTCCGGCGAAAAGACTGGACCGCCGATCCAATCCCCTAGAAAGATACTTGATGTCATGCTCGAGATCAGCGCCGTAGAAGAACAGTTGAAACCGCTTGTTGGCATATCGGAAGACGTCGAACGAATGTATTCGTCCTACGCGAAAGTCTACGAAGATCTTCGGAAAAAGGCCGACCAAGTAGCTCAGAGCCGACAGGAAGTGCTAACGGAGCTAGATAGACGGTTAGCTAGATGGCGAGACGTTCTGACCACATTCCTAGAAGAGTTGACGCGCAGATACAACGAGATCCTAAGAGCCGTGGGAGCTGCCGGGGCCGCTCGGTTGATCTCATCCCGCGACATAGAGAAGTGCGGACTTGAGATACTAGTCGGCTTCAAAGGAAGCAAGGCTACCGCCTTGGATGCATTCACGCAAAGTGGGGGCGAGAGGAGCATTGCGATGATGGCATTCCTTCTTGCATTGCAACAGCATATCACTTCCCCATTTAGGGCAATCGATGAATTCGACGTACATATGGATCCGAAGAATCGGGAACTTGTTACCCAACTCATAATGTCAAGCGTAGCAGACATGAGAGAAGGCCAGTACATCGCCATCACTCCCGGTCAAGTGAACGTGACCGAGAATTGTCATGTAATAGTCGTCCAGAACGTTGAAGGCACATCAAGAGTCAGTGAGCTCAGATGACATTGACCAAAGTGACCAAGCGCAGCCGAACCATACTAGGGACTGGCAGAAAGGAACTCCAAGAAATCATCGAGACGTGCGACGCCATCTCTGAAAGGAAGTTCAACCCCTTCTTCCTTGATGTGAAGCTCGGTGTGGACACGCTTCGGCGTTATTTTCCACGCTGGGTGACTTTCCAAGACCACTGCCTCGATGTGCATACGTTGAATAGGTTATCGGAGGTGGTGCGCCTTCAGAACACTCAGCTCAAGTTCCAATCAAGCGCTCTTTATGCGGATCCAGAATTTGTGGCGAGGAAAATCCAGCATATGAGCGAAAAACGCTTGGCGGAAGTATTCCTCCAGAGCTGGCATCCAATCGCTGAGCTCGAACAGTTGACGAACGAAGTAGTCCTAGAGGCAATCGAGTACTGGAACAACCTCCTACCTATCGCGGAGCGTTGGAAGAGCAGAGAGTACCTATCAGGCAAGCAACCCGCAAGCGTTGATTCCAGTACCCTGACTGGCTTGGGGATACATGGTGTGGAGTTCACTGAACGACTTACCTCCATGTGGCAAGAACTTCACCAACTCTATGTGTCTTCACAGAGACCTGTTGACTATTGGAACTTTGTGCGAACCTCCTCTTACCAAGAAACTGTGCTGAGGGCGTACTTCGTAAGTTTCCTGGTTACTTACGGTTACACGAAACTCCATATTGACGGGAACAAGATGATGCTCATTCCACTCGACAAACCGACGGAGAAGCCAATCCTAGGCGCCGTGAGCCTCCCTATATCGATCCCCAAGGGGATTTGAAAGCCTTGGAAAGTCCTGAGACCAAGAGTTTCTATGCGGACAAGTTGAAACGCGCCGTCCATCTCCTGCTCTTCCATCGGGGCAAGATGCCTGGCGCGAGGGATTGGGAGTTAAAAGAGAAGGTGGGCAAGAATTACGAACCGGTACTGGCTCAACTGAATCAGCTTCTTTCGGAACTTGATTTAGAAGTCAAGAAGGTAGCGCAACCGCGAACAAGTGAGGTAACCACTGAGAGTACCGCACCTGCTATCGACGAAGCTAGATACTTCGTAACCTTGAAGGGCACCCTTGGTTTGAAGGAGGCACGTATGATTGGGTGGCGCATCGACAATCTGGCTGCCCTCGGCGCCTCGATTGCATACTTGGTCTCAAAGCAAGGCAAAGCCACTCGTCAGGATCTAGAGAAGTTGCTGGGACACAAGTTCGGCCGATGGAAAGGTGTAACATTAGTCGACATATTCCTCCGGACTGGGTACTTGGAAGAGGACGATACGGGAGCAATCTCCCTAGGCTGGCGAACTAGGTCCGAAATCGACCTCAGAACTTTGATGACAAAACTGGCCGAGGCGAAGCTCTAGTCTACGGCCTCCTGCGATTTCCTCACGCGATCAAAGAAGTCCTTTGGGTACTTCTTCTTGGAAATGAAGTCTTTCACATCGCGATTCTTGATCTGCTTCGACAGCTCCAAGAGTTGCTCGCGTTGAGCATAGTGATCATGTACTTTGCTCCTACCAAGAACTGTTAGCACTTTTCCTACAAAGAAGGTCGGCAGTCGCTGTTTATTGCACATAGGGCAAGTGCAGTTCAGCTTGGCCCCATACTCCTTGTCCCATTCTCTCCGTTTGAAGACGCCCCAATTGACGGAATCGAACATGTTGATCTTGTCTTTGGTAAGTGGAACAGGTGGAGGTGGAACCACCCATCGGTTGAAGCTATCCACGCCGAATAGCGGGAGCACCATACCCTCCGAACAGCGAAGTAAACTTCTCGCGAAACGTACCTTCGGCGGTACCTGAAATGCATGAATCCAAAGTTCAGGATACTTCTTCCTCGCATCTTCAAGAGAACGAAGAGAGTGATAGTAGAAGCCTCCCTTCATGTCGAAGCCTAGTAGCTTGACGCCTCTCTTCAAAATCGGTTTGAGCGTTTTCTCGAATTCTTTCTTCGTCTCTCCGGGCGACAATACCGGCATGAGAGGCTTGTCTAGACCTCTGTGGTCCAGCCACCTTTCGGCGAACTTGTAGAGCCCCAAGAAATCCTCAGAGGATACACCAATGCTTTGCTGAACAGTCATCACATCCGTATCAGCGAAATATTGCAGATCGAGAATTGTACGCAGATCGTTGGACTCGGCTACGGATGCGTCTCCCTTCAGAACTAGGAATAAGACGCTCAATGCCTCTTCTTGAAATGACGTTTCCCGTGCAAGACGTCTCGCGAATTCTTTCAGGAAATCCTCCTCGCCAAGAATACGCTTGAGAGTCTCGGGATAGATCAGCTTTCCCGCAACTACGAATTCGCTAGGGAATTCCTGCTTCAATCCGACCAATCGGGTGGCATTTAGTTCAGCGGTAGTTGCAAATCTATTCGGAACCGGAACCTTTGCATTCGAATAACTAAGGATGCCGCTTACGGCCGCCGTGTCCTCGTCGATCTCAAGATTCTTCTTTGTAAGTTCTGGCATATCAAAGACTCCAAGCAGAGAAAACTACACTGATGATGCCACTCCGGTGGTGATGGAAAGGGGACGAACTGACTTAGGTTCGCTTAGCTCTTTATGGTTATCTCAACCACAAGTTTCTCTGGATGCGATGAGATATTCAATGACCTTATGGCATAGTCGGCTTGCATTCTGAGTAGCCTGTCAATGATCTTCACCTTGTCCCCTGGAATGGGCTGCTGCTTTACTTCTTCGGTTTCAGTGAGACAGATCGGACAGATCCAGTAGCTTCTTTTGATGAGCACCTCATCTTGTGCCGGGTCTTGGTTGTAGCGGACTTTGTGGCAAATCTGCTGAGTGAACTGACCACATTTCGAACAATGGCGCTTGTCTGTGATCTGAATGTGCCTGCCACTCTTTGTTATCACCGATCAAACCCATCTGAGTTTGGCGCAAGCTGGAATTTAGGCTAGAGAGCTAAGGAAAACTGTCAAGTGCGAAGAAAGAATGCACTTCCTGTTGCCTGAATAGTCGTCGTGAGGTCTATCTTTTCGCTCTATCGATTCTTCAGGTCTGAAATGCTTAATTAGCCGCCACTTGAAGGCTACGCTAATTCGCGGACTTTTGAAGGCGCTAGCTTTGGGTGAGGAGGTAGCTCTACCACCACAAGTGCAGGAACAGTTGATACGATTGCAGCAACTCCAGCAGACGCTGCAGTCTGTCGTCGCGCAGAAGCAGCAGTTGGAACTCGAATTGAATGAAACTGACAGAGCACTCTCAGAACTTGAAAAATCAACAGACGATACGCCCGTCTACAAGAGCGTGGGCAGCATACTCGTGAAATCCAATAGGCAATCTTTGATGGCGGAATTGAAAGAAAAGAAAGAGCTGTTGACCACCCGTGTTACGGTTCTTGGAAAGCAGGAGGAGCGCACCAGGGAACGATTGAAGGAAATCCAAGAAAAACTCCAGGAAAGACTGCAGGGGCCGAAAGTCCCCCTTTAGTGGGTCTGGTTCACACTTACCGTGACGCTCCTGTTGAAACAGGGATAAGGAAACGATGGGTATTGAGCTGAAGAGGAGGCCTACTGCCGAAGAGATTGAACAAATGTGTACTGCAGCAGAGGAGGCAGCGAGGAGGCATCTTCTCTCTAAAGTTCCACTTAAGCGGGTCAGCGACTTTGAAGTCATTGTTGAAGCGGAAGGCGAGAAACCACTTGTGCTTAACATTGAGGTAGCGATCGAACTTGACTCGGGCAATCTGGACTTGAAAAGCTTAGTTGGCGATGCAGCTCAAGTTGCCTTTTCTGCCGTGGAATCAAAGGCTAGGGAGCTTGATCTTTGCGTGGATACGTTAGACTAGCAAAGCTGCTGCGGAAAGCAAGGACCGTTGTTGTCATCGGTCATCAAAATGCCGATCCTGACGCAGTCTGTTCAGCTTACGCATTCTCTGTGCTCGCTCGTCGCCTAAACAGGAGACTGCGGATCCCTTTCACTTCTCCGGGGGGTGTAAGCAGGCTCTCAAGGCAGATTCTTACCGCCGTTCCACTGGAGGTCACCGAGCAACCTGACTTGCCAGAGGCGGATCTGATAGTGACGGTCGACACGAACACACTACAACAGCTTGGGGAGCTTAAAGAACCCGTCATCAATTCTGCCAAGCCTCTTGTAATGATCGACCACCATGCACCTCACCCAGAGAACGCGCGAGTAGCCACCCTAGTTCTCTGCGATGAGAGGTCAACGTCAAGCTGCGAGATGATCTTGGACATGTATGAGAGGCTGCGTCTTGTTCCCAGTCGTTTGGTTAGTCAAGCATTGTTGATTGGCCTCTTGGTTGAAACGGGACATCTCTCAATAGCGACGCGACGCACATTTCAGTCTGCGTATTCACTCATCAAGGCGGGAGCTAATCCCGAAGCGGCTCTCTCGCTTACACGAAGGAGCATGGACGAATCTGAACGAATGGCGCGCGTGAAGTCTGCGCAGAGAGTAAGGCTCGAACGAGCGTCCAACTGGTTGGTAGCGCTCTCAGAAGTGGGATCCTATCACGCCTCCGCAGCACGGGCCCTGGTGGCTCTCGGTGCGCATTTGGCAGTCGTCGCTGGCAAGCGAAATGAGGAGTTGACGATAAGTTTTCGCTCCAATCACGATTTCTATTCGGAAACCGGCATGCACCTCGGGACAGACTTGGCCATACCTATTGGTGAGAAAATGGGGGGCATGGGAGGGGGACATGCAACAGCCGCTGGAGCAAATGTGAGAGGCTCTGTCAATGAAGCGTTGAATCTCGCGATGTCACTGGTTCGTGAGTTTCTATCGCGGTCCTCAAAGCCTAATACGGAGACCAGTCGTAGTGGAGAGGCTTCGCCTCAAACTAGGGTAATTACGCATAAATGAGATGAAAAGGTCGAGGGACCTGCCCGTTGCCCGCAATCGCTGCGCGGAATCTTTCCTTCACCTACGCTGGTTCTGATAGACCCTCTATCGAAAACATCACCCTTTCGATCGAGAAGGACGAGTTCGTAGTTCTGACTGGGCCGAGTGGTTGCGGAAAGACAACATTATGCAGATGCCTGAACGGACTGATCCCGAATTTCTACTCAGGGGACCTACAAGGGGAATTGGAAATTGACGGAATCAGTGTGAAGGGAAAATCGACGGCCGAACTCGCTACTCATGTTGGCTTTGTTTTTCAGAATCCTGAGAACCAGCTCTTCTCGCTCTCAGTGGAGAGAGATGTAGCTTTCGGACTGGAAAATCTCGGCCTTCCGAGAGAGGAGGCGGTCGAGAGAGTTCGATGGGCCATGGAGGCCACCGGGATCCTTGACCTCCGAAACAATGCACCCTATGAGCTCTCAGGGGGGCAGCAGCAGCGTGCTGCCATCGCGGGGGTCTTGGCAATGCGCCCCAGCGTCATTATTCTCGACGAACCCACATCGTTCCTAGACCCAAAGTCTGCCGTAGAAATAGTGGGAGTCATAGCTAGACTGAATCGGGAGCTGCACCTCACAACCCTCCTCGTCGAACATAGGCTTGACATTGTGTCAAGGCACGCGAGCCGAGTAATCGTAATGGACAAGGGACAGATTGCCCTCGACGGTTCCCCATCAGAGATTTTCGATGAAAGAGCGAGACTCATCGGCATTGGTCTGCCGCGAGTCACAATGTTATTCCATCTTCTGCGCCGCGATGGATTTCCTCTGCCAAAGAACCCCATCACAGTCCAGCAAGCCGCTGACGAACTCGGGAGGTTCTTGGGTGGATGATTAAGGCAGAAAGGGTCTGCTTCAACTATCCTGGCGGTCACGAAGTCCTACACGAGGTGAGCCTGGAGATCAAGGATGGCGAATTCGTAGCCATAATGGGTGAGAACGGGGCCGGGAAGACCACCTTGGTAAAGATGTTCAATGGACTCTTGAAACCAACCCAAGGGAGAGTATATGTTGACGGAGTGGACACACGCGACAAATCCGTGGCTCAACTTTCCAAGGACGTCGGCCTGATTTTTCAAAATCCAGATCACCAACTATTCGCTGAGACTGTTAACGAAGAGTTGGCTTTCTCCCTCAGAAACTTCGGTTTCAAAGAAGACGTTATCCAGCGTAGAGTAGCTAGAATTCTCAAGGTTCTCGACCTAGACCGCTATGAGAAATCTTCTCCATTCATTCTGAGCGGAGGAGAGAGAAAGAGGGTTGCCTTGGCTGCGATCCTCGTTTGGGATCCGAGGCACGTAATCATGGATGAACCGACGATCGGTCAGGACTACCTTCAGAAGGACCGGCTCAGGAACTTCATCGTTCAACTTGTCTCTCAAGGCAAGAGTGTTGTAATCGTAACGCATGACGTAGAGTTTGTAGCGGAGGGGAAACCTCGCGTGGTCCTCCTTTCGCGCGGTCGCATCATCGCCGACGGCCCCGCAACCAAGATCCTTACAGATCATGCTATCGTTGAACAGGCTTCGCTGACAATGCCTCAAATCGCCACCCTCATGAAGAGGGTGGAAGGTGTATCAGCTCCTTCCGAGATCATAGATGTCTATTCTGCCAGAGACTTCCTAGCTGGAAAACTAAGAGAAACGGTTCAAGCGCGGACGCTTTCTCCGGAGCGGTGACGCTGGTTTGTCTTTAAGGTTTGTTGAGGGATTCAAGTTCACCCGGATGGACAGTCCGATCCACAGACTCGATCCACGAGCTAAATTCATCCTCACACTGGGCTTCTTTGCCGCTTCACTGATGTTCACACATATCTATGCATTGATAGTCATATTTGTCGCGCAAATTCCTGGAATCCTGCTGGCGAAGACGATCAGTCGTTGGATACGTTCGATGCGCGGCGGGCTCTTCTTCGGATTCTTCATATTCATAATGAACATAATCTTCGGAACCCCACTCGTATCCTCGATCGCCTTCACAATCCGTTTCTTCAACATCATGTCGTCCTTCTCCTTCTTTTTCATGACAACATCAGCTGACGACTTAGGACTGGCACTAGAACAGATCCACGTGCCCTACTCAATCTCATTCACATTCACAACGGCGGTAAGGCTCGTCCCAACGATGGCGATAGACGCGCAGACCGTCGTCGATGCTCAACGCTCCAGGGGACTTGAACTTGACAAAGGGAACTTTATCAAACGAGTCCGTAACTACATCCCCATTCTGATCCCTCTTATCATCTCGGCTATTCGTCGAAGCGTAGAACTCGCTGAAGCATTGGAATCTAGGGCCTTCGGAGCAACCGAAAACAGAACAGCAATAGTATCCCTGAAGATGCGTGCCGCCGACTACTTAGTAATCCTGGCAAGTGTATTCGGCTTGGCCTTCGCGATCTACGTATACTTCTACGTTCAACTCCCGATTTTGATGATTCCCATCCAAATACCGCGCCTTTTCTAATCAGTATTGCCTCCCATCCTGCACGTGACCGAAGGCTGGTCCAGAATGACAATCCCGACAATTGCGGTCGATATCCGTGAGGCCGCGTCTGGAATCCCGCGGCTCTTGCAGAAGAAAGGCATCTACATCCAGATGAAAAGTCTTGATGTAGGGGATTACATCGTCGGAACTCATGCAGTTGAGCGAAAGACCGTCCGAGACTTCATAACCTCACTTTACGGAGGGCGATTGTTCGAACAAGCTAGGCGAATATCTGAATCCTATGAGGTGTTCCTTCTTGTCGTGGAAGGTGACATCCAAGAAGTATTGGCTGATCTCAAGAATCCCAGAGTTTACTGGGGAACACTAGTGGCTCTGGCTATCGATTTCAACTTCAAGGTGTTCTTCACGCTCGATCGGGAACAGACCACGGACCTCTTGTGTGTGCTGGCTAAGAGAACCTATGGTAAAGCTAGGACCGTTAGGCCATTGTTAGTCAAGAAGCCGCGGATGGCGGGCACCAGAGACTGGCAGCTTTCTGTGCTGGAAAACCTGCCAACAATCGGCCCGAAGCTCGCGGACAAGCTACTTGCCTCTTTTGGTTCACTTCGCAACGTATTTCGCGCCTCCGTCAATGAGCTTGGCGTCAAGGGCGGGATAGGCTTCGTGCGTGCCAAAAGAATCCAAGAAGTGCTTGACGCTGAATACCAAGCCGAGAAGCACGCGCAGACACGACTAGTCTAAACGCCATTTGATCGGCTGAATTCACTGCCATGAACTCAAATACGCTGCCTGTTCTTCGGTGAACCTGTCGACTTCTATTCCATGGCTTTCAAGCCATAATGCTGCGATTTCCCTATCGATCTCCACCGGCACATTGTAGACCTTTGCTTCAAGCTTCCCTCGGTTTCTCAGCAAATATTCGGCTGCCAGAGCCTGATTCGCGAAGCTCATATCCATGACCTCTGCAGGATGCCCATCAGCTACGGCCAAGTTCACCAAGCGGCCCTCGGCGAGAAGGCATATGCGTCTCCCATCTCTCATTCTGAATTCTTCCACATTCTGCCTGGCCACTCGAACGGCCACAGCGGTATCGTGAAGCGCTTTCACATCTATCTCGACATCGAAGTGCCCGGCATTTGTCAATATAGCTCCATCTTTCATCAGCTGGAAATGCTCAGAAGTTATGATGCCCTTGCACCCCGTCGCGGTGATGAAGAGATCGCCAAGTTTCGCCGCTTCTTTCATTTTCATCACCTCATAGCCTTGCATGGCGGCCTCCAATGCTCTGACTGGGTCGACTTCCGTGACAATGACCCTGGAGCCAAGCCCCTTAGCTCTCAGGGCGATGCCGCGTCCAACCCAGCCATAGCCAGCGACAACCAGGGTCTTGCCTGCTAGCAGGAGGTTTGTGGCTCGCATAATCCCTTCGAGCGCAGACTGCCCTGTCCCATGCTGACTATCGAAGAGGAATTTTGTGAAGGCATCATTCACCGCTATCACCGGGATCTTTAACGACCCATCCTTCTCCATCGCCCGATAGCGACGAACCCCCGTAGTGGTCTCTTCACAGGCTCCGATAACTTGACGCAAGAGGTCCTTCTTCTCAGTGTGAACAGCAACTGAGAGCTCCGCTCCGTCATCAATCAATATCTGTGGCTTGTGGCTGAGAACGTCAACGAGGTTGTTATGATGCTCCTCCGCGGTAACCCCTCTCCAAGCGTAGACATTCACACCCGACTCCGCAAGAGCAGCTGATACGTCATCCTGTGTTGATAGAGGATTACTGCCCGTAATCGCCACTAAAGCCCCGGCAGCATGGAACGTTTGCGCCAGCACAGCCGTCTTCATTTCCAGGTGAATGCACATTCCGATCGATATTCCCTTGAAGCGTTGTTCCTTCTCGAAACGAGAGCGTATTCTTCCCAAAACGGGCATGTGATCCCGTGCCCAATCGATTTTCAGACGACCCTGCGGGGCTAAAGCCGGGTCTCTTATCTTACTCATTACCATGGCTCTTTCCATTCTTATTTACAGATTCGACCGGGTAAGTTAAAACCGTTAGCATGGGATATCAGGAGGCAAGGATACAATCTTGAGTAATCTCGCCTCGATAACTAGGGCCAATTTTCTGCCGTTAACTCTCGTCATCATATTCGCCGGTCTTGGTGCTTCATCCTATTCGCACATGAAATTCAATTCAGTCGATGCCGCGCTGGCACTAATCGGAGGCCTGTTGACTCATGCTTCGGTAAACGCCTACAACAATTACTTCGATTACCGTTCCAGAATCGACGAGCGCACGACAAAGACGCCGTTTAGCGGCGGGGTCGAGACACTGGTCAAAGGGCAGATGAAGCCCTCTCAGGCGTTTGCCGTAGCAACATTATGTCTCATCGGAGCTGGACTGGTAGGAATTTACTTTCTACTCCGTCTATTCTATGCTCTATTGCCCTTCATATTGTACGGGGTTTTCATAATACTCCTGTACACGCCTCTCCTCTCGAAGATTCATGGGCTGAGTGAATTCGTTGCTGGGTCTGGGTTCGGCCTCATGGGATTGGGAGCCTACGTTACTCAAGCAGGGGTTGTGGATGCAGCGGGAATAACAGTGTTCGTTCCAGTCACGATATTAGTTGCTCTCCTCCTTTTCCTAAACGAATTCCCCGACGCCGAAGTTGACAAGGCAGCCGGCAGGCGACACTTGGTCATACTTCTCGGAAAGAAGACGTCAGCAAAGGTTTACGTAGCGGGCCTCGCAGCAACCTACCTTTCTATTCTTCTAGCCGTTGTATCACAAGCCGCACCTTTCGCGGTATTGGGATCTCTAGTAACTCTTCCAATGGCGTTCAAGGCCGGTCGAAGAGTGCTTCTGAACTATGATCGGACTAACGAGCTAGTACCCGCGCTAGGATTGAATGTCGTCGTAATACTATCAACAATTCTACTCTTGGGCGTGGGTTTCGTAATGGCGCCGTACGTTTGAAAATGACCAAGGCCGCACCCAACGTGTTCGCGCTAACGTTTGCCTTTTAACTTGACAAATCATTCCTTCACTGGAACTGGATTTGGCTACGCTGCTCATCAAGAACTGTGACTGGATCGTAACGCAGAATTCCTCGCGGCAAATTCTTCGAAATGCATCAATTCTCGTCGAAAACAGCCGGATAACAAGAATCGGCAGAGTAGGTGCAGCCTCAGCTGATGTTGAGATTGATGGGATAGGCAAGATTGCTCTACCAGGCCTCATCAACGCTCACACTCATCTATCAATGACGCTCTTCCGCGGGTACGCCGACGACATGCAGCTTCAAGAGTGGTTGGAGAAGAAGATCTGGCCACTTGAGGCTAGGCTGACCGGCGAGGCCTGCTACTACGGTGCGCTCCTAGGCTCAGCTGAAATGATCATGTCTGGCACAACAACCTTCGTGGATATGTACTTCCACATGGAAGACGTTGCGAAGGCTGTGGTTGAATCTGGGCTCAGAGGATTCCTGGCGTACGGAATCATAGATCTATTCGACAAAACAAAGGCGCAGCTGGAATATTCAAAGGCCGAGAAGTTCTTCAGCTACGTTAGGGACCTCGCCAACCCCAGGGTTAGGTTCGTTCTTGGACCTCACGCACCCTACACATGCTCCGCTGAGACCCTCCTTTGGTCGAAGGAGTTCGCGGAGAGGAATGCAGCACTGGTACACATTCACCTCGCCGAAACTAGAAAAGAGCAAGCCGATTCTCAGAAGCAGCATGGTATGCGTGTTGTTGAATACTTAGATAAGATTGGAGCGCTCTCGAAGAACATGCTTGCCGCGCATTGCGTTTGGCTTACGAAGACTGAGGTGAAACTTCTCGCAAACGCCGGAGT
>CAZRDM010000020.1:26493-37100 GCA_964598845.1 uncultured Candidatus Bathyarchaeia archaeon
CGCATTGCGTTTGGCTTACGAAGACTGAGGTGAAACTTCTCGCAAACGCCGGAGTTCGCGTGGCTCACTGCCCTGTTTCAAACATGAAGCTCGCCAGTGGCGGCGTCGCCCCATTGCCCGAGATGTTTGAAGTTGGCCTGCCGGTTGGGTTAGGAACGGATGGAGCTGCAAGCAACAATAGCCTCGACATGTTCGATACTATGAAGATCTGCGCCCTACTTCACAAAGCACACAGATGGGATCCCACAATTTTGGACGCACAAAAAGTGCTGGACTTGGCTACAATTGATGGCGCAAGAGCTCTGAGTGCGGAACACGAGATTGGAAGCATCGAGGCCGGAAAAAGGGCGGACATAATTCTTCTTGACGGAAGGGCTCCCAACATGATGCCTATGCATGGGAAAGATACTGTCGTTTCCGATCTTGTCTACTCTGCAACATCTGCGAACGTTGACACGACGATTGTCGATGGAAGACTCCTCATGACTGGTAGACAGATCAGATCGCTCGATATGTCTGAAGTCTTGTCCAAGACACAGCAGATAGCAAGTCGGCTTGTTGCAGGTACGTAGAGTTAGACTGACTCTTCCAACCGAACTTCTTCGATGTCGAGGTATCCTGAATCTCCATACCAACGGGGGATAGATTTCACGATCGAGAGACAACGCTTGAAGAATGGGGCCTTCAGTACGAATGTCTCCGCTTCCCCGCCCTCGAAGGCAACGCTCAAACCATAGCGTTCCTTGAGTTTCACAAGCAAGTCCAGCTCACGTGATCCCAGCTTCTTGCCCAGCCATGAAGCGTCCAATCCGAGAGCGTGACAGGCCGTAACGATAATCTCAAAACCCGACTCAATTTGTTCTCTGACGAGTTGCTCCTGATTCTTATGCCAAAGCGGAGAGAAGCTTCTTAGGCCGAGCCTTTCACACAGGTTATCGAGCCTCGTCCTCTGATATTCGCTCGCAACGGCGCCTGAAACAATCCCATCGATGGCGCTGGATCTGACCAGCTCCTCGAGTCCTCGCCTAAGATCGTCGAGCTCCTCTTCTTTCATACCTTTTGTCTTGATAACAAATTGCGGTATGTCAGCTGCCTCAGCCTGCAATCCGGTCCATTTGATGGCTGGATAATGAAACATCCAGGAATCCTCCGCTTCGGAGAAGACTGTGACGAGCGCTTCAATGTCCCATCCTTGCATCTGGCCACACCAGAGTGCGAATGAGCTGTCTTTGCCTCCGCTGAAAAGAACCGCAACCCTCACGATCGCAAGTCCCCTAGAAATCTGCGGGCGCCTTGTACTTGAATTGGTCCTCATAGAGTCGCTGTAACCTTTGAAGCGTGTCGGCATCTTCCGGTCCCATATCCTCCCTGAACCTTGCGATTCTTGCGAACCTCAGGGCAAATCTAGACTGATAATGTGGACTCCGCTGAATTTCGTTGAAAGCTACTTCGACCACGATTGAAGGTTTCACAAAGACTGTGTAGTCGGTTTCCTTGACCTTCAGTTCGAGAAGCGTTCTCGTGATCTGCGTGAACTCTTCATCCGTTAATCCCTTGAATGTTTTTCCGATCACCAAATATTCGCCGGTTTCCTCGTCGCGCACAGCCAGATGATAGTTGCTCAACCATCCGTGCCTCCGTCCGGTCCCCCAATCGGCGGCAACGATTACTACATCGAGCTTCTCAGCAGGTTTGATCTTGAACCATTTCTTACCTCGAACACCTGGGCTGTATGTGCTCTTCAGATCCTTAGCCATCAAGCCTTCATGCCCAGCTTGTATGGAGGCCTCCATCAGCTTCTCAGCCTCTTTCGGGTCGCCGCTAACTATTCTTGTGGCAAGGAGCTCGGCGTCCACAAAACGTTCTAGCATTGACCACCTTTTCTCATATGCCGTATCAATGAGTGGTTGACCATCTAGGTAGATGACATCGAAAAGGTATAGCTTCAGCGGAATTTCCCTCACCATGACTTCAACTTCATGCACACGCCTGAAACGCCTCATAAGGTCTTGAAAAGGCAGGGGCTTTTCGTTCTTGCCGATGGCTACGACTTCTCCTTCAACAAGAAATTCTGTGCTTCGAATACGACTTTTCGCTAGCTGTACTATGTCTGGCAGACTGGCCGTTACATCGGTGAGTCTTCTGCTGAATACCCTCACGTCGTCTCCGTTGCGATGAATCTGAATCCGAGCTCCATCATACTTGAACTCGAAAGCAGTTACGCCATCATGCTCTTGTAGGACTTCTTCCAGATCGTGCGCCATCTCCGCAAGCATCGGCTTGATGGGGACGAAGAGTCTAACACTAACTGACCTAATACCGACTAAACCCTGAGTGAGGGCTATCCTCGCGACCTCCGAGATGACGCCGAGAAGCATGTATGCCCTCCGAATGAGATCTGGATTGACTGCCGACGCGTCTGCAATCGCATCCAACACAACGCCCTCAACCGCGCCGATTCGCATCTCCCCGAAAATTATCCGCATCAAATACTCTGCATCACGGGCAGGCAAACGGCTTAGAAGAGCGTCGACCAAGACTTCCTTTTTCTGTCGCGACCCTAGTCCTGATGCCGTTGCGATCTTGTCGAATGTATCATAAACTTCAAGGATCGTAACAGGTTTGGCGATTAATGCTGCCTGAGCGCCAGTGCGATTCATCTTCCAGACTGTCTGGCCGCCTACGTCCAGAACGCGTTCATCGGATTCTGGAAAAGGTCTTCCAGTTATGAAAGACACTGCGGGCACAATTTCTCTAGGACCTAACGAATTAAGAAACTCTACAAGATGAGCAACCTTTTCGGTCCTCTTGCTGGTGGATTCTAGAGATCTACACAGCTCTGTGAACTTACCGAAGGGAGTCTCGGACATCTCTGAGCTCTCTCAGCTCTCTCGCAGCCACAATCTGAGGCTGGAATGCTCTCGGTCATAGAATTCTCGCATCCTTCCGATTGCAAGCTGAACTCTTTCTTTTGAGAATCCTCTATCGTCGCACAGGAACTTGCGCAGTCCTTCCTCATCCAATCGCTTGAAACGAAGTCCGTAATCACCAGTGACAACTGGGTCCAAGAAGATCTTGCGAAGCTCATCGAAGTCTTCAGGAAGCTGGCTCCTATATGGATCCGCGAGGCTTTCTAAGGTTCCATGTGCCTTGATGAGTCTTAGCGCTGTCTTAGGGCCGACCCCCCTTATGCCCGCGTTGAAGTCTGTTCCAACGAGGATGGCCAAGTCAACGAGTTGTTCATGCGTTATCCTTAGCGACTCCAAGAGTGTTTGAAGCTCAATCAACTCTGGGATGAGTGGACGCGCTATACCTTTGCTTGGTAGAAACTCCTGCCCCGAGATCGTTACGTATCGAACCAAGCGCGGGGAACCGAAAAGCACGGAGTCATAATCCCGACTGTTCGCGGCCCAAACATCTCCTCGCTTGGCCATGTAGGCAGCTTGGGCTTCAGCCTCCTGTGGGGCGTGTATGTAGGGAATCCCAAGCAAGTTGAGGACATTTTTTGCATCATTCTGCATAACCTGAGTCAATGAGTTCATGGTGACAGCTTTCGACCAAGCAGATGAATAATCACCTTTACTTAACGCGACTTCCCACTCCTGTCGCGCCTTAGTCCTTTGTCGTCGTCTCTCTTCGAGTGTCCGCATCTTTCGTTCGGGTGGTTTCCCGTCAAAAACGAAGACCGGTCGGATTTGATAGTCAACTATCAGTCGCGTCGTCCTCATCAGGAGTCCCACCAAGTGTGACGTAATATGCCCCCTTGAGTCCGTGAAGGGCCTCCCATCTCGCATGCGAATCAGAGCAAGGAATTGGTATAACATGTTGTTAGCGTCAACGGCTAGGGTTCGACCTCTCAAATCCTCCAGCGAAAGCTCACGCTTTACGACGATTGGTGATAGGTTGAACCCCATGAGTCTCTTGCCTCAACGCGCAGAATCCTCTTACCGTCAAGTTCCTGATAAGTTGGCGTCCTCTCCGCGCACACTAATCATTTCCTTAGCTGTAACCTCCAACAAAGCTTGCAGGTGACACTACGCCCTTTCAGGATTGTCCGCAATAAGCCCCATGTGCCGGGACAATGTCCACGAAGCTAGCGATTCTGGTCGCAAGCCTTCTATGCCTAGTTCTGCTTATCGCATATGAGTTCTCATTCTTCTAGACGGCGCGAAAAAAGGAAGTTCGTGGAATGAAGGGACCTGTTACGGCCCGCGCTATCTACGCGATTTCCGTTTTCTTAGTGTAATGAGCACGACCCCGGCAGCGATTCCAGCTGCGACAATTGCGTAGACAAGGACATTTGGTTGAGCGGGGATCAGCGGCAACTCGCTCAGCGGCGCGCTCGACGTTGTTGCACTCGAGGTTGTGAAGGTTGTCGGCACCTCACTGGCAGCGTTTGCTGAGCCGATCGCCTCTCTTGCTCGCGAGATTGCATCTGCAAACTGCGCTTGTCCGTATGCGGATCTTGCATTAGCGAGTTGGGCTCTCGCAATATCGAGTCCATTTGTTCTGAACTCCCTTTCTGCTTTAGCAACGGCGTCCTCCGCTTGGACAAGAATGGTATTCGCCTCAGTCGCTTTATCTGCCACGGATGCTCTTCCGAGCAGGATCTTGTATGAGTAGCCGAACTTGCCGAGAACTATGATAGAGACATCCTTGAGCCGATTTATCATAGTGACATTTTCGTTCTTGCCAAGATTGAACGGTGCATCAAGCAAGTCGTCTTCAGGATCTGTGTAGCTGCCCGGATGAGAATCGATGACCCTAATCTGACCCTCTCTGGGATCTCCTTGCGCGTTAACGAGGTATATCAGGACACCCACTCGAAGTTTGGGATACCAGTCAGAGTACATATCAGCATCTGCACCGATCTTCTCTCTCACTTCAATGTAGTAGTCTTGGGAAGTCCCCGGAATGTGAACTCGGGCAACGTGGACCCTGCCGCTCAGGTTTCCTAAGGCATCAATCACAAAGGTTCCCTCGAATTCGCCCCTAACATCAACTATTCGCTCCTGGTCTATCCAATCCACCTTGATGAGAGACCAAGCACTGAGACCTCCTCTTCCGCCCCATGACATTAGATCCCATGGTCCAACCCATACACCCGAAGGCTTCCCCTCTGTTGCGAGTCTGTAGCTGTACAGATCCGGGAGCTCGAGCACGTGCCCCAGCTCGTGACGGTACACGCCTGTCTTCTGGAATTCATTCATGAAGGACATGCCGTAGTCAGATCTTGCATGCCCCCACACCTTTCCGGCATACACTACGAACTTAATGGCATACCCTATCGCTCCGATTCCTAACTGTGATAACGCTTGGCGAGCATTGCTATCAAGGCTCCGCATTTGATCCTGATCATAGTCCCATTCGAACACTTTCATTTCCTTGACCTTGATGGGCAACTTTATCCATCTTTCGACAATGTCTGCCGTCACTTTGAGCTTGCCGTATGACACCTGTTCATAGTAGGATTGTACTTGGGTCACCGCGATCTCTCGTAACTCATCGATTGATTTCGCATGGGTCAAATCCTCGAACTCAAAGAACGCCAACAGGTACTTCTTTTCTGTACCTTGCGTAGAGATTCCATAGGCGGCGAAAAACCACTGGGAACTACCTGTAAACAATAAGAGCAGCAACACCAATGACTCCCTTTTTCTCGGAACTCTTGACAACCTATTGCGAGACAAATTGGTCTGACTGCTGGCCAGTATTCTCAGAGATTTCATGCAATGTTCACCGGCACCATGTAAAGATCGGCATTTAACATCTTTCACAATCCGAGCATCCGTGGAATAATTCCAATACGTCAACGACTGGCTAACGAATGTGCGCTCCGAGATTTTCCCTTCCTTTCGTGGAGAAGGACTCGGGCCGACGGCCACGCCTATCTACTGAGTAGCAATAACCGGTTGAGCTGCTCTTCTTCAAACTAGGAAGGACATAGCGAAGTGTGTCGTGCGAACTAGCCAGCGCGGAGTTAGTGAAGTCAGTGGCGCCGAGAGCAACACATAAATGACATTGAGTTATGTTGCCATCGCGATTTCGGAACAGGGTTGAGAATAAATGCCCCGTTACAAGACCACATCGGAGATACAGAAGATCATATCGAACAAGGATCAGATCCGAAAGACGTAGCTTAGTTTCTGCGTCCGGAATATATGGGCATAATCGCCCATGTCGACCACGGCAAGTGCGTGAGCGAGGACACCCTTGTTCCTCTGTCTTCTGGTGAAATAGCACCGATCGCCGACCTCTATCAGAGATTTCAGTCAGGCGATGAACTAGCTAGGGAAGTGGACTCGTTCGATGTCTCCGCTCTAGCCGTCAAGGATCGTATGGCGTCTCATGTTTTCAAACTTAATGCGGATACACTAGTTGAGGTCATTCTAGACAACGGGTGGACGGTAAGGACTACTCCGGAGCACCCGTTCTATGCTTTGAGTAGACACGGTCTGGTTGAAAGTGTTAGGGCAGAACGTCTGAAGGCGGGAGAATACCTGCTTGTTCCCCTCGTGCTAAAACCGCGCATTGCCAGCCTTGAGAGGGTGAAGGAACAGATTCTTGCTAAATTAGCGGCCAAGCCATATTATCTAGCCTATCTGGGCAAACGGCATGCCCGAGCACTGCGGTCCAGAGTTGAGGCTCTCGGGTCAAGAAAGGTATACGAACGAGCCTCCTGTTCTTGCTCCTTCGTCGCCTTCAGGGCGAACCTAGAGACGGGACGCTTTCGATTAAACGATCTTGCGAGTTTGGCGAATACGCTGGGCATTTCATGGAGCTCCCTGTACGACCAAATTGAACGCTTGAACTACAGGCTGAGTGTCAGGCGGTTTGGTAAACATTCGCGTCGAATCTACCTGCCAAAATATCTTGCTCAATTCCGGCGCTTAGCCTACCTAGTCGGCCTACTCTACGGAGACGGAAGCGTGCGCGCCTCACTCCACAACTCGGACCCACGGCTACTTTCAAGCGCCCAGGCGATTCTCAAGGGAGTCCTCGACGTACAGTCGAAGTTGATTCTAGACAAGAGGACACTCGGTCGAAGACTCGACCATCATGGTGGAATGACGCTCATCAAGTTTCTTGAGGATCTTTGTGATTATCCTCCATATCACAAATCGCATAGACTGAAGCTTCCGTGGCTCTTCCTCATAATGAATGACAGCGTCCTCGCAAGCTTCCTGCGCGGACTCTACGACACGGATGGATACGTTGAGAAGAACTCTAGGTGTGTGGGACTAACCACTGCTAGCACTGAACTCGCGAAGAGAGTGTCCATAGCACTGCTGAGATTTGGGATCCAATCAAGACTATCTCGCAAAGGCAAATACCTCACTGTGAAGATATCAAGTCGCAGTTGCATTAAGTTCCTTCAGCGCATAGGATTCAGCAAGAAAGACAAACGTACTGCTTTGAGGAAGATTGCTCGTCGTTCTCTGATTGATATGAAGACAGGTTTCCTTCCCATAGCGCCTGACATTCTCAGAGACCTGAGAACTCACTTGGCATTTCCGCGGACAGCCTTAGGGTTGCCGTTCTACTCGAACCTTGAGTCTGGTCGAACTCGAATAAGCCGGGAGAATCTAGCTGCAATCGCTCGTTCGCTGCGTTCGTTCACCAAGCGGAGGATCATGCAGAGGCTCATTGTCACCCGACTCATCGGCGACGGGTTTACGCCGGGAAGAGTAGCAAAGGAGATAGGACTGCCCGTAGCACCCTTGAACGGTATCGTTGAGCAGCTCATCCAAGACGGGGTAATACGAAGGACTGGTCGTCGATTCACCGTTACGAAGTACGGGCTCGAGCTAATGCGTGATTGGTCAACATTACTCAAAAGCCGCCAAGCCAGACAGAACTTACGAGATTTGCTTTCCCGCTGGTTGATGCTAAGCCGAGGTGAGGCCGGCTTTGTAAAAGTCAAGTCCTGCATATCCGCTACAGGCAACTTTGACGTCTACGACATTTCGGTCCCCATGACACATACTTTCATTGGAAACGGAATCGTAGTGCACAACACAACGATGAGCGATTCGCTCCTTGCTGCCGCAGGTCTTCTGTCACCAAGCATGGCTGGCACAGCGCTCGCCCTCGACTATATGGAAGAGGAACAAAAACGCCAGATGACGATCAAGGCAGCGAACATAAGCTTACTACATGAGAGGAATGGAACGGCCTACGTCATCAACCTCATAGACACACCGGGGCACGTTGACTTTTCAGGTAGGGTAACGAGGTCGTTGAGAGCGATCGATGGTGCTGTTGTGGTTGTTGACTCCGTTGAGGAAATAATGGTTCAGACCGAGACGGTGACCAGGCAGGCACTTGAGGAACGGGTTCGACCCGTTCTTTACATTAACAAGATTGATCGTCTAATCAAGGAACTCAGATTGACGCCTGACCAAATTCAGGAGAGGATAGGCCGCATAATCACGGAATTCAACCGCCTAGTCGACCTCTATGCTGAACCCGAATATCGTGAGAGATGGAAAGTTAATTTCGCCACGAATACGGTGGCCATGGGTTCTGCCAAGGATAGATGGGGGTTCACGGCAGAGATAGCAGAGAAGAAAGGCGTCAGATTCTCGGATGTCGCGGAAGCCTATGCGAAAGACATGTTGTCCGAACTGGTTCAGCGCGCCCCACTTCACGAAGCCATCCTGAACATGGCTGTGGAATCAATGCCGGCACCCCATGTCGCTCAAAAGTACCGCATACCCAGAGTCTGGAAGGGTGACATAAGCAGCGAAATTGGCCAGGCGATGCTGAACTGTGACGACAACGGACCGATTGTTATGGCTGTAACGAACATAGTAGTCGATCCGCAGGCAGGGGTCGTGGCGAGTGGCAGACTTTTCTCGGGAACGATAAGCGAGGGCATGACCCTACATCTCCTAGGGGCTCGTGTTGATCAGCGAGTTCAGCAAGTATGCATATTCATGGGACCCTACAGGGAAATAGTTGGAACCATAAACGCAGGAAACATTCCCGCTCTTCTCGGACTTGACGCCGCCAAGGCAGGTGAAACCCTATCCATCGTGAAGGACATCGCACCCTTCGAAGCGGTTCGCTATGTTACAGAACCGGTTGTCACTATGGCGGTTGAACCGAAGTTTAGCAGAGATCTACCCAAACTTGTGGACATTCTGCGTAAACTGAACCTAGAAGACCCGAACCTCGTCACGAAAATCAACGAGGAAACTGGAGAGTATTTGATAGCCGGAATGGGCACGCTTCACTTGGAAATTGCGACTACACTCATTACGAAGACGGGGCTTGAAATCGTAACATCAACGCCGATTGTGATTTACCGTGAAGGCATCAGAGATACCGCTGGACCAGTTGAGGGTAGATCCCCGAACAAGCACAACAAGATCTACATCCAAATCGAACCTCTGCCCGAGAAGATCATCAAGATGATTCATGAAGGAAAGATCGGGGAATACCAAGACCGCCACGAGATGGCCAAGATCCTGCGAGAAGAAGGTTGGAGCCCAGATGAGGCTCGTGGTGTTTGGAGCGTTGATGAAGGAGGTAACATGCTGGTCGAGGTGACTAAGGGAGCTCAGTTCCTACAGGAAGTGAAGGATATGGTTGTGGCAGGCTACCGCTGGGGTTTGAAGGAAGGACCACTGGCGTACGAGCAGATCCGCGGCCTCAAGGCGAAGATCACTGATATTTCGCTTCACGAAGACCCCGTACACAGAGGCCCAGCCCAGATAATGCCCATGGCTAGAAGAGCCTTCTTCGCCGGATTCCTAAGCGCAGATCCGATCTTAATGGAACCTGTGCAGAAGATTACAGTCAAGGTTCCGCCTGAGCTCCTAGGGGTAGCCACGAGCGTGATTTCGCAGAAACGTGGCAAAATCATCTCTGTCGAGCAACGCGGACATTTGGTCTACGTGACTGGAGAACTTCCAACTGCCGAGACCTTCGATCTCTCAGAGGTTATGCGAAGCGCCTCACAGGGAAGAGCCTTCTGGGGATTAGAATTCTCTCACTGGGCACCCGTCCCGCAGTCCATGGTGATGCAGGTTATAGCCGACATCCGCAAACGCAAGGGACTTCCCCCGGAACCACACAAGGCAGAGGACTTCATGGAGTAGGTACCATTGCCTTCCCCGCCTCTTCTTGGCATAAAGAGTAACCGTTTTAACACCCCTTCGGCACGCAACCCATTCTAGAAATGCCGAGACCACTCGAAACTCTCCTCTCCCTTCCAAGAATTCGTCTGTTCGAAAGAGTTCCGATTTTGGAAACTCGAAGGCTAATTCGTCGTTATGCGGACCAACGAGAATATCAGGTTAGACTCGTGAAACATGCGCTTAAAGTCTCAGGCGCGTCAGCTCAACAGTTTTCCATCGATGAGAAGGGATTATCAACCTTACTTGAGGAAATAGATACTGGGGAATACACCCTCACAAGACGCTCAAGAGTTGTAATCGAATCAATGCTGAGTGGCATATATGAAGACGGATTAATCTTCAAGGAATACGAAAGGGACGTCGAAACCCTCTATGAATTTTCGAGAGACCTTCAAAGGATTTCGAAGCTCGCGGACAAGACAAAGGAAGAGTCAATTGATGTTGCAAGGGCCCTTATGATCA
>CAZRDM010000020.1:37200-38487 GCA_964598845.1 uncultured Candidatus Bathyarchaeia archaeon
CTCGCGGACAAGACAAAGGAAGAGTCAATTGATGTTGCAAGGGCCCTTATGATCAGATTGCCGCAACACCACGAGGTATTTGAAGGCAAATAGGTTACATTAAGAATACGGTTTATTCGATGTTTTTGGGTGCCCGCAGTCCAGCTGAAGGATTAGGATGCTCCGATGAATCCCATAAGGCGCGAAACAATCGAAGCTGCGCTGAATTGGATGCTAGACCAAAATATTCTTGTGAAAAAATCGACGAAAGATCCTGAAACCTTCGCCACCGTTCGCGGATACCTCCTTTCCGAGATAGCTCGGGAGAAGATCGGTGCGAATCTTGTCACCTTGTTCGCGAAGGCTACGAGGAGAAGGAACGGAAAACTAGGCAAGGTTACTCTCCGCGATGCCTTCCTAACGGCGGCACTCGGTGCGGTATTGCAAATGAGTGAAACTTCAATTAGCGAAGATGAAATGCTGCGATGCGCAAATATCATCTTGGAGCTCCTTCCCATAAGACAACTGGAAGAGGCAGGAATTGCTTACAGGCCCCTGCGAAGTCTAGCCTGCGACGCATCTCTGGTGGGGAAAATGCGGCGCCTATGTACGAAACCTATCTAGTCGAGTACCCCCGAGCGATTCCAAAGTATCTTGTCGTAGCCAGCAAAACAACACCTAGGAACCCCGTCAACGCAAGCAATCCACCCGCAATCTTGCCGGCCTTGCGGACTTCCATGATGGAAACATTCCTCGAATTGATCAGGATGCCGCGGCAAATCCTAAGAGAGTTAGGCTTGTCTTTCCTACGGCCTACGTCGTGAGGCTTTTATTGCCAGCTCAATACTTCATCCTCTTGCGGTCGTCTCGGCTGGGATTTGAGTGCGAGAGGCAAGACTCCACTAGGCCGTGGTCCAGATGCAGCCTGCGGGGCTGGAAGGATAACCTGGTCTATGACGGAGGCCCCCCAAGCCTCTAAGCTGCATGACCGCAGCGAGGAAACCCGGGTTCGAATCCCGGCGGCCGCACCAAAATTTCGGTTCAACACCGCGCGTCGGAACGGAGGTCAGTGCACGTAACAGACGGATAGGCAGATGACCCACAATGATCTTTGAGTCCCTTGCTCTGGTCTCGATTGGTCTTGTGGTTGGTCTCAGCGGCGCTGTGATTCCTGGCCCTCTGTTGGCTTTCACGCTGTACGATACTTCTAGAAAGGGGCGGGTCACTGGCCATTACATTATGATGGGTCACGTGTTGTGGGAGTTTGGAGTCATCTTGCTGATCCTGTTAGGATTCGGCTGGATAATA
>CAZRDM010000021.1:0-36557 GCA_964598845.1 uncultured Candidatus Bathyarchaeia archaeon
CATCGTGTTGGGTGGTCTATAGCTTCCATACTATCGGCTTTTAACTACTGAGACACCGTGTTATGCTCGTGAAGAATTTTGGCGAAAGATGTTCTGAGGATAGCTAGAGTAAACAATCCGAAGATGACGCGGCGTAAGTTCATTGGCCTAGGCACTGGAGCGGTTGCGGTCGCTGCCGCGGCAGCGGCGGGCTACTTCCTCCTCATGCCCAAGGAGGAGGAAGTGACGCCCCCCGTGACAACAACTGAGCAAGTTACTTCGCCTACTTCGCCAACTTGGGTCAAGCCTGAATCGATCAGATATGATGGTTGGGGAGGCACCGCGCAGGAGATCATAAGCAGGATCGGCTTGAAGTCTTTCGAGCAGGAGTACGGGATCAGGGTTGTCGAGGGATCATTCGGCCAGACTTCGGAGATAATGTCAAAGATCAAGGCCGCCGGAGGAGGGGAATGGGATCTCCTTGAAGTGGACAATGATACTATCTACTTCGGGACCGTAGATGAACTCTGGCAACCTCTGCGCCTAGAGAATATTCCGAACCACGAAAAGCTTCCGGAGATCTTCAGAACGAATGGACACGGCGCTTTCGATCCAGGCTATAAAGAAGGTGTCTGGCACGGCATCCCAGGTCCAATGTACGGAACGACGCCCATGGTCATCAACTACAACAAGATAACTCCAGAACCAGATAGCTGGGCTGCCCTCTGGGACGAAAAATGGAAGGGCAGAATGTGTCTTGAGAACTACTGGATTACTAGGATACGTGACACCTGCGTCTACCTAGGCCAAGACTACAACAACATCACCGATATCGAAGCCGTCTGGAAAGCACTTAGGGATCAGCAAGAACTTGTTTTCAAGTATTGGGATTCGGGATCTGAGATGGAGACATTGCTGACGAACGAGGAAGCCTGGATTGGGGACCTTTGGGGAGGACGTGTTCTGAAACTTGCTCAGAGAGGCGTGCCCGTGAAAGCTATCTTGCTACCGGGGACTGAGGTTTGGACTGATGCTTTCGTGATCCCAATCAACGCACCGCACAGATATGAGGCTGAACTATTGATCAATTGGTTACTAGAGCCCAAGATAAATGAGGCGATGGCCCTAGAATACCTATACCCCCCCATCGTCGACGTCAAGTACCTATCATCAGAGGCAATAGAGCAGCTGAAACAGTTACCAGACTACGTCGGCACAGACTATGAGAAGCTTGGCTTCGCCAGCACCGGATATTACACCGATCACAGAGAAGAATGGACTGAGATGTGGGAGAAAATTAAGGCGGGGCAATAGCCCCACCCCCTTCTTTTTTCTGAAGCTTTGCTATCTCATCTGCCTGTTCTGAGACTTACCCTTCTGCTCACCATTACCTGCAGATAGAAAAGGAGCAGCGTAGTGAGAATAAGCAGGGTAGCCAACGCATTAATTGTGGGAGGAAGCTCAGTCCTCAACGCACTGAATATTCTCACAGGTATCGTTTCAGTCTGCGGCATAACCCAGAACTGACTCGCGGTATAATCATCCAGCGACATGGCAAAGGCAAGAAGCATGCCTGAAAGTATGCTCGGAAGAATGAGAGGCAGGGTCACCTGTCCGAAGGTTTGGACCGGATTTGCTCCCAAGTTCATGGCAGCTTCCTCAAGCGACCTGTCAAGTCCGTAAACTCGCGCATGAACGTTCATGATGACGTACGGCAGGATGAACACTGTGTGTCCGACGATCATGTAAAGATACGAGTACCGTGAGAGGGGCAACGCAAGTATCCGTAACATGAAGGTCAGTAAGCTGGCGCCCAGGATGATTTCGGGAAATACCATAGGCGCTATGACGAGAGCGGACAGTGTCTCGCGCCCGCGAAATCTGTACCTGACCAATCCTATCGAGGTCATGGTTCCGATTATTCCGGCGAGAATCGTCGCCGATATGCCCACTATCAAACTGTTGGAGACCGCCTTCACCAATCTAATGTCGCGTGCGAGTTCAATGTACCATTTGAAGGTTACACTCGGAGGCGGAAACGTTGGTATGACTGCTGGATGAAACGACATCAGGATGACGAACGCAGCTGGGACTAGGATGAACGCGTAGATCATCGCAGTAAAGTATCGCAGAAGCCTAGTCGAAACTTTGGATATTAATCGACCGAGGGAGAGAGCCAAGCTCAGCCCATTGCCTCCAGAAGTCTGTTCAACCCAATGATCTTATTGTACAAGTAGACGATTGCCAAGGTTATGACGGCTAGGATAACACTCATAGCCGTTCCTAGAGGCCAATCGAACATGACGAGGTAGAGCGCCGAGATCAGGTTTGCGATCATAGCCTGCTCGGGTCCTCCGAGGATCGCAGGGGTGATGTATGCGCCGAATGAGAGGATGAACACAAGCATGACCCCGGACGCTACGCCTGGAAGGCTAAGCGGGAAAGTGACTTGTCGAAACGTGGAGATCTCGTTAGCGCCGAGATTCTTTGACATCTCTATCAGGTTGTTGTCCATTTTCTCGACCGCCGAGTAGATCGGTAATATCATAAGGGGCAATGACCAGTTCACGAGCCCGAGAACAACTGCTCCCTCGGTGAAAAGAAACTTTATCGGGCTTTCAATGAGACCGAGGGTTAACAGAATGTAGTTGACCAATCCTCTCGAGCCTATGACGTAGAACCAAGAGTAGGTTCTTATGAGGAAGCTTACAAAAAGTGGAAACATAAGCAGGACAACCACAGTTTCACGGCGCATAGAAGTAAGCTTGGCAAGATAGTAGGCGACTGGGTAGCCGAGGACCAAGGATAGGACGGATACCTCGACTGCAACCCTCAAGGATCTTAGAAGGATGTTCCTGTACAACTCTGTTGTGAATATATGCTGATAGCTTGCGCCTTCCAGGCTCAAGACAGCGGTGAAGATTATTGGGATGAACAAGAATACGGAAACGTAGGAGACTCCTAGGCCAACCAGCAAGACTGGACCAAGTTTTGCTGTTTTTCCAAGGATACCTACCCTGTATTCTCCGGAGCCCTTATCGAGGGGCGATTGACGATTAGGTGGATCCGGGTCCATTTCGCATCGACCTCGGCTGTTCAAGTTTTCCGGATCAGGCCGACATTCTCAGGCTCGACCCTGACCCAGACTCTCGAGCCCTTCTCGGGCGGGGGCTTCTTTTGCACATTCGCCTCAGCGGCGGTAAGCACTAGATCTGGGCTAACGGTTATGTGGTATACGTAGTTGGTTCCCAAGAAGACCACGTGATCGACGACTCCGTTCAGCACATTTGCTCCATCGTCTGGTTTAGCGGGTAGCACCTGAACGCGTTCGTACCGGATGAACGCCGTAACATCGTCGCCTTCGCGACAATCATTCCGCCTTGGAATTGTGAGAGTCGGGCCTCTTCCAATCGAAACTGTCATCGATCTTTCGCTGATCTCGGAGATCTTTCCGTCCATGAAGTTTGATTGACCAATGAAGTTCGCTACGAAATGAGACTTGGGTTCCTCATAGAGCTGGTATGGCGTCCCCTGCTCTACAATCGAGCCCTTGGACATCACAACGACCCTATCGGAAAGCGTCATCGACTCCTCTTGATCATGCGTTACGAAGATCGTTGTGATCCCGACGCGTTTCTGGATCTGCCTGAGTTCTATTCGCATTTGAGCGCGTAGCTTAGCGTCAAGATTGCTGAGCGGCTCATCCAAGAGTAGTACGTCAGGCTCGATGACCAATGCCCGTGCTAACGCAACGCGTTGCTGCTGACCTCCACTCAGTTGTCTAGGGTATCTCTGCTCCAGTCCCGGAAGCTGGACAAGCTCCAGTACTTTCTTCACGCGATCCTTGATCTCATCCTTCGGAAAATGCCTGTATTTCAGTCCAAAGGCAACATTGGCGAACACTTTCTTGTGAGGAAATAGTGCGTAGTTCTGAAAGACCATCCCCGTGTTGCGGAGGTAGGGTGGTACATCGTTAACGAGCTCACCTTTGATGTAAACGGATCCCTCGGTGGGCCGTTCGAAGCCCGCTATGATACGAAGTGTCGTCGTCTTTCCACAACCGCTCGGTCCTAGCAGCGATAGGAATTCGCCCTTCTTCACTTCCAAGTTGACGTGATCGACAGCGCTTGTCTCACCAAAAACCTTCGAAACGTTGACGAGCTGAACGAAGGACACTTCTTGATCCACTTCAGAGATGGCTACAGAACGCCAAGGCCCGAGCAAAAGCCTTTCTCCCGACCGCGACCGAGCGCACTCCTTGGTTTTGGGCTGGCAAAACTGTGAACTGGTGAGGGCACGCCACTTTGAGCAGCTTGAAATAAGCACGAGGCCTTCTCTCCGGAGCTGGCAGTGTAATTGGATTCCGCTGTTCTGAAACGAAAGAGAGACAGCGCAGTAGCTTTCTTGAAGGAAATCATCTCGATACCCAGCTCGAATCCTCATGTTTCCGATGAAGATGAGAGGGAGCTCGCGAAATTCCTCAAACACGAGCTCGAATCAGTCGGTTTTCGCGTCGAGCTTCAACATGTCACAAGCAAGTACCCCCGAGCTTTTGCAGAACAGAGAACCTATACTCGTCCGAATGTGATCGCGCGAACAGGAAGCAAGAGCGGAATCAAACTCATTCTGAATGGGCACATCGACACGGTCTCAGGGTACAACATGAAACGCGCTTTCAACCCTCGTGTTGTAGGGGACAGACTGTACGGAAGAGGCAGTTCTGACATGAAGGGCGGTGTTGCTGCGATCGTCGCGGCCGCTGAAGCGATCCAAGAGTCGCATCGGAAACTGAAAGGCGAACTTGTGCTCTCACTCGTGGTAGACGAGGAAACCTTGGGTGAAGGAACCAAGGAATTCTTGAAGAGGGAATCTGGGGATTTTGCGATAGTCGCGGAACCCACACAGAATACCCTAGGTATTGCGCAAGCCGGCTTCATTGACTTCGACATATCTTCCACGGGAGAGTCGAGGCACGGTCAAACAGTACTTCCAGAGCGCTGGTCCAGTGCCTTCTTGCAGGCCGCCAACCTCTGCAACCGAATCATGGAAGATAGGAGGATCATCCGGAAGAAGAACTTCAGGGGTGTGCAGATGAGCTCAACATTCAACGTTGCACCGATTCAATCTGGGGTGCGTCGGTCTTACTCGTGGATGACCGTGGAAGAATTCGCGGTCAACTGCCTACTAGGAGCCATTCCAGGAACCACTATCGAGACATCTGAGAGATCGATCAAGAACTCATTGAACCGAATTAGGCGCCATATAGCCAATGCCAACAAGCAGGGTCAGAGAATCAGACTCACAGCAGCCCACTCGAACATCGGATTCATACAAGTAAGGAACTCCTATGTTAGAGACTTCGAGAGAGCTATGCAGAAGGTTCTATGTCACAGTCAGCGTAGCTACGTGCTCAGTTTCTGTGATGCGACTCACTTCTACCGCGCAAATATACCGACCGTCCTTTTCGGTCCCGGAAGAATGGATCTTGGGCACAGCGGCGAGGAGTATACAAGCATACGCCAAGTCAAAGATGCGACAAGCGTCTTGGCCTATGCCATAGAGAATATCCTTGCAACGCCCAGCACGTAAACTAGGTTTGGAGGATGCGATGGAGGGAGAACTCAGATGAAGGTCGCGATACTTGGCGCCGGCAATGCCGGATGCACGATAGCAGGATACCTCAAATCACTCGGTCATGAGATTCGCCTCTTTGATCTCCCACAGTTTTCAGGCGTTCTTGAGAACATTCGAAAGCGCGGAGGCATACATCTGGCGGGAGAGTACGTAGGAACGTACTCCCCCGATCTCTTGACCACCGATATTCGTGAAGCTGTCGACGGAGCTGAAATTGCCATGCTCACGGTCCCAGCCTATGGTCACGAGGCGTTCATGGATGCGTGCCTACCATATTTTGCAGAGAACCAAGTGCTGTTGAACTGGACATCCTACTGGTCGGCTCTTCGGTTCTTCCCCATAGCCCGAAGAATCGGTCGCTCAGATCTGATACTGGGCGAAGCAGCGATCATGCCGTACATGGCAAATGCCGAAACCCAGAACGAAGTAATATTCGTAAGAGCCGTGAAGCAGCAGCTATGGGTTGCTGCAATGCCTGCAGCAAGCACCCATAAGGTCATGCAGGTCGTAAGGGAGCTTTATCCTCAAGCTATAGGAGTGGAGAACGTGCTCCGTACGAGTCTGGGCAACGTAAATGTGCCGTTTCACGTCGCGACGTGGTTAATGAGCGCATCCCACTGGGAACAAACTGCCGGAGACTTCGATTTCTACGGCTATGGGATCACTCCATCAGTTGGACGTCTCGCAGATGCTATAGACATGGAGCGACTGGCCGTTGCAAACGCTCTCGGTGTCAATACGGCAAGCTTTCCAAAACTGATGTCAATGATCTACGCAAAATATGGAGCCGCGGGTGACACAGCGTACGATGTTCTTCACACGCTTAGGTCGCACGCAACTTGGCGCCCCAAGGTTGGCTTCATTAACTATGCAGAGAGAGACGTACTAGAGGATGTCCCTTTTGGTTTAGTCCCCCTCTCTTCTCTGGGCAATCAGTTGGGTGTCCCAACTCCTACTATCGACTCAGTAGTGCAAGTTGCAAGTGTCATTGCCGGCAAAGATTTCCGGAGCACTGGCATTAGCGCAGAGAAGCTCGGAGTTAAGGGGATGACTCAGAGCGAGATAATCCATTATGTTACCTACGGCCATCCGTAGCAAATGAACGCGGAAAAGTGACCTCGAATCTGGGTACTTGCACTCAGTATTAGACGATGATGATACGGTTGCGTTGGACCTGGGTCGTCCATGGTGGCCTGATCTTCACCCTTCGTGGTAAATCGCAATGTGATTTTGATTCTGCATCGCAAAGGGCGCGTAAGCGGACATATCGAAGCGCTCTCGCTTTCAGCCACTTGAACGATTTGAATCGTCCGATAGGTATCTACGACGTCCTAGCTTACCTTCTTTGGATGCTTCGCAGCAAAGGCACTGTAGAGTTCACGTAGCTCTTTTGCCCTCGCCTCGCTTTCTTCGATGCCGAAGCGCTGGCGGTCATATTGAAGTATCTCTCTCATTATGCGGTGTGACTTCTCCGTCAGCACGACTGTTCCATCGTCCTCGATGCGTTCTATCCCGTCGTATTTCTGGGCTTCTTGGTTGATGCGTATGGCTTCCTGAAGTGTGAGGCCTTCCGGAACGACTACTTCAGCTCCTTTGGCGCTCAAACGGACAGGATACCCTCCAGGTAATCCTTGTGGGCCGGGAGCGTGCGTCAATTCTCCGGTATCATTCAGAATGGCGAGAATGTTCTTGACGGCGGAGGATGCGACTTGGGTGTCGCTCGCATTTAGGGGTGGTGTCGAAATGGGGGTGAGGAGTATCTTCTCAGCGTCTACTTCTTTGGTCACATCCCGGTCGCCCACTAGAATTCTCAGGAAGTACGGAGCACCTCCTGTAGTCCCAAACTCCTCTACACGGACGTCATGGTAGTGGTGAGCTACCATGAAGACGCTGAGATTCCTCATCGGCACACCCAACCTGTCGCTAACAACCTTCTTAATCCGCGGCACAAGGAGGTCGAAGTTTCCTATGCCCACCGTGGGAGCCAGACTGATCTTGGAGAGGATGCAGTTTACGGCGTCGGGGAAGGAGGAATTTACGACATGCGTCTTGATTCCTGATTTCCGTACTGCTTGCATCAACTTATACGTGAGCGTAAGATGCATCGGGATCCAAGGGCCCATCCCTGCTTCTAGAAGTCTGTGATAGACTTCCTCAGGCAATTGAGCGCCTATCACCCACCAAGATTGCAGCGTAGTTGCATTGTAGACGATATCTGGTTGTTCGCTCTCCAAGAAGGTGTTCGTTGCATCAATATCATTCAGGTCGATCTTCAAGAATCTCATGTGGGGGTAGAAGCCCATGTTGGCGGCCCCGAGAATCACATTGTTCGTTTTCTCTAACCCGCGCCGCTCATCCGCGTCTGCAGTGACTATTTCTGTAGGGCCATGGGATCTAGCAAGAAATTCAAGCACGTAACCGCCGAGACTGCCGAGACCGATCACAAGAACTTTGCTCATGACCGAGTGACGAGCCGAGGATGGCCCATAAGAATTTCCTGCAAATTCCGATTTCGAGAATGATTCTATACCTTGCAGGAGGCCTAGGCCTTGAGGCAGAATCCAATGCGCGTTGATGATAGACGAGAAATCGAGCCGAGTGAAGCCGTCCGTCTTGCAAGGGGTTTAGCAATGCGCAAGAGGGCCGCTTTTTTTGCTCTCGCAAAACGGGCTTTCCAGAATCTTCTTGTGTTGTCAGACGACCATCACGAGCCTTTGGAGCTATCACGCGGCAGACTTTTGGCACAGGACCAGCGGAATGTGGAACCCTTCTTCCTCAAAGCACACGCTCGGAATTCCTCTGTCCGCTTGTGTAAATATTCCTCTTACTGACTCAACATGTAAGTGCCAAATCAATAGGTAAGAAGAAAGGAGCACAGTTGTGGTGTTGGCGAACGAGGAGATAGCAGTGGATGTTATGATGGCAGTGGAGGCCGTACAGAAGTTTGTGAGGGATGGTCAACTCGTATGCTTTGGAGGTTTCACACATGGTATCCCGTTTGTCATCGGTCACGAGATAATCAGACAACGCAAGAGGCATCTTGCTGTCTGCAAGGAAACTCCGGACCTGCTCGTTGATCAGCTTCTAGCTGCTGGTTGCGTCGACAAGCTGATGTTCAGTTGGGCAGGAAACCCAGGTGTGGGCTCTCTCCACGCCTTCAGAAGAGCAGCTGAGCAGGGAATACCGCATCCGATTGAGATCGAGGAATATACTCATTTCATCACCGGCGCCCGTTACATGGCTGGCGCAAGCGGCCTCCCCTTCATGCCGGTTACCACTCCTGTGCTCAGTTCCGACTTGGCGAAGTATTCAGTTGTCCTCAAGACGATCGATTGCCCGTTCACAGGCAAGAAGATCTGTCTTGTGAAAGCGATTAACCCTGACCTCGCCATTATTCATGCGCAGAGAGCCGATCGCGAAGGAAACACGCAGATGTGGGGGATTCTAGGATCGAATCGCGAGATTGCGATGGCGAGCAAGCGCGTAATTGTCTCAGTCGAGGAAATAGTGGATTCAGAGATTGTCAGAAGAGACCCGAACAGAACGGTCATTCCGGGTTTCAAAGTGGACGCAGTCATTGAGGAGCCTTGGGGGGCACATCCCTCGTACTCGCAGGGATACTACGACCGCGACAACCAATATTACATAGACTACGAGAAGACCACTCGAACCCGCGAGGAACACGAGAAATTCCTTGAGGAGTGGGTGTTTGGAGTCTCCAACCGGAAGGAGTACATGAAACACTTGGGCGCTGAGCGAATGCTGAGCCTGAAGACGAAGTCATACTACAGTTTTCCCGTGGACTACGGGTACTTCGGTTGAGGGTGAAGAAGATGGCCAAGGAATACGCAAAGGACTTCTCGTTTCAGGAGTTGATGGCGACGGCTGCTTCTAGGGAGTTAAAGGATCATGAGACCGTGTTTGTCGGGGTCGGCATACCCCAGTTGGGAGCGTTACTGGCACAGCGAACTCACGCCCCCAACCTCACTCTCATATACGAATCTGGTGTGATCGGAACGCGGCCAGCCAGATTGCCGCTCTCAATCGGCGACCCGACTTTAGTGAGCGGAACCTACGGAATATTCAGCTTCTACGAGACTTTCTCACTGCTCCTGCAGCGCGGATTCATCGATGTTGGCTTCGTCGGAGGAGCCCAAGTTGATAAATTTGGAAACATAAACTCAACCGTGATCGGAGATTATCAGAAACCGAAGGTGAGGCTTCCGGGGAGCGGAGGAGGATGTGAGATCGCGGGTCTAGCGAAGAGGATCATCATAATCACACCCCACGAGAAACGGAGGATGATGGAGAAGGTGGACTTCATCACTAGCCCGGGCTTCATCGATGGTCCAGGAGGAAGAGAACGCTTTGGACTGAATGGAGGTCCCTCAGCAGTCGTCACCACCATGGGGGTCCTACGTTTCGACGAGAAGACGAAGGAGATGTACCTTGACACTTATCATCCAGGGCTATCAATAGATCAGGTGAAGCAGAATACTGGCTGGGACCTCAAGATTTCTCCGAATGTCAAGGAAACCGAACCTCCTACAGTGAAAGAGGTTGAGATCCTCAGGAAGGAGCTCGACCCGCAAGGGATCTACCTGAAGAAAGCTGTAACCTAGAGGGGAGAGGGGAACAATGCGTGAGGTGGCTGTTATCGGCGTCGGTCAGACGAGGTTCGGAGATCACCCCGCCTCCAGTGCGGGTGAACTCTTCGCACAAGCATTCACGGAAGCTTTAGCTGACGTTGAGAAGGGATTCGACCATAGGCTAATACAGGAAGCATACATCGGGACCCTTGGTGTCGGAGGAGGACAGTTAGGCAATATCGCGGCGATGATTGGTGAAGCTACGCGACTGACCGGGATCCCTATCACGCGTGTGGAGAACGCCTGCGCCTCAAGCGGGTTTGCCTTCCGATCTGCCTTTCTAGCGATCGCCTCAGGTTTCTGCGACGCAGCATTGGCCGGGGGCATCGAGAAGATGAGGGACTTGCCCCCTGACAGGCTTCGCTACTGGCTTGGCGTATCGGGTGACACTGAGTGGGAGCGTCTTGCAGGAATGACCTTCGCAGGGGTCTACGCTCTCATGGCTCAGAGGCATATTCACCAACACGGCACAAGAGAGGAACAGCTCCACATGGTCGCCGTGAAGAACCACAAGTACGGCGCAGACAACCCAAAAGCTCAGCTCCAACGAACTATCACACTCGAGCAAGCAACCAAGTCAGCGACGGTTTGCCATCCGCTGCGACTCTTCGACTGCTGTCCCACATCCGACGGTGCGTCTGCCGCCATACTCTGCAACGCTGAGATAGCGAAGAAGTTCACCGACTCACCGATTAGAGTCCTTGGTGTCGGAGCAGGAACCGATCGCCTCGCAGTCTTTCAGCGAGAAGACTTCGCCACTCTCGAAGCCTCAAGAAAGGCAGCGCAGCAAGCCTACGACATGGCCAAACTAGAACCCGAGGACATCAGCTTCGCCGAAGTGCATGACTGTTTCACGATCGCTGAGATCATGGCCTATGAGGACCTAGGGTTCTGCAAGAAAGGAGAGGGGGGAAAGCTGATTGAGGAAGGGCAGACATACATCGGCGGACGCATCCCAGTCAACGCGAGCGGGGGACTAAAAGCGAAAGGCCACCCCATAGGAGCAACCGGCGTAGGCCAGATCTATGAGATAACAAAGCAGCTCTGGGGAGAGGCTGAGAAGAAGAGTAGGCAGGTTCCGAACGCAAAGTTTGGTTTGGCGCATAATGTCGGAGGTTCCGGGGCCACAGCCGTAGTCCATATCCTCGGAGCATGAGGTGATCCATGACCATGTCAACCGGAATCATAAGCTGCGGCGTCTACATACCCAGGCTGAGGATCAAGCGTGAGGAGTATCAGAAGGCCTGGGGGTACTTCGCTCCGCGCGGCGTCGAGGAGAAATCCGTCAGTGACTTCGATGAAGATTCAGTCACCATGGCCGTCGAGGCGGCGTCAAACGCCCTCAGAAACGCGCAGGCCGAGCCATCCAAGATAGACTCCCTGTACTTCGGCTCCACATCGCCTGAGTACGCCGAGAAACAGAACGCGAGCACGATCGCGACAGCCCTAGGGTGCAGGAGCAACACCGTTACGCTCGATGTCACTTCCTCTACGAGATGCGGCACATCCGCTTTGCTGAGCTGTATGGATTTCGTTGCTTCCGGAAGAGGAAAATGCGGACTTGTGGTGGCCTCCGATTGTCCCTTGGCTGATCCGTCAGGACCCATTGAACATCAATTCGGGGCGGGTGCAGCCGCGCTGGTCATCGGAAACGAGCAACTGGGGGCTGTTTTTGACGGATCATCCTCGATCGTAAGCGAGAGTCTGGGGGAGAGATTCAGGAGAGATGGCGACAAGTACGTCTCTGCCCTCGATCTGGGACGTTACCACGAAGTTCTATCAGATGAGGTTGTCACTTCATGCACGAAAGACTTGCTGGACAAACTTGGTCGATCAACGAAGGATTATGATTGGTTTTTGCTCCAGGGGCTTGGCGACGCGAGGGCCCTCGAACTCTCCAGAAAGCTTGGATTCGAAGACAAGAAGATAAATCCAAGCATGTTTTCGGCAATGATAGGTGACGTTGGAGCCGCCTCACCTTTCTTAGCACTGTCCAAGATACTCGAGTCAGCGTTGCCGAAACAGCACGTGATTCTATGCTCCTATGGTCCGGGCGGTGGAGCAGATGCGGTCAGCTTCTTAGTTGAGCGAGAAATGAAACCCACGGCCGGGTTTGGATACGAGGATTATCTCGCTAGGAAGGAGTACGTAGACTACACAACCTATCTAAAGCTTCGAAAAATGTTTACCAAAATTTGATCGGAGGGAGTCTTGGGGTGGCATATGTCTCGATTCCAACCTACTCAAGAGGGATACCCCAAAGATATGCTCTGATTGGTGCAAAGTGCAAGGCTTGTGGGGCGATAAACATCCCTCAAGGTCTGAATTGCCTCAAGTGCGGCAGAGCCCTTGAGTCTGAACCTTTGAAGTTGAGCGGTAAAGGCAGGATTTACTCTTTCACAACCATCTCGCGAGGCGGGTCTCCACCGGAGTTCTCGACCCAGCAGAATCTTGTTGGCACGTATCATGTTGCAGTCGTGGAGCTCGATGAGGGACCAAAGATAGTCGCGCAGATGGCAGAGTGCAAACCCGAAGATCTGAGGATCGGTCTCCGGGTCGAGGCAACGTTCAGAAGAATCTACGAGGACGACGGCATGATTCGATATGGCATCAAGTTCCGACCTAGTCGCGCAGGCTAGGCAGAGCGTTGTACTTTCGACTCAGCATGTCAAGAGGTACTGTGGGGTTGTAGGTTCAGGGTTTTACGACTTCAAACTTTGAAGAACATCTCTAGCGCTTTTGGCGGTACGGTCAATATCGTCGATTGTGTGGGCGACTGAGATGTGACATCTCTTGTTCGATTGCGGGACTATGAAGATGCCCTTGCCCATCATCGCTTGTTGGAACCTCCTGAATTGTTCCTTGTCAGAGCTTAGCGTGTCTCGATAATCGTGGATCTCCATGTCAGTGAAGAGTAGTTGAAACACTGAGCCGAAGCCAACGACCTGAGCTCTAAGGCTCAGTTCGGTGACGCATTCGGTTAGCTGATCGCGAAGCTTCCGTCCAAGTTCGAAGAGGTGTTGGTGGGCTTGGCTACTTTCCAATTCCGCAATTGTTGCCAGTGTGGCCGCCATGCTAACTGGATTCCCGTTATATGTGCCACCGTAGTCAACCTTCCCCACAGGCTTGAACATCATCATTACTTCTTCTCTGCCGCAAACTGCGCCAATCGGGAAACCATTTGCCATCGCCTTGGCAAATGTGGTCAGGTCAGGCTTTACGCCGAATAGTTTCTGGGCTCCTCCCAGGCCGTGACGAAAGCCAGTAACCACCTCATCGAATATCAAGAGGATGTCTTCTACTGCAGTAATCTCCCTAAGGAAATCCAAGAATTCGTCTGCGGGAGGAATGCATGTGGCGTTACCATGGAGGATCGGTTCTGTTATGAGAGCCGCAATCTCGCCCCGATGCCCCTTGATCGTCTTCTCTAGGATCTCAGGATGGTTGAACGGAACCACTATCGTGTTCTTGGCCGCTTCAGACAAGCCTTCACTATCAGAAACTGCAATCGGGCTTTCTATTGATCCCGCTTCACTCAGGGACGGACCCGAACTAACGGAAACGAAGTCGTGCCAGCCATGGTAGGCGCCTTCAAACTTTATGATCTTCTGCCTGCCCGTGTAGGCTCGAGCGACGCGAATGGCATGATAGGTTGCCTCAGTTCCGCTGCTGCAGAATCTTACCATCTGTGCTGATGGAACATGTTGCACAATCTTCTTCGCAACCTCGACTTCGAGTTCGTTAGATAACCCGTAAACTACGCCCTTGCCCAACTGTTCTCTGACAGCAACGTTTACCCTTGGATGCGAATGTCCCAGTATAACAGGTCCAAAACCCATATGGTAATCTAAGTATTCGTTTCCGTCCACATCATAGATCCTTGCGCCACTGGCGCTTGATATGTAGAGAGGGTAGGGCTCAAAGAACCTAATCGCACTATGAACCCCCCCGGGCGTCAGCTTCCTCGCTTCTTCAAAGAGTCTCTGAGACATCTGAAGCCTATTCACGACAGTCCAGCCTTTCGTAAGCTGGCCATATCACAGTATTGATGTTTCCGTTCTTTCTTTGAGAATTGGAAGGTTTTGCAGATCGCAAAAATTCCGTAAGTCATACGAGATATCGAGCGGCGGAAAGACCTTACGGATAGGAAGAATTGCCTGCAACAGGCACCTTAGCCGTTCATTCACGAAGGAAACTCGCACCACGACGTAAATTATTTTCGAAACTTGAAACTACTTTGGTCCAACTCGCTGTCACAAGTGTTAAGGCTGACTCAACCTCTCTCTCTACTCGCGGAGTTTTTGGAAAATTGTCTAGTAAGGCTATTACACGTGTGCAGGCAGCTATCGTTATCGTCATCATCATCGCAGCAGTAGCAGCGGGAGCATACTTCGCCATACCGCAGCCCGCTCCAGGACCAGTACCAACCGCAACCACGACTCCTCCAGTCGTCGTCCCGAACCCAGACACCATCATTGTGGAAACAATAGGTCAACCAGACACGCTAGATCCCGCCACGGACTACGAGACATCAGGCGGCCAAATTATTCAAAACGTGTACGAACCACTCCTGTTCTTCAAAGGTGAAAAAGCCGACGAGGTCGTTCCGTGGCTGGCTGAGAGCTACGAGTTGAGTCCCGACGGTCTCACATATACCTTCCACCTGCGAAGTGGCATCACGTTCACTGACGGAACGCCTGTAGACGCCGACGCAGTCTGGTTCAGTCTGATGCGAGTATTGATCATAGATGACGCTGACGGCCCTGCTTGGACGATGGCCCAAGTAATTCGGGGCGGGGCGAACTACAGTAAATCTTACAATAACGCCGGACCCAGCGCCCCCGAAGGATATGGCGATGCGTACACGAAAGAGGAGTTAGATGACCTGCTTAACGCAAAGCCGATCGAAGTCATTGACCCCATGACTGTCGCGATGCACCTAGAGCGCCCCTATTCGGGGTGGCCTTTCGTCTTGGCTTTCTCGGTCGGATCGATTGTCAGCTCGACCGCTTTCAAGGCCCATTGGACTGCTCCAACAGACGGCACTCCCTACATCGAGGGTGTAACGGCAGGGGACTATCATAGCCAGCTGAATCCGTGGGTGAATGAGAACATGGTCGGTACGGGGCCTTACACGCTCAAGTCTTGGGACAAGGCAACGCAGACCGTTATCATGGTTCGGAATGAGAACTATTGGGGTGGACCTGAGAAGCTCGGACTGGCACCGGTACCAAACGTCATCATAAAGGGCATTGATGACGCCAATACCCGAGTCCTCGACTTCAAAGCTGGGACTGCGGACATGGCTGGAATTCCTGTTACTGGAGGTCTGATCTTCCAGTTTGTCGACAAGGACACATGGTTCCGTGAGTACAGGCTGGTCCCCGTAAGTCCCGAATTCCAAGCGTTCCCGCAGTGTCCGCCTTCGGAGCCGATCTTGGGTAAGTGCCTCTTCCCGCAGTTCATTACCGACTACATCGGCTTCAACCAGAAGATAAATGGGCCCGATAGAAAGCCGCTACCCTTCCAGCCCTTCTCGGATGTGAGGATACGAAAGGCATTCACACTGTCATTCAACCGGACAGCCTACATACACGATGTGATTCAGGATTTCGCAATTCCGGGTACTCAGATGATCCCACCGGGAATGTTCGGTCATGACCCGAACATACCACCAACACCGTACGATCCTGAGACAGCGAAGCAACTTCTGATGGAGGCTGGAACTAGCCCAATCACGCCCGACAATGCCTTCAGTCCCGATAACCCCAAGACTATTGAACTGGCCTACAACCTAGGAAACATAGCTCGCGAGACGGCAGCAACAATCTTGGCCACCACGATAAACAACTTTGCCTCTGAAACGGGTCTCTACGCGCGAGTAGCGGGGCTCGCTTGGCCTCAGTTCCTTGCTGCGACTCGAGCAAGGCAGGTGAGCGTCTTCTTCATCGGTTGGGTCGTTGACTACGTTGATCCAGACGACTTCTTGGTGCCCTTCGCTCGGAGTAGCGGAACCCTTGCCCTGAGGATAGGGTACAGTAATCCCGAAGTCGATAGACTCGTTGACGAGCAAGCGACGATTGCGGATCCAGCTCAGAGGCTTCAGGTGATCGGTCAGATTCAGAAGATTGTCAACGATGATTACGCATACTGTTGGCGAACCTTTGGTACAAGTTGGTCTCTCTCCCGCTCTTGGCTTCACGAACGTCCCGACGCCCCGGTTGCGTCGGGCCTCGAAAGTTCCAACCCAGCAATATGGGGAAACTACTTCTACGCCATATACAAAGGAGAGATGAAGGCACCGCTCTCAGCACCGTTATCACAACCTTCTTTCCTCGGCCTACTCCAACTGCCTGCAGTAAGCTCCTTCATAGTGAAGAGGAGCTTCTAGGGGCCAGAAGGCCCCATCCCCCATTTTTCTAGCAGAAACAGTAGAAAAAAGCTCAGCCAGCCCGACTAGAAATGGCACCAAGCTTCTCTCAGCGTCAACATGCCTTAGATGGACTCTCCCTTTCTAACTAAGCCCCGTTGTTCGCCATCATGCTGCCAGTTCCATCCGCGATGCCGCCACGCTCTTGATGGGCATGGATCTGACACGCCAACGCTACTGAATGACTAGTCAACCCGTGGGCCAAACTCTTCCTGGCGAGACTAAGATCGACTGATAATAACGGTCCTTGAAGGGGGTCACTGTGACTTCCTTCTCCTTACCGGAAGCATGAAGAAAACTTCCGTCTCCGGAAAATATGCCAACGTGAGTGATTCCTCTTCCCTTGGTTGAGAAAAACAGTAGGTCCGCCGGCTCCAATTCCCGGACCTCAACAGGTCTGCTTACGGCGAACTGCTGGTCGGCGTCGCGCGGCAACTCTATCCCATTTAGTCGATGAGTCAGCTGCACTAATCCTGAACAGTCGAAGCCAAGGGGCGTTGTACCGCCCCACAGGTAGGGAACGTTTAGGAACCGTTTCGCCGTTTCGAGTACCTTCTGACGGGTCGCCAAGGGATACCTGAAATTCGCCTCGCGTATTTGGGTCTCCTTCTTTCTCACCCAGCCAAGCCCCTTGTCTGGGAGTCGTACTCTGAGACGGTGGCTTTGCTCAGCAACTAGCTCAAGTCTTGTTCCTATAGTGATAGGTAGGCTCTCTCCTCCTTTTTCGGAGCGCTCCAAGTATACCACGCTAATGTTGCTCGTGACTAAAGCAATCGAACTCGTCGACGCATAACGTGGTTCCCCTTCTTTCAGTCTCTTGGTGGCGGTGGCTTCTATCCAGCCTCTGTAGGCATCCGGCATCGTAACCCAGAGCCAGTTCTTGTTTTCCTTGTTGACTATCAGAGGAGTCCCAAGTATTGCCTGAGTAACCCGCGGTGATCTGACGCTCGTTCTGGCGTAGAGGTCCGCAACGGGCTTCGTGACAACTGCTTCACTATAGGACATTCCTGTCACCATACTTCCCCTCTTGCTTGTCGTCTTTCAATGCGGGTCACTCACCAAGCTGGAAGTTCTTCGCAACATCTTTCTGCTCTGTCCTTGTAGGTGTTGCGCTGACAGCTTCATGGAAAAAGGAAACGAGAACCCTTTCTCCGGATTGCAGCAAACGATAAGAGGGATCGCGGACGAGCTTTCAGGGACGCTAGGGATTGCCGTCAGAACATTAAACGGTGAGGCCTCATTCTATTACAACGAGCACACATCCTTCCCAGCCGCAAGCACTATCAAGATTCACATTCTAATCGAACTGTTCAAGCAAGTCAGAGCCGGAAAACGCAAGCTTGATGATTTCATCGAGATTCCGATAACTGATCGAGTCGGACCGCTGTGGAGTCAAATGTCAAGCGGAGTGCTCAAGGATCTTGAATCCGTGACTCGCATTTCCTTGAAGGATGCGGCTACCCTGATGATGATTGTAAGTGACAATGTTGCGGCAAATCTCCTCATCGATCTGCTCGGTCTCGAGAACATTGAGGATACGATACGCAATTTGGGATTAGCGAAGACTAAGTTGCAACGCAAGTTCATGGATCTAGAGTCAGCTGAGAAGGGGCTACAGAACCTATCCAGCCCCTACGAGATGATGGCGACCTTGGAAAAGATTGCAGGAGTCGACATACTGGATGCCCAAAGCTGTCAACTTATCCTAGACATCCTCGCGAAGACGCAGGACCAGTTGGGACTGAGAAGACTCATTCCCCAAGAGATTCGAATCGAACACAAGACTGGAGAATTCTTCCATGTCTGCAATGACGTTGGGATTGTGCATCTACCCTGCAAGCCCTTCATAGTCTGTGTAATGACAAAAGGTGTAAATCTAGTCAAGGGCTGGGACGCCGTAGCTGAAGTTGGCAAGATATTCTACGATTCGTTAAGCACAAGCCAACGAAAGAAGCGGAAAATATCGATGTGAAACGATGCTGCTTCGAATTACGTTTTACAGTCGCTGCATCGCCCATCGTCGGCTCGAAAGCGACGAATATCGGCCATGGGTCCCTTCGTTGAACCCCTCTGATTACGCACTTTCCTTGGCCCGGTTGCCAATTGGATTGTGCCTTCGTTTGATTGCATTCTGCTCTGAGCAAAAGTCCTAAAGCACGGTGATTTGCAACCGGCTAGTCGACACTGAACGTGAGCATGAAGTTGGAGAGTTTCAGTTAAGAATCACGCGAGGCTTTGTTTGGATCTTGATCGACAAGCCGATAATCGGAATAACGATGGGGGACGCGGCGGGAATAGGACCAGAAATCATAAACAAAGCCCTGTCTATAGGCGAGATCCATGACTTCTGCCGACCCCTAGTAATAGGAGATGTCAGGATTCTGTCCCGGGCGCAGGAAGTTGCTCGCACTCATCTTGAAATCAGACGAGTAGAGAATGTGTCCGAAGCCAAATTCTCTCACGGGTCTATGGACGTCCTTGATCTCTCGAATGTGGATCTTACGGAACTCAAGATGGGAAAAGCTCAGGCCATGGCCGGCAGAGCCTCTTTCGAATACATCAAGAGAGCCGTGGAAATGGCCATACGTGGAGACATCGATGCAATCACAACAGCGCCCATCAGCAAAGAGGCATTGAACTTGGCAGGGTACAATTATCCCGGCCATACTGAGATCTTGGCGGATCTGACTCATTCAAATGACTATGCGATGATGCTTGTGGCCGGCTCTCTCCGAGTCATCCTCGTCACGATACATGTCTCACTCAGGGAGGCGATCGATCTAATCAAAAAGGACAATGTTCTAGCGACAATCAGACTGGCCCATCAGTCTATGCTGAGATTCGGAATAAGCGATCCACGGATTGTTGTTGCCGGCCTGAACCCTCATGCAGGAGAGGCGGGGATGTTTGGTAGAGAGGACATCAATGAGATTACACCTGCCGTAGAGTCGGCCAAGAACTTGGGAATTAACGTGGTCGGTCCCTTGCCCGCCGACACGGTGTTCTGCAGAGCCAACAAAGGACAGTTTGACATAGTGGTAGCGATGTATCACGACCAAGGATGTATCCCGATAAAGCTCTTGGGATTTGAGATTGGAGTGAATATAACCATTGGGTTACCGATCGTGCGAACGTCCCCCGACCATGGTACAGCGTATCACCGAGCAAGGCTAGGCCTCGGTACCGCAAATCCAGCAAGCCTCGTTGAGGCTATCAAAGTCGCCGCAAGACTGTCCCGCGCATAGTTTTTCGGCGACAGAAGTCACGGCCATGGGGAAGTCCCATCGGAGACTTGTCATTCGTCCCCCTGCCTCGATCAACAGTCTGGGACCGGGGTACGATGTGCTTTGCCTAGCGCTTGATGTATGGCGTAGTGGAAGTAGGAAAATAGCGGAGCGAGAACGGCACTCGAATTCCTAAAAAAGGTTCGAGGTATCCGGCTTTGAGATCCGAGTGATGAGGGGGATTCCCCTGGATCAGGTCTGAGAGTAGCGGTGCAAGTGCTGCTGCCACACCAGTCGCATATGACCATCTACTTGGATTGAACTCCACCAAAGCGCAGTTGACTGAATTCGCCGCGGAGGTAGTGGAGCCTGTTGGAGCCTTGTTCTTGTATCCGGGGCATCTGGACGCGAAGAAGGCAGCAATCGAGAAAGGAACTCTGAGATGCACTCTTAGTGACAGGGGTCCAACGGTGTTGGTGATCGCCAAACGCGAAAGACTGCACTGGTATCTTGACCGTACGCTAGTTTTCGAGTGAGCACGAAGACTTCCATTTCGAACGATAGTTGTTCTTAGAACGAAATCGTTCCCCGAAGTGAGCGCGCGACTGGTTGCAAAGGCTAAAGAGCATAATGCGGTCGTCTTACAGAACCCGAACGACTTCTGGGAAGTGAATGACTGTGAAGATTACGTCAGTTGAAGCAATTCCTGTTAGTGTGCCGCTATCCGTCCCGTTCGTGGTTTGGCGAGGACCGATAACACATGTGGACAGAGTCATCGTGAAAGTAACAACAGACGAAGGTATAACGGGGTATGGCGAATCAGCTGTCCTACCTTACTATGCAGACGAGAGTCAAGCAGAGTCACTGGTTTCAATCAAAGAGGACCTTACCCGTATGATAGTTGGGGAAGACCCGTTCGAGCTCGAAAAGTTTGTGAGGAACACGGACCTTGTGCTGGGTCATCACTGCACAAAGGCTGCTATTGAGACAGCACTCTGGGACATGATCGGCAAGAAACTGAATCTACCGGTCTACAAGCTCATCGGAGGACGCTACAATGACAAGCTACCCGTGGTTGGAGTCGTCACACTGGTGACACCGAAAGAGACAGCGAGCGAAGCGGAACGATTGGCGAGCCTAGGCCACAAGACAATAAAATTGAAAGGAGGTCTCGGGCTTGCGGCTGATGTCAAGAATTTCTGCACAGCACGAGAAGCAGTAGGCTCCGACATCAAGATCAGAATAGATGTTGAGGAGAACTATACGCCCAAAGCGGCCATCAAGATGATCAAAGCCATAGAGCCGTACGATCCTGAGCTCGTCAGCCAGCCCGTCTCGAGGTTTGACATGGACGGTTTGAGTATGGTGAGGAAAGCGGTCGCCACTCCGATACTGGCGGACGAATGCGTCTTCGGCCCTGAAGATGTCATGGAAGTCGTCAGGAGAGAGGCAGCCGACATGATAAACATCAAGGTCATGAAGAGCGGGGGAATCTACAATTCAAAGAAGATGGCGAACATTGCTGAAATGGCTGACCTACCCTGTCTTATCGGGAGCATGATAGAGCTCGGCCCCGGCACGAACGCGAGCGCACATTTCATGACAGCCACGAAAATAGCGGGGTCACTTGCATGCGAACTAGTCGGCTCAACTAAGATTAAGGATGATGTCATAAAGGACCCGTTGATGATCGAGAATGGATTCCTGTCGGTTCCAGACAAACCAGGCTTGGGCTTCGAGATAGATCAGGCCAAGCTCGAAAGGTATCGGACGATGTGATCTCGATGTCCACCGAACTCGATTTTGAATTGATGATGAAGTTAGCAGGGAGGATATGGGGTATAATCACGTTGTTACCCCTACTGTCTGTTGGTCCGTAGTAAAGACCCGTGAGATGAGGCAACCATCGTCCGCAGGCTTCCAGAGGAGTCGACCTGCGATGATAAGAGCCAAGCTATAGCGTATATGCCAAGTACAACAGACCTGAGTGATTTTCGATGAGAAGAGAAGAAGCAAGGACGCAGGTGTTGAGATACATTGAAAGGCACAAGGAAGAAATCGTAGATTGGTTAGCGAAACATATCGCCCACCGATCTGAATGTGGCAATGAACTTGATGCTCAACGTTGGATTCGTGATCAATTCAAGGAAATGAGCATCTTCGACAAGATTGATTTCTGGCCCGCAGACGCAACAGGAAAACGGCCAAATGTAGTTGGAATTGTCGGAGGCAGGAGCACAGCGCGCGGTAAGAAGCTAATTCTCAATGGGCATGGTGATGTAGTTCCCGTATCTGAAGACCAACGAAAGAGGTGGTCAGTCGATCCGTGGAAGGCTACGATACGCAAGGGGCGAGTCTACGGCCGCGGCGCGAATGACATGAAAGGAGGAAACGCCGCAATGATTTGGGCTGCAAGGGCCATACGGGACGTTGGGTTAAGTCTAGCAAATGACCTGATCGTGGAAATTGTTGTCGGTGAAGAAGAAGGCCAAGGGCTAGGTACCAACGCGGCGATCAAGAGAGGCTACGTGGCTCCCTTTGTCATCGTCACCGAGTCTACATGTTGCGAACTGTCACCAGTTTCCGTAGGGAACTTTGATTATAAGCTGAACGTTGATGGAAGAGACTGCTGCAACTTCGTTAGGAATATGCTTCTCTATCCTCAGAGGTACGGTACTCCTGTTGGTCCTGAGGTCGGTGTAGATGCGTTTGAAAAGACGATGAAGCTGGTTGGGGTCTTCAGGGAATTGGAAAGACAATGGAACATACGATGGAGAGATGAACTGACGGGAGTAGGTGCTCACGGTGTTGGGCAGTTCAGCATTGCCGTCTCCATAGTGAGGAGTGGGACGTATTTCAGCTCAGTTCCGGGTTCCTGTGAGATAATTGGCGAAGTGTATTATCCGTCATGGATAAATGGAAGCAGAGTCATACGGGAAATGAAACAGGTCCTCACGAACATCTCTGGAACGGACGATTGGCTTGCGAAGCACGCCCCAAAGCTGAAGGCTCCTTTCACATTCCATCTCAGACCGATCAATGTTTCTAGGAATCATCCAGGGTGCAGAGCCTTAGCCAATGCCTACATCGAAGCCCTATCGAAGACCCCGATCTTTTCAACCTATGTAACGGTTTGCGATGCATCGTGGTTTGCGAAACACGGGATGCCAGCGGTGGTGTTTGGGCCCGGAGGCTACTGGATGGGAACCCATGGCGTGGATGAATTCGTGCCAATCGAAGATGTGATCGAATGCTGCAAAGCGCTTGCTATTATGGCGATCGATTGGTGTAACATTGCTGACTGAAATGAGCCAGGAAAGCCCACCTTAGTCCTCAGGGATCTCAGATTCGCGTCCTCGTCCTCTTGGATAACGGTGGATGAAGTTCCTGTAGTATGTTGCCTCCATCGATGACGACCATGTGACCAGTCATGTAGGATGCTTCGTCAGATGCCAAGAACACGACGAGATTAGCAACTTCTTCCGGTTTACCAAGTCTTCTCATCGCTATTCCTTCTGCGCATTCTCTCTCAATCTCGTCTAGCTCAAGGCCAGTGTCGATTGAACCAGGGCATATCTGATTCACGTTTATGCCATACTCCGCTACCTCAAGCGCCAACGTGTGAGTCAGGCCCGTAACGCCGGCCTTCGCAATCGCATAAGCCGTCAAGCCAGGTTGAGAAACAAGTGGACCTGTAACAGATGACATATTCACAATCTTCCCGTACCTCTGCTCTATCATCCCTGGAAGAACTGCCTTAATGCAATTGAAGGTGGTCATCAAGTTGCTGCTCAAGGCTCGCTTCAAATCCTTCTCCGTCAAGTCAACAAACGGGACGGAGAAGCGTTCGCTCTCTTGGATGTTCGGTACTCGCGGTTGCACGCCCGCGATGTTGGCTAGAATGTCGACCCCACCGAATTTCCCTAAAACAACCTTGACCATTTGGTCGACTTCTTCTGACCTGCTAAGGTCGACCCGAAAGGCCATGACCTTGTACCCGGACTCCTGCAGGTTTCTTTCACATTCGAAAACCTTGTCTGAGATATCAGCGATGACAATGCTCGAGCCTTCTCTGCCCATTGCTTTTGCAGTAGCGTATCCAATACCCCGAGAGTGTGACACCCCAGTAACGATGGCAACCTTATCCTTCAACCTCATCCGAACCACTTTGCCTATTCGTGACCAACGAAACCAAACAATCGAGACAAGAGATTGCCATGTGTGAGATAAAGTCTAATCGCCATTTTGGACAGTTCACTCACCTAAAACTCTATGAAGACCATGGCTTTTGCTCACCGGTGATGTGCACCTCCGCAAAAACTTGAACCCGATACAATTACGAAGCCACCTCACCACTTCGTCAGGATTCGAATCTACGTGCCTGAGAGCTGTCTCACCTGCGTCCGGAGTATGACTCATACCTGCCTTTCCATGCCGATAGTTAAGGAGACCTGCCATAGTTTGAACATCCGATCTCCAGCCCTTGCTGAGCCAGTGCGCTTTCATGCGGAGTAGGCTGAGTGCCCTGTCAATCGTTCAGCGTCGTCGATCTGGTAGCATCTTTTGATTGCATCAAACGTGTCGCAACCTACTCAAACAACACAACTCTGGCTTTCTCGCCAACGCTGGAAACCAACGCGTCGCAGGGCACTTTATGTGCCAAGAAGCCATCCCTCATTGCTTCCGCCACTTCTTGTGGAGAAACGCGATTGATGTCTACTACCGCTACGACAGAAGGTCCAGCTCCGCTAAGGAAAACTCCGGCAGCACCTGCGGCCAAGGCCGCGTTCCTTGCTTCCTCGAAACCTACATAACATCGGGCTCGAACAGGTTCTACGATTTGATCACCCATCATCCCACTTCCTGCGAGAGCGATATCATCTGTCAGTAAACCCGCAACCACGCATGATGTTGCCCCTAAGTTTTCGATTACTTTGTTTAAAGGCACCTCGGTCGGAAGAATCGCCCTAAACTGTTCGGTCGTCTTCTTTCCTGCCTTTGGAAGGGCCAGTGCCAGAGCAAGTGACTTCGGCGCTTTGAAGTGCAAAACTCTTAACGGTTGATATGATCGGATGATAACGAATCCGCCCAGAATCGCAGAAGCGACATTATCGGCCACCGGAGCGCCTGCAGTGGCAATTTCACCTCTAGCAGCGATCCCCACCAACTCGTCCTCGCTAAGGTCCAAGCCAAGTAGGCGATCCAGAGCCACCGTTGTTGCGGCCGCTGTTGCGCCACTGCTTCCAAGACCCGAGCCCGGCGGAACGCCTTTGGTTACCTTCAATCTAAAGCCTGATGTTCGGTAGCGTTCAAAGAACTCAAGTGCGACTCTACCGGCCGTATTCCGAGTTGGTTCCAGCGAGATAGTGTCGGCTTGCAGTCCTTCAACCTCAAGGGTAACAGTCTGAGAGTCACTCTTACAAGCTTCCACGGTGTCGCGCATGACATCAAGAGCTATTCCCAGCACATCGTATCCTGGACCGAGATTGCTCGTTGAAGCGTTGGCTTCGGCTACCACTCTTCTCATTCTTATCTCTACGTCCGCGCGCTGAGGCTCACACTATCAAGACTAGCCAGACGTGACTCTTGATTCCTATGTTTGAAAGAACGACGGGGAGACCCCTCAGCACGCTAATCGCGTATTCGCTTCCCGGGTTGAAGCATTTCGCTTGAGCGACGTTTTCCACTCCTCTGGATTCATGAATAATCCTACGGAGCTCGACAAGGATATCCTTGCGTAATGTCGCGAAAGTCTTCCCAAGGACATCTTCGAAAAGTCACCGAAAATGGTTCAGAACGAGTAGCGGAGTTCCCATCATGACCACTCACGCGTGATCGTTGCCATTATCGCTGGGTGTGGGTTCTGTGTGGATGCTTCGCACCCCCATCGGATAAAGACAACGGATGTTGTCTCAAATTTCCTCTTACAAGCCACACCAGTCGATCGCCATAGCGACTAGTGTCTTGCAGACTTGGACCATGGCCCTTATTGATACGCTCTCGTTGGGTCCGTGTGCTCCCATCGAGTCAGGTCCAAATGCTACGGTAGGGATTCCCATGTTGCCTAGGTAGTTCCAGTCTCCTGGACCTTGGAAAGCTGCGAAAGTTGCTTCTGAACCTATCGATTCCCTGAATGCCCTAGCAAGCGCTTCGCAGCCTTCGTTCCGCCTATCCAGCTCATATCCCGGTACATGAAACGTCTCAGGCACCAAGAATCTTGGAGGATGTGACCTCAGCCAGTCATCCATCAAGGATGTGTGTTCTATAGTCGCCTTCATTTCGCCGATCACATCATCAGCCTTGACCCATGGGGGATAGTACACCTCACCTGCTATCTCACACTGACCCGCCACAGACCCCTTATAGTTCCCGCCACGGATCTGAGTGACATTTATGGTAAAGGCCCCCAGCCCGGTACTTCCGAGAGGATTGTCGAAAAGGTCATGCCTCCACCTTAGGGCCCATTGCCTCTCAAGCTCACGAAAAGCCGAGATGTACTTGACCGTTTTTTCAATGGCGTCGACGCCCACCTCAGACCCCGTTGGGATCCCATGTCTCTGAGGGTAGAGCATCCTATTTCTCCACCCCGTATGCATTTCCTTTCCTGTGACTTGGAGTCTGAAATCGAAGTTTCCAACAGTTGAGACTTTGATTTCTTGATCGGTTGGCTCCGTAACAACCGCAAACGGAGCTGTGTAACCCCTCTGCACAGCTGCTCTTGTCCCGATTGCGCCACCTTCCTCCTCACCAACGACCGCCTCTATGATCAGATCGCTATTGAGCTCTATTCCGCTGTCAACAATGGCTCGCGTAGCCCAGACCGTAGCGGTCAAGCCACCCTTCATGTCGTTTGCTCCTCGACCGTAGACGCGGACTTCTCTTACAGTACCTCTCCAAGGATCTGATCCCCAGCGTGCTAGCTCCTCGTCCGGCACTGGCACAACATCGACATGACCATTGTAGATCAGTTTCTTACCTTCACTTGGCCTCTTGCCCGTGATAACCCCGACGACATTGGGTCTTCTCTTTTCCGAGTCAACGAACCAGTAGTCTATCTTGTCAAAGAGCCTCCACTGCTCAAACTGCTTCTTGAGCCACTCCTGAGCCTCGAGTTCCTGACCAAGAACATGCATCCCACCCAACGACTTGAATCCAATAAATTCGCACAGCCAATCTACCATTTCACCAACATGTGAATCCACATACTTGAGAGCGCATTCTCTTGCCTCTTGATCTCGAGTCAAAGATCTCCTCCTCTATGGCTTCGAATTATGTAGACAGAGGGCTGTTGTATTAACGTCTATTATTCTCTTGGTATCAACATGGGAATTCTCGAGATCATTCAGAGTTGAACATGCGGCTCTTTATGCGTTTGTCAGAGAGGACGAGCAGAAGACCTCGCAGGACACGTTGATATACTATTAGCCCCACCAGTCACATCTTGAATTTCGCAATGCCAGATACTTAGTTAACTTACTCGATATATGCGATCTTTACCCAACAACTTTTAGTTCATTCACGCGATTCGCTCACATTAAGCATTGGAGCGGTTGCATTGCACTCGTCCAACAGAATCATATCGAGTCTTGCTGATGAAGCTCTGCGAGTCATCAATGAAGCGGAAGCGAAGGGAATCTTGCTTAGACTGATGGGAGCGACCGCCCTAATGCTTCATTGCTCGAGATACCGGTATCAGTTCGAGAGGCTGGCACGCAACCTTGCCGACCTAGATTTCACTACCTCTGGGAATTTCAGGAGCAAGCTGGAGAAGTTCTTCGTTGAATTCAGCTTTGGATCACACAGGAGCGTCTCTTACCGTTGCGGTAACACTAGACACAGGTATTTTCACGATCAGAATGGTATACAGACGTTGAGGAATTCAAACATTAGCCAGAGTCCAATGGAGGTAGCATCTTGAAAGCTGTCTTGAAATCGAAGCCGGGCATGGGGTTCGAATATCGAGAGAATGTGGAAAAGCCCGGAATTGGATTTGGTCAGGTGGTAGTAAACGTGAAAGCCACGGGCATCTGTGGAAGTGACATCCATCTTTACAAAGGGGAGGCTATAGGCGCCTTGTCGGAGTTGCCGATCCCATTCATTCCGGGTCATGAATTTGCAGGTGAGATTGTCGAGGTCGCACCGCATGTCACACAGTTCAAAGTTGGTGATCGCATTTCCGCTGAACTGATGGTCAGCTGCGGTCACTGCTTCTACTGCAAACAGGGTCAGAGAGCCTACTGCACGGAGATTCGAGAGCTGGGTGTTGACATGAACGGGTCTTATGCGGAGTATGTCGCAGTCCCAGCCCAGAATCTACACCTAATCCCAAGGAATATGGTGTGGGAAGATGCCGCTCTCTGCGACTGTCTCTCAAGTGCCTTGCATCCCTTCGAGAAGCTCTCGGCTGAAATTCTCAAGACGGTTGTAGTGCTGGGTGCGGGTCCCATAGGCCTATGTGGCGTTCAGATCGCCAAATCTATCGGTGCAAAGACTGTCATATCGGTTGATATCGTCCAACAGCGACTCGATCTCGCAAAACAGCTAGGAGCAGACTATGCCATCAACCCGAGGGAAGTCGACGCAGTCAAGGAAGTTCAGGGGTTGACCGATGGTATTGGAGCTGATGTTGTGATGGAGATGGCTGGAAGCCCCGCTACGATTACCGCTAGCATCGAGATGGTTCGGAAGAATGGAGAAGTCGTCTGGATGGGTATTCATGGTGAGCCCGTGATACTGAAGCAATTCTTGGTCATGTCGAAGGCAATTCACATACACGGCTCTTTCGACTACACCTGGTTGACCTTTGAGAGGGCGATTAATCTGATAGCATCCGGACGCGTCAAGGTGAAGCCTTTTGTCACCCACGTGTTGCCGCTCAGAGAAGTCTCAAGGGCGTTCGACCTCCTTACAAAGAAGGAAGCCATCAAGGTCGTACTGAAACCGTAGTTGCGAACAGGTTAACGCGGCAGATTCTGTGAACAAGGGGGCTGTTCCTCGACTCAATCAAAGGCCCTTCCCGCCCTCGAGCCGATTCGTATCGTTCAGCGCGCACTGCGATCAATATGCTCATTCGAGTGTGGAAGATGCACTGAAGCGGGGATGCAAATTCAGCACGCGTTGCTCTTGAAGGTCGTACTCTATAGATGTCTATAGAGCGAAATTACTCAGCAAAGTGAAGGTAGAGGAGAATGCAAAGTCTAAAAAACGCCATGCCAGAAATCGAGCAACTTCAAGAAGGTGAATGACGCTGAAGGTGACATCAGTAGAAGCAATTCCTGTTAGCATACCTTTCTTTGTTCCATATGTGGTTTGGCGAGGTAGCATAACCAATGCGGATAGAGTCATCGTGAAAATCCTAACGGACGAGGGCCTCACTGGATATGGCGAATCAGCCGTTATCCCCTACTACGCGGAAGAAAACCAAGCAGAGTCAGTAGCCTCGATCAGAGGAGATTTCGCTCCCATGCTCAAAGGCGAAGATCCCTTCGAACTGGAAAAGATCGTGAAGAACATGGATGTTGTGCTTGGTCATCATTGCACGAAGGCGGGTGTTGAAATGGCCCTCTGGGACGTCATTGGCAAGAAGTTGAATGTGCCTGTCTACAAACTCATCGGAGGACGCTACAACGATAAACTGCCCGTAATAGGACACATCACACTCGGAACAACAGAAGAGATGGCCACCGAAGCAAAACGACTGGAGGGTCTGGGATACAAGACGATCAAAATAAAGGGCGGTCTTGGCATCGAGACTGATGTGAGAAATTTCGCTGCAACAAGAGAAGCTGTAGGACCAAACATCAAGGTCCGGATAGATGTGGAGGAGAACTATACACCTAAGATTGCCATCAGGATGATTAAAAAAATTGAACCGTATGATCCTGAACTCGTCAGCCAACCGGTTTCAAGATTCGACTTGGACGGCCTGAGCATGGTGAGAAAAACGGTCTCCACGCCCATACTCGCAGACGAATGCGTCTTTAGCCCTGAAGATGTGATGAACGTCGTGAGAAGAGAAGCAGCTGACATGATAAACATCAAAGTGACGAAGAGCGGCGGCATCTACAATTCAAAGAAGATGGCTTACATCGCCGAGATGGCTGACCTTCAATGCTTAGTAGGAAGCATGATAGAACTCGGGCCAGGCACGAATGCGAGCGCGCATTTCATGACTGCTACGAGGATAGCTGGTTCTCTGGCCTGCGAACTGGTAGGCTCAACCAAGATCAAGGATGATGTCATAAAGGATCCGCTAAAGATTGAGAACGGATTCCTGTCCGTTCCCAACAAGCCCGGCTTGGGGTTCGAGATAGACGAAGCGAAACTCCAGAGATATCAAACGAAGTGACACAGATGTCCAGCGAACTTGATTTTGAATTAATGAGGAAACTAAGTGAAACTCCAGGCGTCTCGGGTTTCGAAGACGAAATTGCAAAGATCTTCCGAGATGAGCTCGCCAGGTATGTCGACAACACAAGAATCGACAAGATGGGCAACGTCATCGGAACCAAGAACAGCGCAAAGGCCGATGCACCTAAGGTGATGGTCCTTGCGCACATGGATGAAATAGGGCTAATGGCGAAGTACATAGAAGACAATGGCTTCATCCGATTCGACAAGGTTGGAGACCTTATCGACTATCTCTTCCCAGGCAAGCATGTCCTCGTTCACGGAGAGAAGGGCCCTGTCTCTGGCGTTGTCGGTGTGATTCCTGCGCATATGATTGGTGGAGGGACGTGGGGTGGGCCGGAGCGCCTCACTTCACCCGCAGTAAAGGACCAGTTCATTGATGTAGGAGCGAGGAGCCGCGAGGAGGTAGAGAAGATGGGCATCGTCGTCGGTTCACCTGTAACCTACAAGGCTCCACTTGAGTACATCGGAAACGGCTTCCTTAGTGGGAAGGCCATGGATGACCGAGCATTGCTCTACGTCATAATCAAAGCAATGCAAAATCTCTCAAAGACCAAACACGATGCAACCGTCCTTGCAGTAGGTACAGTGGAAGAGGAACCTGGCTTACGTGGAGCTAAGACCACAGCCTACGACCTTGCGCCTGACGCAGCCATAGGCTTGGACATCACGCTTTGCGGTGACGCTGCGGGGATGGATTTCAAGACAGCACCACTGAGACTTGATGGAGGACCTGCCATAAAGGTGATGGACACAGACGTCCCGCTTACCGGCCTCATAGCTCACTCCAAGATTAGAAAGCTACTTGTGGACACGGCGAAGGAGAACAAGATCAGGTACCAGCTTGAAGTCTTCAGCTCTGGCCTCACGACAGACGCGACCGCTGTGGCCGTGTCGCGATCAGGCGTGCCAACGGGAGCCCTCGCCTTACCTTCCAGATATGCTCACACCCCGGTCGAACTGATCAGCATACGCGACCTGAACGATCTCATCGACCTCCTCACGAAAGCGTTGCTTCGAATCAAATCAAAATCAGACATAAGCAAAGGCGCATAAGATTTCCCAGCTCTCTCAGAAGCTTGCGCCAGGCGGTCACACAGTCACGTTCGTGATCATGACCATTCCTCTTGGCGGGCAATTCAATGAGCGTGACCTAGGAGAAATTATGCGGGAGCAGTGACTACAACACACATGTAGCGAGGTGAGAGTGCATACTTACTGCGACAAACGGCCCACCAGCAATTCGGACAGTTAGAGTCTTTTGTCAGGACGTGTGCTGTCTGGTCAGATACATCGCCGCCAAAGTGAGAATCAGATCGTACAGTTATGGTTGCGTTTCCTGTCTCTAAACTTTAGAACTATCCCACGTCCCAAGCTGTGTGGGCTCTATGACTATCAAACATACGTTCGGAATGGCGAGAAGCTGTTTTGCCTTTGGGTTCTCTAAGTTACCGGTGTATCGCACAATGAGTTTCCTGTCCCAACTCGAGATCTCCTCCCTATCATGCACGATGTAGGCATTGCCCTTTCCATGGACCCCCTTTGCCAGATGCTCGTTCTCAGGTTCGTAGATGTCTATCGAGAAGCCGACTCTCTGATTTCGTTGAACATCACTGTACTTTTTCTTGTCGGTTTGGCTCGTTATGTAGAACTTGTCGTTTTCCCAGAGGTACCAGACCGGGGTAACATTTGGTTCACCCCTAGCGTCCAGGACGGCTAACCTCATGAGGCGAGGCACCTTCAGGAACTCATCGATCTCCTCTTTGGTAAGGCTTGGAAGCTCCTTCAATGCTTGAACTAGCTTCATTCTTGAATCGGAATCGTTCTTTGGACTGAGAACATATAACTCATTCTGCATAATCAACACGATGACGGGAAGACTTTAAGCTATATCACCTGGGCATTACTCGCGCTGACGCAAATGAGCGACAAAGTTCGAATGTTCTTCGGTACCGATGTTCATGGCAGCGAAATCGTCTGGAGGAAATGGCTAGCAATCCCGACGACCTATCAGGTTGACGTATTAGTCATGGCCGGCGACCTGACAGGCAAGATGGTCATTCCGATCATAAAGAAGGATGATGGGGCATGGGTCTGTCGTGCTTTCGGTCAAGTCTTTACAGCCAAGACCGAGCCTGAACTCGAACAGATTAAGGAAAAGGTGCTCTTCAGCGGCTACTATCCACGCGTCTGCTCCGAGGCCGAGGTTCAGGAGTTGAAGGGCGATCCAAAGAAGGTGGATGAAATGTTCGAAGAAGAGATGGAGAAGAACATGCGACGTTGGATGCGACTAGTCGAAGAGAAAGTACCGAAGAACGTGAAGACAATAGTCATGCCGGGCAACGATGATTCGTTCGTCATCGATAATGCCATAAAGGAAACTGAAGCGGTAATCTACTCCCTCGGCAAAGTTGTACCCCTATTCTTCGACTATGAGATGATAAGCCTAGACTATTCCAACCCGACTCCTTGGGACTCGCCGCGTGAATGCTCGGAGAAGGAGCTGGAAAAGATGCTAGAAGGGATCGCGAAACTAGTCACGGGCCCATGGAACAAGATCGTCTGCAACTTCCATGTGCCCCCCTATGGCTCTGGACTCGATCTAGCTCCTGAACTGGACAAGAACCTACAGGTAGTTGCAGACGCTGTCGGGGGAACGAGGAGTAAACCCGTCGGCAGCACAGCGGTGGCCGAGTTCATCAAGGAACGCCAACCGTACGTTGGTCTACACGGACACATTCATGAATCAGGAGGAAATAGCAAGATAGGCAACACGCTAATCTTTAACCCTGGGTCCGAATACGGTGAGGGAATACTCAAAGGAATAATATTCGAGTTTGTCCGAGAAGGAATAGACAAGTACTGGGCGATTTCAGGCTAACCGCCGAGAAGGGTCTCAGAGTCACTCGATTTGGGGTGATTCATCGACGGTCTTGTACCACTGTCTCTTCGTTCCTACTCTGGCTCGCATCTTCCAGCCCATTGATTTGGGCTCGTTCTCGATATGGTCCTGAAGCTCCCTTATCCGAGCGCCGATTTTCTCATGATCATCCTGCGGTAGGACTGTGAGCTCTGGCAAGTATTCCTGCATCTTCGATAGATTGGTGGTGAACGTATACCAAAAGCCCCAATCATTCGCCAAGAGCTTCGCTATGTACTCTGCATTGACCATCTCCTTGTCGCCATCTCCCACAGGATGCTCTCTGAGTAGAATTATCGCGTCCTTCAAATCCTTGGTCTCGATGCTCACGATCTGTAGCTTCTCCAGAAGTAGGTCCGCAAGTGATATCGTAGGGTAGTCAACCTCGAGCCTCTTTCTGAAATCTATAGTGTGACAGAAATCGAGTTTGTCGAAGAACATGTCAAGGCTCCGATTGTTCACTCTGTCACGAAGGATATAGCGCTGGCTTATTGTCATCAAGAATTGAGAACTACGATCGAACGCGTAGCCCATCTCTCCGAGTAGACTCACTATCTTCTTCTCGTGTTTTTGATAGGTCACGAAATCAAGGTCCGAAAGCTCCCTGTCCATTGACTTATGGAACATGATTGAGTCCGGAGAGTGAATGCGAATGGCAGTGGCACCCAGAACGCGAAGCTGGATGTCATGGCCTCGTGCAATGTCAACTACAGACTTGGCCTCGTCTACGAAATCGTTCAGTGGTTGTCGCATGCCCGAATAGCTGGGTACAGATACATAAGAAATCTTGGGTTGACAATAATCTCTCTCGGGGTCTTCTAAGGCCTGCCTATCGCTTCAGGCAAGACTACCGCGGTGTGGAAGTTCGCGAAAAAACTACGCTTGCCGACTATCTTGATCCCTTCATAGTCAGAGTACATGAGCTTGAACTTGTACTTGGAAGGATCCTCATTGTACCTATGGATTTCTGTTGCCAGAAGGTCTATGTACTTCTGTGCAAGCTCCTTCATCTCCTTCTTGCGGCTCTCCAATTTGAGAGTGCTCTCTTTGGCTTGAGAGATCCTCTTTTCGATCATCCACTTGCCAGCCAGAAAACTCATGGCGAGGACAAACATGACGAACATCATCACGGGTGTGAAGAGAAAACGGAACGAGACGAGCCACTCCGGAGGGGACCGAAACATGGCTATCATTACAACGACAAGAACTAGTGAGAAGTATTGGAAGGTAACTAGCTGAAGCACATTCAGCAATCTGATGACGTGTCGCGCTCGGGAAGAAGACTTGACCGGGGAGACAACTTTCAGGAAGTCTCTCCTGACTCTTCCAAGATCCTTTTCCCGAACGACGCCCCGCAGTTTTCTTTCCATATCTTCCGTCGAGTGGAGTTCCCCAGCTCGGACGGAATCGAAGAATCCGATCGCCCGTGCCAGGCTTTTCAAGCGTCTACTTTTGACCGGGTCTTCAGACATCCCGTGTCCCGACTTGTGCCACATATGTCGTTCAATCGCGGAGAAGAAATAGGGGGAAGAGGAGAGTTGGAGACGTTGTCACGCTGGAGGTATCGTTTTGAACAGGGCTTCCTGGTCCACGCCGATTTTCTTGTTGTGGTGGGTGTATATTCCGAATAGGACGACGCTGAAAGCTATCCAGAAAGCTTGGTAGAGGATGGAGAAGTCGTCGCCTTTCAGTAGGGAGAGCACTTTTACGAAGAACCATGTTGTGGTGAATGTCCCTATGATACCGATAATGGTAGCGAGTGGGATCCCTCCGATGCGCCATGGAGCAGTCCTCTCCCATAGTTCGGGTCTGTAGTAGGGAAGTACCATGGCTGCCCAGCAGACGAAGATGTAGCGCAGTGTGGCACTTGCGTACACATTGACTGCAAGCAGATATGGGTATTGGAGTACGGCTACCATGTAGACAAGACTGACGAGGTATACGAATAGAATAGACCAGTGCGGTGTGTGCCATCGAGCGTTGACTTTAGAGAAAGCTTCTGGGAATACTCTGTCGAAAGACCATGAGAACATGTTCCTTGACGCCAACAGTATGAGAACCATTGCACTTGGGAGATAGATCAGGTAAGCCGTGATCCCGAGCAAAGCTGCCAGAGGAAAGCTCCACCCGCCCACCAGTCCTGCTTGAAATGTGGCTATGTTCGGAAATGCTACTGGGTTCAGTTTGACTTCGTCGGCACCATTTCCTCCGTACATTACGTAGACGTATCGCGATAACCAATCTCCGAAGGTTGTTGTCATGAAGTAGGCAGCGCTAAGATACCATATTGTCACGAGAACAGTGCTAAGTATGATGGCGTATGGATAAGTTTTGGAGGGTTCCTTGATCTCTCCTGCTGCCATGTTCGAGATCTCGTAGCCCCAGACAGCGAATCCCGCCGGTAGGACCGCGTTGGCGGTCGCAGCCCATGACCAGTCGCCTGGAAAGCCGTAGCCGTTTGGTCCCAGTTCGGCCTTCGCCACCCAATCTGCCCAGCCGTACTTGTCAGACACATTTATGATCTCTTGGTAAGCCCCTGCTCCATACGTAGCATCCCAAGCGGCGCGCGTAGCTGCAGGTCCTGCCATGGTGTAGTATCCCAATACTCCAGCTCCGACCATGACCAAGACCACAGGAACCACGAAGAAGAAAGTTGCGAATCTTCCATACCAACGCATACCTACTAGGCAAATCAGGGCGAAGATCGTGTTCACGATTATTCCATATGAAAGAGCAGCGGTGAAGTCTGTTGCCAGGTAGCTCCCGAGGCTGACCAAATCTGGCAGCTTAAGCATCGTTCCGATCTGGCCGAAGTAAGCGCCCAACCACCAAGCTTGTATGCCTGTAGATCCCCCCGCCCAATTGAGGAAGAGTTGCCATTGCAGCACGCTTCCCATGTAGCCGATTACGGGATGGATGAGCCTAGAAACGGCAACGTAATCCGACGAGGTTCGGGGCATCGCCACTGTCACGTACATGACCGCAAAGGCTGACCAAACCATGATGATTGTCGCGAAGCTATAGCTGAGTGGTAGGTTTAGTCCTGGGTACTCGTAGATTGCGGTCGTTGGATAGAAGAAGATCCCCTGGGTAACAAAGAGAAATGCCACCGCGGCTGTGGTGAAAATCCCTGCCGTTCTGACGAGTCCTGTCGCCTTACGTCTAAAGACAATCTCTTCTTCCGGCAAAAGCAATTTCCCGGAGTCAAGGTCGCCGCTCAATAGTACTAAAGACTTTGGTATGTACTCCAAGAAAAGATGACGAACGACATATTTTCAGAGAACGAACAGTTCCGAAATAAACTCAATGTG
>CAZRDM010000022.1:0-35157 GCA_964598845.1 uncultured Candidatus Bathyarchaeia archaeon
GTAGACGGTTCCCCCACTGCCAGTCATCGAAAAGCTGAAGGTGCCAGCAGAGGCCCACTCCGCCGCCCCGATCACGCCATCTACAGTGGGGGGTGCGGTTGTAAAACCCTGCAGAAGCGTGCCTGAATGGCCGAAAACCGAGTAAGTCCCTATTCTTGGATACGAGAACAACAAGACAAGCAACACCGCTGAAATCAGAACACAAGCGGCTCGCCTTAGACGAACACTATTGGTCAAGAGGGAGCTCCATAATGAATTGGCATGATTTCAGCTATTTTTGTCTTCTCGTAATCATTTCCACGTGCACCAAAGACCTGATCCGCTTACCGCTATTGGCTGGTGCATTCACATGGATCCTTGCGCCATTCTTGCGTGGGGACGATTGAGGCATGAAATCGACCTTGGGCGTGATTCGCCGTTTTCAGAATGTCGCTTTCTCAAATCGGCCATGAAGCCCTTCATCGTAGTTACTTAGGCCTTTCAAACCATGCCTTCTGGACTAACTTGGCTACTGAGATCATTGACGCTAACCCTATCGCAAAAAATAAGGTACACCTTCGACGACACGCAGACCGAAATCATCAACTTGACTTAGCTCCCTTGCTAAAGGCGGCCTCACTATTCCCTGGAAGCAGAGAGCCAGAAAAGCTAGCGGAGGTCCGTCATGAGAAAGAAGATCTTCTTCCTTCGAAACTATCGCAACAACTGTTATTATTCTTATCAAGTTCTAATGCTGTCCGGGAATCGCGCTGACCATGTTTCACATTGCTTCAGAAACGGAAATAAGGGGTGGACAGACCACCGATGTCTATTTCGTTAGAACAAAGCAGGTTCTCGAAGCGAAAGGACTGTTGGATGTTCCCGTTCTGGCGGAAGTGACCGCAGGCGGTCTTCCTCAGGATTGGCCTTGGGGTGTACTCTGCGGTGTCGAGGAGGTGGCGCATCTGCTTGAAGGCTTGCCGATTGATGTTGACTCGATCCCCGAAGGTACTATCTTCCATACGAACGATCATCAAGGCTTTCGGATTCCGATGATGACTATCGAGGGGCCCTATGGAAGGTTCTGCGAATACGAGGCCCCGTTGTTAGGACTGCTATGTCAGGCGTCTGGGATTTCAACTATGGCCGCTCGAATTCGGAAGGTCGTAGGCGATCGATTGCTTATTTCTTTCGGCGTTCGCCGAATGCATCCGGCCCTAGCGCCAATGATCGATCGCGCAGCCTATCTTGGAGGTATGGACGGCGCATCAAGCCTAATCGGCGCCAAGACGATCGGAAAGTCGCCTATGGGCACTATGCCCCACGCTCTAGTCATCATAGTCGGTGATCAAGTGGAAGCGTGGAAGGCTTTCGACGAGGTAGTTCCAGCCGAAGTTGCACGAGTTGCACTAGTGGACACGTACTTTGATGAGAAAGCGGAAGCAATCATGGCAGCAGAGGCGTTGCGAGATAGGCTGTTTGCTGTTCGCCTTGACACACCAGGCTCACGGCGGGGGAATTTCGCTGAAATCATCAGAGAGGTAGGCTGGGAGCTTCGGGTCAGAGGCTTTGACAAGGTCAAGATCATAGCCTCGGGTGGTCTGAGCGATCAGAACATCGCCCCGCTCATAGAGGCCGGTGTGGATGGGTTCGGGGTAGGCACCTCCGTCAGCAATGCGCCAACAATCGACTTCGCTATGGACATAGTGGAGAAAGAAGGAAGACCAGTCGCAAAACGTGGCAAACTGGGTGGACGGAAGGAGGTCTGGAGATGTCCCAAGTGTCTTGTCGACATAGTTGAGAAATCCGGACCTTCGACACGAACATGTCCGAAGTGCGGCGGTGAAGTCAGACTGCTACTAGAGCCTCTTATCAGAAAGGGCAGGATCGTCGCGAAACTTCCCGGGGTTGATGATATTAGAAAGAAGGTGTTGAGCGAGCTCTCTATTCTGACACCCAGCTTTGGCTAAGCAAGAGAAATCGAATGAGGCTAGGTCAGCCTAGTAAAGCATCCAGAATTTTCTGAAAGACTTAAATTGGATCATTTTGTTAGTCGGGCGAATCTTTCAGCACAACAAACGAATGGCGTGCAGTGGTACTCTCATTGCTAGGGTTCCAAGTGGTATTCGACATCTACTCTTCTCAAGCATTCCTATCAGGTTTTAAGAACGTGGTCCTATTGCAGATCGGCATAGGACTGATGGCATTCGGTATCCTAGTTCATCTATACCGGATAGGAGCAGAATCAAGTTAGGGGAAGGGCTGTGTCAACGCAACCGAAAGCGATACATGGACCTTGGGTTGGAGCGACCGCTGTACTCCTCGTAGTACTAGTTTCCACGAGCATGTTCTATTGCCAATACGTTGTGCTGCCGGCGACCCTTGGTCCTCCTCACGTTCCAGAAAACATCATGATCAATCTTGTTGCAGAGCAATGGAATTTCATGGTTAACGGAACAGTCGATACGCGTAGCGCGCCGATCACAGTCCATGTAGGTGATAATGTCACGTTCCTCCTACATTCGACCTTCGAGGAGGACCCGTCTTTCAATCAGCATGGATTCTTCATACAGGGAATAACGGAAGTGCCAATCACCGTTCCTGCTGATCAGGATACTGCGGTGACTATTGTCCCGAACCAGCCAGGTGAGTACAGCATAATCTGCACGATCTTTTGCGGTACGGGACACGGCAGCATGCGCGGGACCCTGATAGTTCTGCCCTAGCGGTCAGAGAGCCGATACCTTTGCAGACGACCGCAACTCAGACAATCAGGAACTACCTTGAAGTAACGAAACCACCGATTGTGTTCCTTCTGGTATTCACATCAGTAGCAACCATGATCATAGCCTCGAAGCATGCGCTCCAACCGCTCACAGCATGGCTGCTAGTTGTTGCGACGGTAGCGATCACGTCGGCGAGTGCAGGTTGCGACACGCTCACGTCGTACGTTGACAAGGATATTGATGCCATAATGCATCGGACAAGAAATCGACCGATACCTAGTGGTCGCATCAGTCCGAACAGAGCCTTGATGTGGGGTCTATTTCTATCGGCCATTGGCCTCATTCTTGCCTATCTGATCAATTTTCTTTCTTTCATCTGGATAGCGTTAGGGGTGATCGACAATGTTGTTGTTTACAGCCTCATACTGAAGCGCCGCAATCCTCTCAACATTATCTTGGGCGGTATAAGCGGCGGTCTACCCGTCATGTTTGGTTGGAGCGCAGTGACGAATGCCGTTGAATTGTTGCCGATTCTGTTGGCTGCTTTGGTTGTTCTCTGGATTCCTGGTCACATCTGGAGCTTGGCTATCTTCTCTAGAGAAGACTACGTGCGCGCCAGAGTACCAATGCTCCCCGTCGTGACCAGGCTAAGCACAGCCTTGAGATGCATAGTCTCAACGATCGTCTTAATGATCCCATTCTCGATCTGGATTTACTTTGAAGGAGATTTCGGCCTAGCTTATTTGGCTACCGCGCTCTTCTTCGGCCTCTGGGTCTTATACATCAACCTAAGATTGTTTCTTCACCCCGACAACAAGATGGCATATCGTGCGTTCAAGGTTTCGAGCCCATATCTGTTCGCCCTGTTCGCGGGAATGATAGTCGATGGCCTGATTTCCTCGGTTTAGAGCAAGTATCAGATGATGGGTCGCAGTATCATTGGGGCTCTACAGGTAATTACATCTTTTATGCCCTGTGTTCCCAGAAATCGGAGAAGAAGGTGGAATACGAAGTCGCTTCCCATGAAATGATCAGCAAGGCGCCTTAGCTCTGTTGAAACATGCATCTCCCTACCCATGACCCGCTTCCATCGTTGTTCGTACTCGGAAAGAGAGATACCATTTTGAATGTGGTCGGCTGCGACCTCACCTGCAATCTCACCTGTTATCATGGCGGTTGCGATACCGCCGCCGTTGGTAGGCATAACCATCCCTGCGGCGTCACCCACAGCCATCACATGTTCAGAATATGTCCGCGCCAATGGCCCATCTACTGGCAATACGTCCGCGATCATCGGTCCAAGCGTGCCTCCATCCAGTTTCTCTCTCGTTAACGGGCTTTCATGAAGGAAGTATTCGAGGTACTGCTTTCCATCATCGCGCTTGGAAAATGAGGTTCTTATCCCAATGCCAACGTTGGCTATCCCCTTCCCTTTCGGAATAATCCAACCGTATCCTCCAGGAGCATACTTAGTCCCCAGATACATTTCCGTCACGCTCTGATCGACGTGGAGAGCGCTCATCAAGCGCTCATAATTTATCGCAACATTGTTCGGGGTCATGTAGTCAGGGGTCAAGATTCCTGCAGATTTCGCAACCTTAGATGGGAACCCGTCCGCGGCGATTACTGCTTTGGCCTCGACAGCGTTAGTCTTATCACGGCCTACGAGGATCTTGTCATCGCCGTGGAATAGATCAACGGGTGTCCGCAACTCAATCGTACCGCCAAGCTTCTTGACATTTTCTGCTACAACCTGTTCAAGGGTCGCACGATCCAAGACGAATGCCTTGAAATCGAATTCGTATTCACGTCCTCTGGGGGATATGACGCGAATCTTCTTGCATACGTTGTCCACAGATTCCCGTGGGACATCAAAAACGTGCATATAATCGCCGGCGCTGGGTAGCAAGTACTCCATCTCCTCCCGGACTGGGAAGTACTCTCCACATTTTACGGGAGCCCCGATAGCCGTCTTCTTGTCGAAAACGTGAACTGTCAAGCCTCTCTTCAGAGCCACCGCTGCAGCATACAAGCCTCCCGGCCCGGCGCCGGCAACTGCAAGATCAACTGATGTTCGCACTTTCCAGACCCACATGACATCGGTGTATTCTTCGCCTAAGCATGCTCACAGACAAGCTAAGTAGTTACACTCAGTGATCGACGCTTCATACCGCAGGCAGGAGATATTCCGCAACGCCGAACAAATAATTCAGAAACGGTCCCGGGAATAAACCGACTAGGATGATTATGAATGCTGAAACGACAAGAACTGCTACTAGTGAATTGGGTTCAGCTAGCTTCTCAGCAATGGAAGGCTCATCAAAGTACATTCTCTTCACTACCCAACCGTAATATGCCATGGAGAATGCGCTGTTGAGAACGCCCGCCAGTGCTAACCACCAAAGTTGTCCGTCAACGGCTGCGGTGAAGAGGACAAGCTTACTCATGAAACCGTTAAGGGGTGGAACTCCTGCAAGTGCGAACAGTGATATGCTAAGCGTGAAGGCGGTTATCGGCATGCGCATTCCTAGACCGGAGTAAGAATCTAATGAAGTGGTTGATAGTCTGCTGTACACTGCAGCTGCGGCCACAAAAGCTGCTGTCTTCATGACACCGTGGTTAAGAATGTGAAATAGTGCGCCGACGATTCCGATTGGGTTGGGGGCGGCTAAGCCGATCAAGATGTATCCTGCTTGGGCTATGCTTGAGTAGGCGAGGAGCCTGGTGAAACTGCGCTGCATTAGCGCCGCCACGTTTCCAAGAGTCATCGTTAAGATTGCGATTACAGCAAAGGTCCCCGCCCAATCGAGACGTAGTGCAACCAACGCTACAGCGAACACTCGCAAGAGCGCAGCGAAACCTCCATTCTTAGTTCCTGCAGCAAGGAAGGCACCAATAGTTATCGGAGCGCCTTCATACGCATCAGGAATCCACATGTGAAACGGTACAGCTGCAACCTTCATGCCGAAACCAGCCACGAATAGAACCATCGCAAGCAACGCTAGCGGGTCTAGTTTCGGAAGAGCTGAACTAAGTCCTGTCGCGACATTATAGATGTTAGTTGAACCTGTGATTCCGAACGTCAAAGAGATCGCATAGACTATCAGCGCCGAGGACAAGGCACTCAGAATGAAGAATTTGAGAGCAGCCTCGTTGGATCTCGGATCGTCCTTCCGAATACCCGTTAGGACGTAGGTCGGGATGTTCATTAATTCCCACGCTAGAAATAGAGCAACCAAGTCAACTGCAAACGAGACCAGGATCATTCCGAAGGTCGCAAGCAGAAGCAATCCATAGTAAGTGTCTAGGTTCTTGTTCTCGCGCATGTAATAGAAGGATGCTACACTGATTAGCAGTGTAACGACAATGAAAACGGCAGCGAAGTATACTGAGAAGCTGTCTATGGAAAGGACTCCGTAGATGAGCTCCTGTTTCGGAATACCTTCCGCAAGAAGGAGCCCCACACCGCCTAATGCTATTAGGAGTCCAGCGGTCGACCAATACGGAACAATTGTACGTGAGCGCAATCGGTTCGACAAGCCTTGAACCAAGGGTGCGAGAATACTGAAGAAAGGAAGAGTGTAGAGCAGAAGTGCCGTCCCAAGTTGCATCGACGTCGCCCTTCCAAATGTGCCTTACTTGGAAATCGTTCGTGTAAATAACGTTTGGGAAAAAGGGCAAATGTTTTTCTGGTCGACGTGACCTTTGAAGCCGAATTCCAAAAACTTGTGAAGGACCAATGTCAGCCCTCGAGACAATTCGGATGATCGTGGACGCAGAAAAAGAGGCCGCTAAGATTCTGGAGGATGCTCAAAACAGAGCCTCGGAAATAAGGAGGCGACTGGATTCTTTGATCGAAGAACAACGCAAGCAAATCTTGCAATCGGCGAAGAGGGAAGCTGCTGCAATTGTGTCACGGGCGGAGGAAGAAGGTAGGTTAGAAGCTGAAAATTATGGGAAGAGCTCCGAGGCGAGGGTCCGCGAGATGTTGGCCCGTGCTTCGTCCAGAAAGAACGCAGCGGTCGAAAGACATCTTCGAATAATAATGGAGAGTGAAGCATGATGTCCGAGGCTGGGAAATTCACTGAAACAATACTCGCTGTTGCCAAGGAGAAGGCGCAAGCCATAATTCGTGAAGCTGAATCTGAAACGCAAAAGGCACTAGAAGAAGCGAAGGTTCACCTATCAAGGGAAGCTGAGGACGTCGTTCGGAATGCTCAGAACGAGGCTGAAGGGATAAAGCGGCGTCATATGAGTGATGTTCGACATAGACTGAAGATCCTCGAGCAACGTGAGAAAAGCAGGATACTTTCCGATGTGCTTGACGAAACGAGGAAACGCATCATCAAGGTGTTGAGCAATGAGGACGAGTACTTCCCGTATTTGGTGCGACTGATCGAGAAAGGCATTCGCGAGCTCGGTGAGGAGTATGCCGAGGTTCATTTGAACTCGAGTGATCTCAAGCGACTCGACAAGGCCAGATTTGAACGTGAACTCACAAAGAGACTTGGGAAAACTCCAAAGATGGAGTTGTCGCAGCAGCCGATAGAGGCCTTGGGCGGCGCTATTGTTTCAAGCAAGGATGGAAAGATGCGTATTGTGAACACCTTAGATCAAAGATTCGAGGCTCTTGAGTCGAAATTGCTTGTCGAGGCAGGAAAAATACTATTCGAGAACTAAGTCTGTCTTCAGAGAGTTGTAACCTGCGATGACAGGGGCTGGAAGGTATGCCGAATTAGCATCGGCTGTGCGCTCCTTCAAAGCTGAATTGATTAAGCCAGAACAGATTGAGAGATTTGTCGAGTCCGGCTCGCTTTCCGAGACTGTGAGCCTCCTGACTAGAGGACACGTGACGAGTGTCGATCCGTCGGACCCGACGCCTGCGGAAGCTTACCTAGTTCGGAGGGTCATTGAACTCGCTCAGCGACTTGTCGCGTATGCGCCACATGATTCCCGACCCTTGATCAAGCTCTTCCCGAGGAGGTACGAATTGGAGTGTGTCAAGGGAGTGCTCAGAGCTATCTTTGATCAGTTACCTCCTGAAGAGGCAGTTAGGCAAATCGTGCCGGTAGGACGATTCAGCGAGGAGCGCTGCAAGGAGCTTGCGGAGGCTCGCAATCCAAGCAGAGTTATCGAGGCTATTGACGATGAAGCGTTGAAACACTTTCTTTCATCAAGGCTATCGGGAGAAAGAAGTTCTATGGCAGCCGTGTTCTCCGTTGATCTATTTTATTATGCGATGCTTTGGGCGGCTACGAGTCTTCCCGATCCTCTGGATGCGCAAGTTGCGAGAGGCTTGGTGGGTCAACTAATAGACCACTATAACATCCTTTCCACTTTCCGTGCGCGACTTGTCGGCCTAGATGCCCGTTCAACTTCTGACCTCCTGATACAAGTGAACTACGCACTAGGTCACTCACTCAACGAGCTTGCGGAAAGTGCGAATGTGCAGAACTTGGTGAGAGTGATAGAGAAGACCCCCTATGCCAATGCATTCGAAGGGGTGAATGTCGAAGACACGAGCGTAGCCAAAGTTGAGCGTGTGTTAAATCGCAGTCATGCCGTAAGCTGTCTGAATGTCTTCGCTGGGTCGCCGTTCAATGTTGGTCTTGCGCTGGGATTCCTCTTCCTCAAGAACTATGAATTGCATGATATTTTCACGATAATCAACGGCAAAGCGAACAACGTACCGATTGATCGCGTGATGGATTCGCTGATTCTGCGAAGCTGATGAGATTGGGAAAGCGTTATAATGTGAATCCAAGTTCATAGCGGACGCAAAACGGTGCTGAAGAAGAAATGAAGCCTAGATCTCAACTTCTGCTCAGCTTCTTCCTGATGGCAGTAGGCGTCTTTGTAGTCTCGTCTATGTTCGCGATCGCTTTCTCGCAAACTCCCAGTCAGGTCGAAGCCGTAGCCAGCGAAAAAGGCCTTTTCCTTGTGGGTGCTGGGATAGCCGCGGGTTTAGCGTCTTGTGGAGCTGGCATTGGCCTAGGAACGGCTAGCGCTGCAGCAATAGGTGCCATAGCTGAGAAACCGGAGATGCTTGGGCGAACGCTTCTCTTCGTCGTGCTAATCGAAGCCATCGCAATCTACGGCTTGGCGATGTTCTTCATAATCTACTCTCGAATTTGACAGAACCGTCATCTCCTAATCCACTTCCACGTTCTTTCAAGTCGAGAGTAGAATGAGTCCGTTATTATGAAGGAAATTTCTCAATGGTGTGGAAGCAGGGCTGGTGAAGGCTAGGATTTGCACTAGTGAGGAACGAACCGGACGGCTGGGATTATTACGCGATCCAGTAGAGGAGCTGGATATAATCCGAGTGTAAGCAATGGAACAAGAAAAACTGCCAACGTCAATAGCGTGTAGCTTGGTGCCTCTCTAGAGGGGATCTGGGCGGGTTGCGGGGCCATCATGACTCTCCGCAGCATCCAAACGAAGTAGCCAGCGGTTATCCCTGGGACAAGAACGGCGATGGCGTAGAGCGTGTTGATTGAGATACCGGCCAGTATGATCGTGAACTCACTGATGAAATTGCTGAAGCCTGGGAAGCCCATAGCAGCAAGCGATGCCAGTACCAATAGTGTGCTTGTTTTCGGCATCGCACTTCCGAGGCCAGGCAGTTCTCTTATTGTTCGAGTTCCCATATGCTCGTGGATCACGCCTGACATGAGGAACAATGCGCCAATCGCACAGGCGTGGTTGAACATCTGGAAGACTGCTCCACTGATGCCCGCAGTAGTAAGCGTGAAGGCTCCCAACAGAACGTAACCCATGTGATTAATGCTCGTCAGAGCAACCATGCGTTTGAAGTCTTGCTGAATCATTGCCACAATCGCGCCGTAGAACATTGTGAGCAGCCCGAAACCTATGAAGACTGGAGCAAGAAACTTGGACGCTTCTGGCATGAGGAATAGATTCATCCGGATAAAGCCATATCCACCCATCTTCAAGAGCACTCCTGCAAGAAGGACACTGATGGGCGCTGGAGCTTCAACGTGAGCGTCAGGTAACCAAGTGTGAAGTGGAACGAGTGGCAGCTTGACCCCGAAACCGATGAAGAAACCTATTGAGAGGAATATCTGAACCTGAAGCGGTAGGCGGAGATTGACTAAGTCTGTGAAATTGAAAGTGTGAGGGGTCGAGAGCACGTACAGGGCTATGAAACTTATGAGAATGAGCACGCTGCCCACATGCGTCATTATTAGGAACTTCATAGCTGCATATTTCTTCCGCGGCCCACCCCAGACCCCTATGAAGAAGAACATTGGAATGAGAACCAGCTCCCAGAAAACGTAGAACGCGACCAGGTTAAGGGATGTGAACACTCCGATAACGGCCCCTTCGAAAAGAAGGAGCAGCGCATTGTATTCTTTGATGTTCGTGTTAATCTGTTCCCAGGAGCCCGCAGCTGCCAAGGTTGTCAAGAACGATGATAGAATTAGCAGGGGTAGACTGATTCCGTCGATTCCAACAGCATAGGTCAGACCGAACGCGCTTGACCAGTCGTAGTTTTCAACCAGTTGGAATCCTGCGGTAGACCAGTTGAATGTCAGGAACATGAACAGCGTCAGGGCGACCGTGAAGGCCGAGATCACGATGGTCAGCACCCTTGACAGCTTGTTGCTGGCGTATCCCGCCAAGAACACAACGACGGCACCGACTATTGGTGTGAAGGTGAGTGTTGATAGGAGAATCAAAACAAACCTCTCACATCATAAAGAAAAGCACAGTGACGACGAGCGCGAATAAGCCTAGGGCGAAGACCATGACATACTCTTGGGGTATCCCCGTCTGAATCCGTCGAACAGCAGAGGAGAATCTGCTACCGATAGAAGCAATTCCATTAATGGCTCCATCAATTACTCCGAGGTCAACGCCCTGACCTGCTCTTGAGACCCCGATAGAAAGTTGAGCAACGGCGCCGCTTATCTTGTCGAATAGTCGGAGTTCTACTGAATGCATTAGCCCTCGGGCTGCTGAAATCGTTCCGTATGCAAAGATCTTATAGTAAACAGGATTGATGTACCAGCGATTCCAGAGGAAATTGTAAATCGACCTTCCGAAGCCTGAGTTCCCAACAATCGATGTCGGCTTGAGTCTGCGCGAAATGTAAACTAGGTAACCCAATAGCCCTCCAACAGCCAACATGATCAAGGAACCTGTGCTCGCAATGAGAACCGCAGTCTCCTCCGCTGCGAGACTGATTGGGGAAACAGCCACTTCTTCCACTGGAGTCGTTGTGATCTCCAACGCATGTATGAACGAAGATTCAACATAAGGACCTAACAAACCGATGGCCACCGTGGCTACTGCCATAATGAGGTATGGGACCCACATCACTGGTGGTGCCTCATGGACTTGATGTCCTTCCTCCTCAAGCTTCTTGACGTGCTCACTTGGAGGTGCCATGAAGACAAGTCCCATGACTTTCAGACTGTAAAGGAACGTGAGCGCGACAGTCCCCCAGGCAAATAGCAACAGAGGCAGTTGCCCCGTGAGGACTGTGGCTGCGATTACTGCATCTTTGCTCCAAAATCCGCTCAGTGGAGGCACACCTGAAAGTGCCAGCATCGCGATCAGCATCGAGATGAACGTGATTCTCATCGAATGCCTAAGGCCGCCCATGTCTCCCATGAACCTTGATTCGACCGCATGCAAGATCGCTCCTGCAGCCAAGAATGCAGCGGCTTTGAAGAAGGCGTGGGTCACGAGGTGGAATATGCCAGCGGAAAGCCCTACCACAAACTCCGACGCCAAACCTCCTGCTCCAATACCGAGCATCATGTAACCGATCTGGGAAACAGTCGAGTAAGCGAGCAGCTTTTTCAGTTCTTTAGAAACGACGGCCTGAGTTGCGGCCAAGAAAGTGGTGAATGCTCCTATCCAGGCTACCGTCTCGAAGAAGAATGTAGACTGACCGTATTGAATGAACGTGTTAAAGAATATCGGCCCAGCCCTACCAGCCAAGTATACTCCTGCCGTGACCATCGTAGCTGCATGAATCAACGCCGAAACTGAAGTGGGACCTGCCATCGCGTCAGGGAGCCATTCGTGCAGCGGAAACTGGGCGGACTTACCTATCGGTCCCCAGAAGAACAGTAACGCAACCGGCACTAGCAACCCCAGCCGGCTCAGCGGCAGAGCCCATGATACGTTTTCTGAGAGTTCGACAAAGTTCAACGTGCCTGAATACGCGTAGATTAGGAAGACAGCGATAAGAAGGCCGATGTCCCCTGCTCTTGTGACTACAAGTGCTTTCATGCCCGCGTGGCTCGGAGGATAGACCATTGGGACGCCCAATGTCCCATGCTCAGGCGATCCTACCCATTTGTCCTGGGGATCTTTGTACCAATGGCCGATGAGCGCATATGAGCAGAGTCCCACACCCTCCCAGCCGAAGAACAGCTGAAGGAGATTATCAGACATTACAAGTAGAAGCATGTTACCGATGAAGAAATTCATGAAGAACCAGTATCGTGTTAGTCCCTCGTCGCCGTGCATGTAGGCCAGACTGTAGACCATGATGAGAAAGCTGATCCATGAAACTGCGTTGGCCATGATTATGCTGAGTGGGTCAAGAAGTATGCCCGCTTTGATGTTGAGACTTGAAATCCAATTTACCTGAACGTCCTGAGCGACTCCGGACTCAATTAGGGGCAGCAAGAGAGAAGCTGAAAGAGCACCGAGAAACGTGAAAGCGACCGCTGCATAGTCCCGTAGCTTTCCACTAATGCGAGCGATGATCGGAGTCAATAGTGCACCTATGAACGGAAAGACCCATGTGAGCCATCCAAAAGTCTCGTTCATTCCCTACACGCCCAGAATCGTCTTGACGGCTGGCAAGAGCAACCGCTCCACGAAGTCTGGATAAATCCCGATTGCGAGGGATGTGAGTCCGAGGACGAGGAGCGACCCTGTTACAACCCAGGGGGCTTCCTTGACCTCGCTCAGATCCTCAGGGAGCGCTCCGAAGAAAATGCGTCTCACAGTCCACAGTGAGTATCCAGCTGTAAGAGCAGTTGAGATAACAGCAAGAACTGAGATAGCGATCCGCAACAGGGAGCTTGCCGTGAGCGCCCTGTTGAAGCTTCCCGCGAAGATCAGAAATTCTGAGATGAAACCAGTTGTCGGTGGGATACCCATTATGGTCAGGAATCCAAGCAAAGCTGCTGTTGCGGTTATGGGCATCTTGGAGGCTAGGCCACCCATCTTTCTGATACTTCTGAGGCCGTGAGCCTGCATTATGATCGTCCCAGCGATCATGAAGAGTATACCCTTGCCAAGGCCATGGCTGACGTACTGAAAGATCGATCCAGAGACACCGAGAACTTGGAACGATGAGATACCCAGAAGGATGTAACCCATCTGACTGATGCTTGAGTATGCGAGCAAACGTTTGATGTCGTCTTGAACCAACGCCATCGCCCCACCGTATAACATCGTAATAACGGCCCAGATGGCCAGTGCCGTTGAGATCTCCAAGAAAGTACCAGGCAGAATCGTCATAACGATTCGTACTATGGCGTATCCACCTATCCCGATCATCGCAGGGGAAAGCAAGGCGCTGACAGGCGTAGGGGCTTCCGCATGCGCATATGGCAACCATATGTGCAGACCGAAACCAGCCATCTTGACCAGCAACCCCACAACCATTACGACTGTAATGGATAATCGTAGGCCTGGCGACATCGTGGCCATGACAATCTTTTCGAGGTCAAAGGTTCCGCTCAGATATCCGACTGACAAGATTCCAGCCAGAAAAGCCAGAGCCCCGATATGCGTCCACATGAAGTACATGAATGAGATCCGATCCCGATCACCATAGCCCCACTTCGCTATCAAGAAGTAAGACGGAATCAGCATAAGCTCGAAGAACAAGTAGAATTCGATGAGGTTGGTCGCAAGAACCGAGCCCATCATCCCGACAGCGTATAAGAGGAGGAGGGCATAGTAGAGCCCGAACTGCCTTTTCTCATCTCCAATGACATGAGCCATGTAGGGCATTGAATAGATGGTCATTATGGTGGAGAGGAGAGCTATCGTAAAGAGGACTGGTATGCTTAACCCGTCTGCATTGAGACCAAATAAGCCGAGAGGTCTCCAGTCATAGAATTCCCTCGCACCCCCTTGCCAAGCGATGATCATCGTCAGTAACGTTGAGTAGGCGAGGGCGATGAAGGAAACCCAGCCTGCTCTGCTACCCCATCTCACTCCGACATAGTAGGCTATGAAAACGAAAAGAAACGGGATTAGGAGAATTTGAAGGGTCTGCATGTACATGATGCTTCATCCCTTCAGCTTGTTCAGTTTCCGAACATCTATCGTGGAGTTTAGTCTGAATGCAACTAGGATCAGGGCTAGGCCTACTGCAGCTTCCATAGCGGCGGCTGCAATAGAATAGAAAACGATCACCTGGCCCGAAACTTGGGGAGGGTTGAGGTAACGTGTGAAAGCTGCGAAGTTCAGGTTCGCAGCATTGACGATGATCTCTATGGCGAAGAGAATTCGGATCGCGTTCTTCTTTACGGTGAGTCCGTAGACGCCTATTCCCAACAGGGCTGCGGAAACGATCAGATATCCAGTCAGTGTTACCATTCGATCACTTCTCCACTTTAGCTAACACGAGAGCGCCTAGAAGCGCCGCAGACATCAGCAGAGCAAGAATGACCAGCGGGACCGGGTAATCAATGGCGAGAACAGGGCCGAGACTCGAAACGGGAAGATTCCCAGGCGGAGGCGCTGTTGGAAGATTAGGTCCTGCCAGTGCTGCAACGCCAGCGATCGCTACGGCGAGAAGCCCAGCGAGCCAAAGACCTGCCGCTCCTTTACCGCCCTCGGGAAGGTCCAGCATTTCCCCGATTTCCTCGCGTCGAACCAACATTATCGTGAACAAAATCAGAACCACCACAGCTCCAACGTAGATCGCGATCTGAAGCATTGCCAAGTAGGGTGCGTCGAGAAAAACGAAGAATCCCGCGATCCCGATGAAACTAATGCCGAGTGCGATGGCCCCGTACACCAGTTCCCTTGCCTGAAGAGCCATAATCGCCGCGAGGAGCGTCACAGAGGCGAGGATCAGGAAGATAACATCGGGTGGAACAGCCAGCTCGATCAATCTACAATCCCCAAACCTTCGTGACTCCTGTAGCGATCAGCAAGACAGTGAGGAAAACGTTGACCAGCGCAATGATCAGTAGTCGCGTCCAGCCGACCCTCAGGAGGATGTCAACGCGGATCCGCGGATAGACACCTCTTGGCATCATGATGAACGTGACCACAATCAATGTCTTGATGATGAACCAGACTGGCTGAGGAAGGGATGGCGGACCCCACCAGCCTCCAAGGAAAAGCGCGGTGACGAGTGAGGCCATGAGGTAGAGTTTCATGTATAGACCCATGAAAATCAACATGAAAACTGCTCCGCTCGATTCTGTGAACCAACCTGCAACTAGCTCCGGCTCTGCCTCTGGAAGATCGAATGGGAGCCGCTCAAGCTCAGCCATCACCGAAATGAAGAAGACGATGAAGGAAAGCAAGGCTGGAACAGCAAACCAAATCTTCGACTGGGCATTCACAATGTCGACCAAGTTGAGCGAACCAGCAAGTAATACGACGCTAAGCGCCGAAACCCACATGGGAATCTCGTATGCTACTTGCTGGAAAAGCGACCGCAATCCACCTAGAAATGGATACTTACTATTGCTCGCCCAAGCGAAAATCAGGATCAAGCTTGGGAAGAGGGAAGTCGTCGCGAAAACGAAGATCAACCCGACGTCCAAGTTTGCGATAACCCAATTCTGACCGAAGGGGATAACCGCAAACGGAAGAGCGGCTAGGAACACTAGCATGAGTGGAATTCCAAGAAAGAGTGGCCTATCCGCCTTGTATGGGACGATGACCTCTTTGAAGATCAGTTTGACCCCGTCCGCCATCGGTTGGAGGATTCCACCCAGTCCACCCGCATAGAGCGGGCCTATTCGGAGTTGGATTCTTGCCAGAAGTTTCCTCTCATACCAAGTCAAGAAAATGACAATCAGAGTAAGGTGGATGAATCCCGGGAAGACAATTGTTCTAATGAACGAACGGGAAGCGATTATCGAAGCTATCAGTGAAATCAGATCCGCCGGTGTGATCGGGAGCTCCAACTCACCAGTTCTCCCTGCGCAAGGCCAAGTGCAATGCGTACCCTAGCGGAGCCGCCAAGATAAATAGGAAGAGCAGAACAAGCAATGACTCACCAAGCGGCAATCTCTGGAAGCCCAGTCCCCACGCGAAAAGGAACATCGCCACCACATCAAATACGACGAACATCAAGAGGTACGGATAATACTGCATGACGAGTCTCCGTCGGGCTTCCCCTTGAGGAACCTGACCTGATTCAAAGGGCATGTCACGAAAAGGGTCAGGTTTTCTGCGGGACCAGAAGAGGGGCAATGTCAACATGGGGGCGGTGAGGACGATTATGATGATCGCCCAGATGACTATTGCCGCCCAAGGGTTGAGTGCCATGACGAGGTCCCAGCGTGAAGGTTCGTGAATTTCCACTGAGACTAGAACGGACCGAATATAAATCATGCGAAAGCTTAGAATGTCGAGAACGTCAACGTCTTTCGAGATCGAATAGTGCGTTGCAATGGCAGATTACCTAGTTGGAGATTTGAAAACGAGATGGCTTGGCGTTCAGCCGGAACAACCCATTTTTGGTGTGTCAAATGCAAGAAACAGGTGCCTGCGGATTCCGAAATCGTATTCAAAGAGGGAAAACTTCTTTGGAAGTGGAAATGTAGTTCGTGCGGCATTGATTACATGACGGAAGCCTGAACTGAAATCAGAACATCCGCTCCAAGGAATAATCCGCGAAGTCTTCCAGAATTCTCCTCTTGGTTGGAGCGCGCAATCCTCTAAGTTCTTGCTTCGCTCTTTCAACATGCTCCTTCGACTTTTTGAGGGCAAACTCAATGGCTTTCTCTCGAAGGGCTACAACTTCCACGGCTTTCTCCTTGTTTTCGAGGATGGTACTCACTCGTTCCCTTTTCGTTGCTTCGTCAAGGTAATGCATCAGGACGAGGTTAACTCGTTCTTGTCGCTCCGGGTCGCCTGATGTGTCCAGTATGTCGTCTTTAATCTGGAAAGCTATTCCGACAGCTCTTCCGTAATTGTACAAACAGTCGACCTCCTGGGGGCTCCCTCCTCCGAGTATCCCGCCTATGCCAGCTGCCGCGCTGAACAATGAGCCAGTTTTCAAATCGGCTATCGTCAGATAATGATCAACATCGATAGCCAATTCTGTTATTACGTCTAGTATTTCTCCGCGGCTCAGGTCGACCAATCCCCAGCCTATCATCTTTGTAATTCGCGAATCCTTATACTCCGCAAGAATTTGCACGCCCTTCGACGCAAGAAAAAGTCCGGCGCTAATCGCCTTATCATCTGCAAACGCCTGCGGGATCGTCGGTAGGTTGCGGCGCAATCGGTGCTTGTCGATAAGGTCATCGAAAATCAGAGATGCGGCGTGAAGAAACTCCATGGCAACGGCTGCGTCGAGTGCATGAGCGGAGTCGCCGCCGACGCTTTCTGATGCCAGCAGCACCAAGATTGGGCGAAGACGTTTACCTCCGGTCTTGAAGGTGTATTTGACGAGATCGTCAGCTTCGCTCTGTTCAAAGCCTGTTGAGAGAAGTTCATCAATCCGCCTGTTGATCAGGGCACGTCTCTGCTCTAGTGTCGTCTGGAGGTGATTCATTGAGGCGCACGCATGCGTTTTGGTCGCAGATGAATGCTCAGACCACTATAAATGGTAGGTAGGTGACATCAAGAGACGGTACAGCCGCAACGGTTCTCAAATGAATTTGCGAACTGCGTTACAGAATTCCATGAGAACCCCCTCCGGTTTCGGAGCCTTTACAACTCCGCTAGCTACGAGCACTCCCTGTGTTCCAAGTTTAAGGGCAGCATGAACATCGTCCCCAGTAGTGATACCTGCCCCGCACAAGATCTTCACCCTCGAATTGACTGCGCGAATCCTCTCAACGGATTCAGTCACGACTTCAGGCCGCTCCTTCGAAACCGCACGACCGGAGCCTATCAATTCCGGGGGCTCGATCGCCACCATGTCTGGTTCAGATAATGCGACTGCAGCAGCCAATCTTACCGTGCTCGCACACACGATCGTTTGTAATCCAACCTCGCGGGCAAGCTCGACAGATCTTTCGATGTCGATCAGTCGCAAGGTTTTCTCGGAATGGTTCAGGAGGGTGCCAGATGCTCCAGCCGCTTTGACTGATTCTCCGAGTATATGTCCCGTGAATGCGCCTGGAGGGACCGGATCTATGTGCTGAGCATAGACTGGGATCTCAACGGAGCTTGCCACCGGCATTATATCGCAGAATTGAGGAGCCACACCAACCCTCACGCCCGAATTGCGGCTGACTGTTTCAAATCTGCGAGACAGATCGACAGCTCTCTTACCAGTAGCTTCAAAGTATGTCTTGAAGTTGAGGAGAATGAAAGGCTCTGATGGAATGCCCTGACCCAAGACCGTTCAGGGCTGTAGTTTGACCGCTGTTCTAAGAAGCTTTGCTTGCTGGCAAGCTTCATGATCGAAGAAAACGCTGATGTTGAGTCAACGTCCGGTAATACGACGCCAGGATTAAATATCATCCGCGAAATATTCGGGCAGGGAACTTGAACTTGAGTTTGCAAAAGGTCACAGTCTCGATCATCAAGGCCGATGTCGGCTCATATCCCGGGCATGGTACAGTTCATCCAAAGCAGCTCGAAGTGGCTAGAGCCTCCATGGAGGCTGCAAAGAAGGAGGGATTAATTGCTGATTTCTTCGTGACCCACGCTGGCGACGACCTTGAACTCATCATGACACATCGGAGAGGAGAAAACAACTCACGAATCCATGAATTGGCTTGGACAACTTTCCGTGAAGTAACTGAGAAGGTTTCAAAGCCGCTGAAACTCTACGGGGCGGGTCAGGATCTCTTGGCGGAAGCTTTCTCAGGTAACGTCAAAGGAATGGGGCCTGGAGTCGCCGAACTTGAGTTTGAAGAAAGAAGAAGCGACCCCGTGCTGATCTTCATGGCTGACAAGACCGAACCTGGGGCATGGAACCTCCCTCTCTTCCGCATCTTCGGAGACCCATTCAACACTGCAGGTCTAATAATTGACCCAGCTCTACATGGCGGTTTCACATTCGAAATTCTCGACGTCATGGAAAACCAGACGGTTCGATTAAGATGCCCCGACGAAACCTACGATCTATTAGCCCTAATCGGAACTTCATCACGGTACGTAATCTCTAAGATCTACCGCAACGACGGATTGCCTGCAGCCGCCGCGAGTACGTCTCGTCTGTCACTCATAGCCGGCAGGTACGTAGGAAAAGATGATCCGGTGTGCATCGTGAGGGCTCAGCACGGTCTGCCTGCCGTCGGCGAGGTTCTCGAACCCTTTGCATTCCCACATCTAGTAGCAGGTTGGATGCGAGGATCGCACCAGGGCCCACTCATGCCCGTAAGCATTAGCGATGCTCAGAACAAGGTGACCAGATTCGATGGGCCCCCCCGCGTCGTGGCGGCAGGATTCCAGATCTCGGACGCGAGACTAATCGGCCCAGCGGACCTATTCGGTGACCCAGCGTACGACCGTGCAAGAGAGCTCGCCAATGAAATAGCGGACTACATGCGACGACATGGACCATTCATGCCCCACAGATTGGGACCAGAAGAGATGGAATACACGACCCTACCTCAAGTCCTTGAGAAGCTGAAAACCAGATTCAAGAAGGAAGCCATCACGGCCGCAGCTTAAAGCCAAAATCCCCCCCAACCGCGTATGCTCGATCTTCATGCAGCGATCCGTCACTACCAGCAGCCCAGCGTCTCGAGCTCTTTGAGCGGCCTCCTTCACTATTCCAAGCTGCATGCAGACGGCAGTTGACAGGCTGAAGCTCTTATGCAACTGAGCAGCTTCCCCCCAGGACGAAGAGCCGGGCGAATTCTTTGAAAGCCCAACCGCGGCTATGGTCTTCGATTCCAGAATCTTGCTAGTCAACTGATTGGTGGCCGCAAATATGGTCCTAAAGGCGGGTCAACGTCTTGTTATGGATTAATTCATCTTTGAAATCCATGAGAAGTTCATATTAGTTGACTCCCTCAATTCGAGACGAAAGCTCTTGTCAATCAAGGTACTTGTCTGCGACCCGATCCATCCAGACGGATTGACTATTCTGAAGAAGGCAGGATTCGAGGTTGAGGAGAATCACTCGCTAACCCCAGAGCAACTGGCGAAGGAGATAGCTGAATTTCACGCAGTGATTGTGCGGGGACGAACCAAGGTAACGGAACCAGTCTTGAATGCAGGTACTAAGCTTCGTGCTGTTGCGCGATCTGGAGTGGGCTTGGACAACATTGATCTCGAAACAGCTAGGAAGAGATCGATTCAAATCATTTCAACTCCGGCAGCGCCAACGACGAGCGTGGCGGAACTTGTTATCGGACTTATGCTTGCAGCACTTCGAAGGATCGCCTACGCGGACAGAGCAATCAAGGAGGGCAGGTGGACCAAGAGCGAGATGATGGGTTCAGAGCTGAAGTCTAGAACTGTGGGCGTAATTGGCGCAGCAGGGCGCATTGGGTTCGAGGTTGCTCGCACCCTCGTTCTGGGTTTCGGTGCCAAGGTGATAGGGTACGACGTGATCGACCTAACCGAGAAGGCCAAGCAGGTAGGCTATAGGGTCGTTTCAGAATTGAACGATCTTCTCATGGAATCTGATATAGTCACGATTCACGTTCCATACATGCCCTCGACCCATCACCTGATCAACGAGAACACCATCGGCCACATGAAGGATGGCGCCATTCTGATTAACGCCTCTCGCGGCGACGTCGTTGACGGACAGGCCCTGTTGAGGGCTCTCAAATCAGGTAAGTTGAGAGGGGCAGGCTTGGATGTGTTCCACAAGGAGCCTCCTGTCGACGATTGGGAGAAAGAACTGACCCTGTTACCAACCACGGTGTGCACTCCGCACATCGGTGCTCAGACCGTTGAGTGTCAGCGACTCGAAAGCATTATGGTCGCTGAGGAACTCATCCGCGTACTCGGGAGCTAGGTCGTCATGCAAACGATCTCATGCCTGCACTGACCACATGCATCGGGATGAAAAGGCCTTTATCCCAATCCGATTACGAAAAATCGCCCGTTGGTTGGATACCACTTGTCAGTCACGACCAAAGATTTTGAGAGATTGTCGCTAAAGATAGGGAGAATCACGGCGGCGGATCCGATCCCAGGAATGAAGAAGATAATGAAAGTCCTAGTGGACATCGGAGACCGGACCGCCCAAGCCATCGCGGGAGGAGCTGAATACTACGAACCATCAAGCCTCGTTGGAAGACATGTAGTCGTATTGACAAACATGGAGGCCAAAACCATCGCTGGAGTGAAATCGGAAGTCATGTTGTTGGCTGCAGACCTGCAGGGCAAGCCGATATGGCTTACCGTTGGAGAGGGTGTCCCACCCGGCACGAGGGTCCGCTAGCATTCACCAAGACTGTCCCAGGTCCACTCTCGCTCGTAGTTAGTAGTCTCAGTACTCTATGAACTAATAATCCATATTGCCGCTCACGGGCCATTCACGCCGGATGTGCAACTATTGGATTTCAGACTCACTCCTCAACAGGAACTCTTTAGGAAGACCGTCAGAGGATTCTGCGAGGAAAAGGTCTTTCCAAGATCCAGAGAGATAGATGAGAAGGCTGAAGTGATTCCTGAAGAAATCATCAAGGAGATGGTGGAACTAGGAATTTTCGGCGTCACAATTCCCGAGGAATATGGAGGCTCCGCAAGCCTCGGGGAGGAAATGATCTACGCCACACTCGCCGTCCACGAGGTCGCCCGAGGTGAACTTTCGATGTCGCTTCCAGTGTATACCTTGCTGAATCTAGGCTGGAGCTACTTGGTCGTGAGACATGGGACAGAGGAACTCAAGAAAGAACTTCTTCCAAACATTGCTTCCGGGAAATGGTTCATCGGGATCTCCACAACCGAACCTGGAGGCGGATCCGATCTAGCGAACATCAGGACCACGGCAAAGAAGTCAGGCGATGAGTATGTCATCAACGGAGAGAAAACCTACATCAGCGGCGTTACTGAGGCAACTAAGAGGGGAGGAGGACATCTAACTCTCTTCCGAACAGCCCCGGAACTTGGAACAAAGGGAATGACCTTCGCCTACATCCCCGCTAAGCTGCCAGGCATCTCTTACACTCTCTTCAGAGACATGGGGCGTATGGGACTATCTACTGGGGGCTTCACTTACAAAGACATCAGAATTCCGGTCAAGTACGTGCTTGGCCAAGAGAATAAGGGATTCTACGTCAACATGGAAGGCTTCAACGTAGCCCGAACCCTCGTGGCGAGCGCGTGTCTCGGCGGTGCCGAGAAATGCCTTGAGCTCGGAGCGGATTACGTGAAGCAGCGCGTCCTATTCGGGAAACCGCTTGCAAAGTTCGAGGGGATATCATTCGAGATCGCCGAGGACTTTGCGGAACTTGAGATGGTGAAGAATTATCTGCTAAGAGGAGCCTGGATGATCGACCGGCACTACAAGGATGGAAGCTTTACCAATAGGGAGATCAACCAAGCAATAGCCATCTGCAAACTGAGGGCGCCTCTCCTAGGTGTCGAGATAGTGAAACATGCGATGATGTACCATGGCGCCCTAGGGTACAGTAAAGAGAGCCCTCTGGAGATGTGCATGCGCGGCCTCATGTCGTACGTAGTCGGAGCGGAAGGCGGAGCGAACATCATGAAGATAATCATAGCTCGTGAACTTATGGGAGAGGTAGCAATTCCGTACCGCTAATTGATCAGGAAACCTCCACAGCCTGCCACACGCCAGAGCAAACACACGATAATCTAACATGGCTACGCGCCCCATTCCTAGCCTGGGGAGATAGAACGTGGAACGGGTCGACGTAGCCGTCGTAGGTGCGGGGCTCGCGGGCTTATCCTGCGCGTACACCCTCTCCAAGGCTGGCTTGGATGTCTTGGTCGTCGAGCGAGGTGACTATCCGGGCAGCAAGAACGTGACCGGCGGCCGGTTGTACATGAATCCTGTGCGGCGGTATCTCCCGGATATCTGGGACGATGCCCCCTTTGAGCGGTACGTCACCAAGGAGCGACTGACCATGTTGTCTGATGATTCATCGCTCACACTAGAGTTCCGTTCAAACAACTATACTCAGCAGCCACATCACAGCTACACCCTTCTTCGACCGATCTTCGACCAATGGCTTGCTGAGAAGGCTTCCAAAGAAGGTGCAGCGGTAGTATCGAAATACAAGGTTGATGGCCTTCTGCGGGAAGATGGAAAGATCGCGGGAATAAGAGCTGAGGGTGAGGATATTGGTGCAGATGTTGTTGTCGCGGCCGATGGGGCCTTATCTTTCATCGCTGAACAGGCCGGACTGCGCTCGAAGCAGAAGCCTGAACACTTCGCCGTCGGTGTGAAAGAAACTGTCGAATTATCCAGAAAGGCGATTGAAGACAGGTTCAACCTGAAGGGAGACGAGGGTACCGCCCAGCTATACTTCGGAAGCGTAACTAGAGGCCTGACTGGGGGAGGATTCCTTTACACGAACCGAGAGAGCATCTCGCTCGGAATTGTAGTTGGGATAGGTTCATTGATGGTCAGCTCTCAACAGCTCGAGAGCTTTGAGTTGATGGAGGACTTCAAGAAACGGCCGGAAGTCGCAGTCCTCATTGACGGGGGTGAGACTGTCGAGTACTCAGCTCATACGATTCCTGAGGGAGGAATCAAGTCGATGCCCAAACTGTACGCTGATGGCATGCTAGTTGTGGGGGATGCAGCGGGGTTGGCATTGAACATGGGAATAATAGTGAGGGGTATGGACCTCGCCATCGCCTCAGGAGTGATGGCGGCCGAGACTATCAAGGAAGCAAGGAAAAGAGACAACTACTCATCCCAATCATTGGCATCCTATGAGACGTTGTTGAAGGAGTCGTTTGTCATGAAGGATCTTCACACCTTCAGACATGTCTGGAAGATTCTTAACAATGCAAGGCTCTTCGAGAAGTACCCGCGTCTAATCGGTGCTATGCTGGCAGATCTCATGCTTATCGGTTCGGACTCGAAACCCAAGTTTTCGTCGATAGTCATGAGGCATGTCAGAAAGAACCTACTCAACCTGTCAACATTGAAAGACGCGCTTGGCTTACTCCGAATATAGAGGTAGTCAGCTATGAAAGTAGACGAGAAGCTCGGACGAAATGTCATCAAAGTCGACAAAGAGGGACATATCATGGTCAACCATGAAGTATGCCGCACAGAGTGCAAGCCGAAATATTGCGTGTTCGTATGCCCGGCGAAAGTATACTCACTCGACCCGCAAGGCGACATTCACATCAACCCCGACGGATGCTTGGAGTGCGGAGCCTGCGTTATTGCGTGTATGGAGGAGGCACTAAGCTGGCACTACCCCAAAGCCGGCTTCGGAGTCCAATACCGATTCAGCTGAAAGGAGTGACATGATAATCTTCTTGAAAAGAGAGATTATAGCGACAGTTGGAGTAAGAGTGATTGCGCGTAATAGCATGTATGAAACAAGTCGTTGACCTTCAGCAAATTAGAATAAGACGCGACACTCGCGAACCGCTGCTTGAGGGTTTGCCTGTACTCTTCGGTGACATGGACAAGAATGCTCTCGAGGAAGCGGTGAAGATCAAGGAGAAACACGGAGCAAAGGTTACTGTTCTCTCAGTTGGCTCGCCCAAGCTCAAAGAGACTATCCTCGAGGCACTCGCGATGGGCGCTGATGAAGCATGCATAGTAATCGACCCCGCGTGCGAGGACTCCGACACCGCGGCCTCAGCGATGACGCTTGCCTCTGCGATCAAGAAGATCGGTTCATATGACCTCGTACTAGTTGGCGAAGGCTCCGCTGACAATTATTCAGGACAGATTGGATCTCGATTGGCTGAGATAATGGGTATTCCTCAAGTGACCTACGTGAGAGAGCTGTCGATCGAAGGCAATACCGTCACAGCGGTCCGAGATATGGAGGATGCACTTGAGGTCGTGAGAGTCGAAACTCCACTAGTGATCTCGGTTACGAGCGAGATAAACAAACCGCGAAGAGCCCCACTAGGACAAATCCTACGGGCCTCTCGGAAACCACTAAACGTCTGGACTCTGAAGGATCTAGGAATAGATGCCAGCAGAGTTGGCCGGTCTGCGTCTCACATTCAAGTTGTCAGTAACTTGGCGCCCGAACAGGAGAGGAAAGGCGTCATCTTCGACGGAGATTTGGATGAATCGGTTGCAAAGCTCGTGGGCGCGCTTCGGAAAGAGGGTTTCCTTTCATGACAGCAGGGATCATGGTGGCTTCCGAAACCGACCAAGGCGCCTTGGAGCTTCTAAGCAAGGGTCGTGAGATCGCCAAGGAACTAGACGTAGACCTCTCTGCACTCGTTCTCGGAAGAAGGGCGGACGATATTATTCGACAATACTTTGAGCATGGCGCGGACAGGGTCTTGCTGCTTCCCACCAACAGCCCGAACACAATCGACGCTGAGACATTCACACATGCAATATTTGAGGTCTCGAAAGACAATGCACCAGACATCATCCTACTGAGATCAACCCGCTTAGGCAAGGAGGTCGCAGGACGCGTGGCAGAGAAGCTTCAAGCCGGGTGCGTTACCGATGCGATTGGTCTAACTACGAAAGGCCAGGAGCTTGTGGTCGACAGATACGCCCTTGGTGGAAATACGATATCATCGGAAATGGTTAGAACGAAGAAGAAAATCATCTCAATCATGCCCGGAACTTTCGAGATCAGACGTGCCCCGGTGGATGGAAAAGTCGAGACTCTTGAAATCAAAATTCCATCCAGCCGCGTACAGTTGATGGAACGCAGAAAGAAAACTGGTGAGTTGGTCAACATACAATCCGCTGAGACTCTTGTCTGCATCGGGAAAGGGATAGCAAACAAGGAAGACCTTGCAGTGGTCAATGAGCTATGCACTGTGCTCAAGGCAGAACTCGGATGCACTCGAGCATTATCTTCGGACTACCATTGGATCTCAGAGGACAGGATGGTAGGAATCTCAGGCAAGAGATGTCAACCGAAACTGCACGTTTCGATCGGTATCTCTGGACAGATCCAGCACACAGTCGGAATCCTAAGCTCGGAACTGATCGTCGCAATAAACAAGGACAAAGAGGCGCCGATATTCAAGATAGCTGACTATGGAATAGTCGGAGACCTTTATGAAGTCATTCCAAAACTGATCCAGAGCATCAAGACACTGGGCAAGTAGCTCGTCTCATCACCACTCAAGACTGTTTCACTGAGCCACGAGAATAGCTCACGAACAGTTACGTCTCTTGTCCTCAACCCTGTCGCTTTGAATTTAAATAGGAAGTATCGGTTTGGTTGCGGTACAGCCTGTGAACATGAGACGAGCAGTGCTAAGAATTGCGAACCGCTGCAGTCATCATCTTACTGTTGATAGCCGTTTCTGCTTGCGCCACTCCAATATCGGGAACAGAGATCACTGTGACTGTCGAGAAGGAACAAGTACGAGTTAACATGGTTCTTTCCGTACATCAGAATATGACTGACCTCCCGAACCAGACTAGCACGCTCACAGCGACTCCGGACTCGGACATCTACTCCTCTTTCACTGATGCCGTGAGGAAACTAGATCCATCTACAAGAATCTCTGACTTGACGTTAAGGGTCAACTCTACTAGGGCTTGGCTGAACCTGACAGCGGCGATGAATGTCACAGGTGTTACTCACACAAGCGGGGACCTGTCCGTTGTAAATATGACGTGGAGGGCTTTCAACATGTCCGCGGATCTTCGGACAGGAAACCTAAGCTACAATGCGATAGGGAAGAAGTATCTGCGACCCGTGGTCGACTTCTATGTCAACGCTAGTATGTATGAAGCCGATCCGAATGCTACGATCAAAGCGGTGACCTTCTTCGTCAATGGGACACAGAGCGTCGCCGGAGCTGACGCCGCGAACCATGTTGGAAATACGACAGTCTTTGACTTTCGCTCCTTGGGTGTTCCTCTTGAACGATGGACCAGAACGTATAGCGTTTCGAACAATACAACAACTTGGCGTTTTGCGCCTGGATCCGTTCTAGCTGCGTTTGTAAGGGCGCAGAAATTGAACCAGACCTTTGAGATTTTCTCAGATTATTCCTACAGCGCTGAGATTAGTGTGTTGGGTTTGGCTCGCGCCTCCGGAAACTCACTTCTCATTGACTTAGGGACAGGGGAGAAGGAATGGATTATGTCAGGCGTTGTTGTTCTCGCGATAGTCTTGGCAATGGCTGCCCAAATCCTGTTTAGGATGAAGAGAAAAGCTGCAAGGCTCGGCAGAAGATAGGATTATGCACTAACCGCGAACTCTCTCTCTAGCCATCTTCTCAAGTTCAGCGATATCGAATAGATCTTTGAAGTATTCTTTCAATACTCCAAGATACTCGGAAACCTCGTCATCAGTCATGTACTGGAACATGTAGTCGCCTCGGTATGGCGAGGGCCTTCCTTCTCTCGAAATGAACTCGATGTGCATGAAGGGGTCGCCTCTCTTGATCGTTATTGGTTGTCGACTGTTGTTTAGATTGACCAGCTCTAGCGCAAGACGGCCCACAAAGCCGCTGTGGACTTTTGCTGCATTTAGGAAGGACAGTCCCATCCTGCCGTACTTGCTTCTCGCGGTCAAGTGCGAGACGTAGTTGGGTGGAGTGAACACAACCTCATATGATATGATGTTGCGGTGTTCAAGATAATGCAAGGTTGTTTCGTCACGGACTGTCAAAATGTAGCCATCACCATCCATTAACGCGAAATCGAATGGGTAAATGCACTTGTATGTCTGAATCAGTTTCGTCAAGGGTTCTTTTCCGGCCACACCCATTGGCATCTCCCTGCTCTTTACTTCAGTATTTCCTATTTAGCATTCTAGAATTGAGAGTTTCCAGTTATAGTCGCGTTCAATTGTGCTACGAAGAATTTTGTTCCACGCATATCCTGTTGGTGTCCCGTGAGGTTCAGGGTTATGCTCGACTCTTTTCCAGCTTTCACAGTGAACTCGACGCTGGCAACAAGTTCGCGCGACTCTAGTTCTAACTTGGTCGTCGTACTGTTATACGCCCATGTCACGTTTGAAACTTCAACGCGAATCGAGTCGTAGTTTCCGAGCGGCAGATCGTTCTTTCCGAGCGCCGAAGTTGAGTTTGCTAGAAATACGAGGTCTACGGTTCGCGAGCGATTTGAGATAAGCTCCCAACCTTCGTGATTTGCTTGACCGGCCTGATGAGCCCAGAGATTGTCAATAGTGACGTATACATGCTCTGCATCGTCTATCTTGGATGATCTGATGACGACTGATACGGTGCCAGTTGAGAGGGCTGGATAGATGAGTATGACCAGTAGGGTTACGACAGAAACGGCTGCGACAATCTGCTTTGAGTTCACCGCAAATCAGCGCTCGCCTATACATTCCGTTTTCTTATAAGCGTCTTTCTCAGAAGACACATGAAAACGTAAGGATCCTACACCGGTGCATATTTTGAATCTCGACGAACTAACGACCGCGATTGCGAAGACCGAACTAGTCTACTTGAAGGAGATGATGCTAGCACGAGCTGATGCTAACGCTCTGAAGGTCCTTCCGGAGAAGCGAACGCATGCCTATCTGATGCTTGACCGGACTATTTTTCACCCAAAGGGGGGAGGCCAGCCTTCTGATCGTGGCATAATTCGCTCCGCCGAGCTCACGTTGAACATTAAGAAGGCTATCTATCACCGGGGCGTCGTCGTTCACTGGGGTAAGATACTGAGTGGAACGCCCAGCACCGGTTCCGTCTCATGTGAAATTGACTGGGACTTTCGATACTTGGTCATGAGGAGGCACACTGCCGCGCACTTGCTAGATCACTGCCTCGCCACGGTAACCTCGAGACGAGTGGAAACAACTGATTCGTGGCTGGACGAACCCTGCTACGTCGGATACAAGGGCGAAACCCCTGACCAGCGGACGTTGCACGAGGTCGGGGATCTGGCGAACGCGATGATATCAGCTGGCGCTAAGGTTAAGATCGCCTTCTTGGAACCCGATGCAGCTAAAGCTATTCTTCAGAATGCTCCAAACATCGAACGGTTGCCAGATCTGCAAGAGATTCGTACCGTAACGATATCGAACTGTGAACCAATTCCCTGCGGAGGGACGCACGTCGCAGACATCAACGAAATAGGAAAAATCTCGGTATTGAAGGCCGAGGAGATGCCTTATCGAACCTTCCGGCTCCACTTCTCAGTGCAAAGCGATTGATTGTGCGGAATTCAACGGCGTGTCTTGGTCAAGCGGCCAAACCTCTTCAAGACATTCTTCGGCGCACGCTCTACCAAGAGCCTCTTGCCCGAAACTCTCACATATAGTTTAGCGGATCCTTTCGAAAAGGGGAAGTTCGAGTCAGTCGTTAGCTTTGTCGGGAGATATATCCTCGGCGATTCGTAAACCCTCCCGTTCTCCATCCTCTTCTTCGTTATCACGAAACTTGCCACAGCTTCTTTCAAGTATAGTCACTTCCGGTTCAAATTGAGGTTGATTTTGCGACGGAAATCTCCTATAGCTGTTGCAGTCATCGTTCAATCAATTTCGCTGGCCTGGAGTGCGTGACGCAGGCGCTCTCGTGGCAATGTTTAAAGGGGCAGTGCCGTGTGGGTTGAAATTCGTCGTGCTCTGCCTTTGATCCATGTCAACATCTTTGTGACGAGTATGTCTGCGGAAAGGTTCTGGGAGATTGATAGACCGCTTCCCCCCCAAGTGCAGATAGGTGTTAACATTAACATGCTTGACATTGACCAGCGAGCTGACGGATCATTGGACGCGCCGTTCGTCTTTACAGTGAACTTCGTCCCCTCAATTGCTCAGATAAGCATCAAAGGAAAGGCGAAGATATCTGGCGAGAGTGAGGAGACGAGGAAGATCATGGAAGAGCACAAGACTCAGAAACCGCCGCCCATTCAATTGATCCAGGCGGTTTCAAGTACTGCTATGGCCGACGCCATTTTGATCTCGAGAAGTCTGAACATCCCACCGCCTCTGCCACCTATCCCTCAACCTCAGACCGCGCAGGCACCGAGCAAAGCAGATACGCGGTATACTGCCTAAGAAGCGGTCCAAAAAATTGGACAGTTAGCCAAGACTCAAAATTGGAGTCTAGTTGAGTTTCTTCGCAACTAGGTAGTTGTCCCAATAGGACGCTAGGTCCCTGAGCCTGTTTGCAAACTGTACGCTTAACCTAGTGGGCTCATTACGATATTTCTTCTCGAGAAGCCCGCTCCTAAGCATCGCCTTATATGTATCGCTCAGAGTCTGTGCGCTGACCTTTACTCGCTCTAGGACCTTGTGGTGAAGATCCCTGAGGTACAGGGGTCGCTTCTCGTCAACGAGTATCTGAATGATTGCCTTTGCAACGCTCTGCTTTTTTATGCTATGCGGGAATAAGATAGAGCAGAAGATGTCTAAGTCCACAATCTGACTCAATGTCGAATGCCTATCGATCTTGGGGAATACCCATACCCATCGCTTCTGCCGTTCAGCGTAGTAATCCTCTCTAGGAATCCTCCCGATCCTTGACCGATCTAACACGAACGTCTGCCTCGATCGGCTTGTCATATGAAACCCAAATCGCGGATGCCGTCAGAGAAGAAAGCGGTTCAGAACACAAAGCGGGATAGAATTCCTGAGTCTCTTCCGTGAAATTCGCTCGAACAACTCAATTCTAATACTATTTGGGTTATGGAGATTTTCCGGTGCAACCGACAATCTCTGGAGGCGTTCAGAATTGGGGTCTGCTAGCGGTGAAGAATCATCACTTCCTATGCAACGGTTTCGAAGACTGATGAATTCTGACATGATTTAGAATTCATGACCGATGAATGCTCGTTGTTACGAGAGCAAACGCCGCTCAGGATCCATCAGATTATGGTCTGGAGAGTAGCTCTTGTTGGGTGAAAAGTTGCCAGCAAGATCATGCTCTTACCTTCACACAACTTCCAAGGTTATTCTCGCACTCTTCTTCCGGCGAGTCCCTTTTCGAACGAGTTTTGGCAGTAGCGATCACATCGCATGTCATCGCTGCGGAGATAAAGACGTAGGTCGTCAATTGATCGATTCCAAGATAGAGGAAAGAAACAATCTTCGTCTCGTCACATGTGAGAGGAAACTGCATACGTGTGTGCGTAGGTTTTGCCAAAGGAATTCGTGGTCCTCTTCCACGGTTACGACTGCCTCCGTAACGCGAAAGTTCTTCGTCAGGCACCGCAACGTGAGCGTGAATAAATGGTCGTCCCTCTTTCATGCTTATGATTCCAGAGCAGGACACAACCTTCAGCGGACCACTAATCGGAATACTTGCGTATCGCCCGTCACCGACAAAATCCCACATTTGCCTTCGAAACACCCCCAGTGCGACAGAACTTCCGGCAGTAGTCTCAGCGTCAAGCGATAATCTGCCAAGACGTTCCAGTATGTCGGCACCTTTTCGAAAGCACTTAACGACGACGCCTGAGATACTCCTCTCTTTCAACCGTAATCATTGCTGGCAATGCGTACCAATTATTAGTTGATTCATTCGTCAGCCACACTCACAACACGTTAGATACTTACCCCCTGATGATCTGACTCTCATTTCCCTTCCCGCATCCACAAAATTGGATCGTCGCTGACCTCTCCACTAAATCGGAGTGCCAATCGACGATCCAGATAGGGAATGTTTTTGACGGAATTTCGGGTTCAGAAGGAGTCGGAAATTGAGACGGAATCTCTCCCGGGCCTAAGAAAAATGTGGGGGAAAGGAAAGATGCGAGAAGGAGAAAGAACACGAGAGAGGACGATGCGCGGAGGAAGAAGCGCGGCAGGTTAAGGGAGAAGAAACGGAGGGCTAGGGCCCCGCCATGAAACTACGGAATGGCTAACTTGGACAGCTATCTGGGATGGAGGTTATCATTTTCAACGTACACCCCTCTTTCATCGATCTTCAATTGATTTGGATGGACAGTAATCGGTGGGATACATGCAGAAAGGTGCCAAATGGAAGGAGGAGGGACTGAAGAATGGCATTCGGAGGTTACATGGAATGTTGAACTTGAGTGACGGAGAAGAAATATTATGCTCGGCCGCCAATAGTCTATCGATAAAGAGGTCAGTGGGCTAGTCAAGGCAGGCGAGCATGCACACGGCATAATTGAACGTCGGAGCTATCTAACCATGGAGAAAACGAGTCGCTGCATCATATGTGGGCAAGAACTACAGTACGTATTTGGCAGGCCTCGAAAGCTTTGCGGGAACAAGTACTGCTACCTTGAGTGGAAAAGACGGAGGTATGCGAATCTTCAGCTGATCGCCAGGAGTAGGCGGCTTTCGGCTGTCGACTTCGAGTACGCAGAGCCTATCTGCTTGTGTGGAAGCGATCGATTTGCGTGGACGATGGAGGGAGTTTTCTGCATGAAATGTGGACTTCAGGAGCCTCTTTTCTCGCTGGAGCCATGGGTCCCAGCTGAATTCGCGCCCAAACCCTTGTGCACGTGTACTCCGATCTGCAAGCAGTCCGCTGCCTACAAGCTTTGGGCGTACGTGTAGGAGCGACTTTCTGCCCATCTAGCGTCGCATATTATGAAGTTTTGATGTATGTTTCTGCGGCAGTGGAACGGCTCTTTAACAGAACTTGAATTCGAATCGTTTTGAACACATTATTCTACGAGCCTTCCCTCGCGATCGATCCGTCCACGTCTTATGCGTGTCGAAGAAATAGGTCGTCCATCCTCTGCAAGGATAAGTTCAATCGGAACGATTGCAAGCGACTTCAAGCCGTTGGTCTTTCTCATCGAGTTGATTTCGTAAGCCGTCTTGATAGTTCGCCTACTCACAACCAGAGCTTGGATGTGTGGGTCTTCTATTGTTGGTCCGTAACGGTCGTGAAGTGGTACAATCTCAGCTCTAGACCGCAATTCCCATCGAGAGAGCAATCGCGCAAGGTCTCTCTCCCTAGTCGCGTACGGGTCCACTTTGTGAGGTTTGTGGAGCCTACGTACAAATTGATCGCTCGTTATTCCAATTATTACTTTGCGACCTACCGCGAAAGCTTTCCTGAGCAGTTCCCGATGTCCTCGATGTAGAGCGTCGAATGTGCCCCCTATCGCGACAAGGGCCAATTTTCTCTTTATTCCTTCGGTCCTCTTAGTGCCACTCGTGAGCGTCGCGAGCCGCGCCAAGTGCCATGCAACGTTTTCTGACTTCCAAGTTAGCACATTTAGTGCTTTGCATTACGTCATCCCATCAAGCGGGCGCCTCGGTGATCGAGCTTTGTAGCAAAGGTTGTTGCCGAAGAAAATGACTTTCGAACGGCTCTCAAGATCCGAGTTCCCTTAGAATCTTCAGCCACTCCGTGAACTGCCTTTCCAATCATGTTTTGAGCCACTCCGACTGCCCCTCCAGACATCATTGTATCCATCACGCGTGTTATCTCTGGTGTTTGGAATTCTGCTTCTTTGCTGAAGGCTCGAGCCTTCAGCAAAAATGTGGCTAAGTCGGGCCGTCGACGGATTGACTTCATTGCTCGCTGCGCGGCGGGGTTTACTCTGGTTGCTATGTCTGCTTGGGAGAGAGCGTTACGTGTCGGAATCGGTCCCAAGTAAACACAAAGTATCAGATGATCTTCGGGGAAGCGTAGTCTGTCGATCAATCCTATGCCTGGAGCTCCGGGTTCGGTCACCAGAACAAAGCCACCCAGCAAAAGAGCCGATGCTGTTCCCAACCCAGTTCGGTTCACGACTTCGGCTATGTGAGTGATTCGACCAATCTCGTTGAAGGTTATCGGAAATCCAGCTGCATCCACGAGCGCCACACATGAAGCCATTGTTCCGGCTGCGCTAGTGCCATATCCAGCAGCAATTGGAACGCTTACCTTTATGTCGACTCGCACATCGAGCGTGAACTGAAATTTTGCCAACAGCTTCTTGAGCGCCCAAATCGTGGTTCGCGCTTCGGGCGCCGGTTTCGAGTTTATTCGTATCTGAATCCGAGACTTAGAGGACTTGCGAATTAGCACGCGTGCCCGCACACCACGTGCAATGGCGAAACCACCGCCTCTCGCCCCGATCCTTTCCGGATCGGTGATCGGATTTCCGTTCCTGTCCGTGTCGCAGATTTCGAAGAAACTCGAAATGCCAGCGGGACAGATTGCCTCCGCCACTGGCAAGGAGCTGGGTCCACCCTAACGGGGTTCGGTTTCCGTAGAGCCCACGCCTGCTCGAAGACTTGGAAAGGCTGCCCTGCAGGCGGCTACAACTGGAGGAGTTAGAATGACTAGAAATGGGATCTCTGAGAAGTAGTTCGAACCTGTGACCACTAAGATGAATGAGGCGGCGAGTGGTTTCGTGCCGAGTAGTAGTACAGCAGGTAGACCAATTATTGCACTGTAGATAACAATTCCCAAGCCGATGATGAAAGTCCCTACTGCAAGCCCGATTGATGCGGCTATCTCAAAGTCGGCCCACTTGTTGCGAAGTATTGTGAGCGCAATAATTGCGATTACTGCGATCAAACCTGCTAGGCCAGCTAAGTATTGAGGACTCTGAAAACCAGCGGTGCCGAACAAAAGGTAGATTCCGTATGCCAGTGCTAAAGCCAGGATCGGCTGAAGAAGTAGGCTTATTGCCAGAAGGAGGCGTTTCTCAGAACCCACGGAACTTCTTTGTGTTAACCATCCAATGATGAAGAAGCCGATGAAGTTGGACGGGACTCCCACAAGCAGACTGAGAAGTGCGTCATGGTGACCATAGATCGTATCCGCCAAGAAGATTCCGATGGCAGCGCCAATTCCGCCAACCCAAGGGCCAAATAGTACGCTAAAGGTGGCGGGAACGAATACCTGTGGCCAGAATCTTACCCCGAACACCAGAAGGGGAAAAGCCAACCAGAGGGCTCCGACTCCAGCATACAGTGCCGCGTTGACGGCGGTCGTTGCAAGTTGGAGAGAAATGGGCATTCTGCGATTCATAGCACTTCTCCCTTTCCCAGACCATGCTTGCCTATTCTAGTTTTACCTTGCACGATTGTTGATGATTGCGTTGAACCGATCCAGCTTGGTTTACGAAACTTTAAGATACGGCCGCTTACGTGCCTTGAGTCTGTAGCCCGGTGGTGTAGTGGTCAAACTCACTGCGAGGGCTAGGCATAGCATTGGCGCCAGAAAATTGCCACTAGACGGCTCTGGATCCCCTCCACCAGAGGAGATACCTGCCGACGGGAGTTCGAAAGGCTTCTGCAGCAGCCCGAAGATCTCCCCCGGGCTACCATTCCTACGCTGTAACTTGTACCGTTTT
>CAZRDM010000023.1:0-34702 GCA_964598845.1 uncultured Candidatus Bathyarchaeia archaeon
ACACAAAATTCCTTACAATGGCGAATCAGACTAATGTAGGATTGAAAGGATTCCACCACTCATAGTTGCCAGCAGACAGCAAGTCACTTGCAATCTTTAGCCGATCAGATTACTTTCGCCAAGCTTCTAGGGCATCACAACATATAACCCTCCGATTATCCTAATTTGAGCCAAGCACAGGTGGAATTCAGTCGTGGGAGAAACTATCGCAGAAATTAGCATCAGGGGACCCAAAGGCTCTAGAACGGTAGGCGCCGTTGTTGACACTGGCGCAACAAATACTGTGATCTCCAAAGAGTTGGCTGATGAGCTGGGCATCGCTGCCGCGCGAGCCGACGAAGTAATGCTGGCTGATGGCTCAATCGACAAGGTTGGCGTTGGAAGCGCTGAAGTCGAGATTCAAGGCATCAGGCAGGTTGTGCCAGTCTACATATACAAAGACACGCTCATTGGACTCACGACGCTGGAAGCCGCAGGGTTCAGGGTCAATCCAATCACTCAGACTTTGGAGAAAGTGCCCGGGAAACTCCTTCGCGTACCTTAACATGAAGCAAGAAAATGCTGTGGCGGGTCCGGAGGGATTTGAACCCTATCGGCCACGAATGGTTGTGGCTCTCGACCTTCGGGTTTCCCTCGCCAAGCTAAGAGCTCCGGCCTAGACGATGCTTGTCCGCCGCTCTACCTGGCTGAGCTACGGACCCGCTAAGGACCTTTCAAGATTACCCAACGGAAATAAAGTATTCTTTGACTACGCCGTCCCACCAACCAAAATAGGGCTCACAATTCTAGGATGATTGGTTGCGTGGAAGAATGGCTGGCGAACTTGTCTTCATTGGATTAGGTTTACAGGACGAATCCGGGCTGTCCCTTCGCGGGCAGGAGGAGGCTAGGTCGTGTGAGCATCTCTTTGGGGAACTCTACACCAGTGTGATGCCTGGTTTAGACTTAGAGAATCTGAAGAGGGTCGTAGGAAAGGAGGTGCGGATTCTTTCACGCTCCGACGTGGAAGAGAAGGCGGAGAAGGTAATTCTGTCAAGAGCCAGAATGAAGAAGGTTGGGTTCCTAGTTCCCGGAGACCCAATGGTAGCTACAACGCATGCGGATCTACGTTTACGTGCCCATAAGGCTGGGATCAGGACACGGATTGTCCATGCGGCATCGGTCATGTCTGCGGTCGCTGGTGCCACGGGACTGCAATCCTACAAGTTCGGCAGAACTGCCACTGTGCCCGTATCGTGGCCTGGAGGATTCCCGGAGAGCGTCTATACGACCATCAGAGACAATATGACCACCCGTCTACATTCACTTGTCCTATTGGAAGTTGATGTCGAGGGAAGGAAGCACATCCCCATTCCAGAAGCCCTAAGGCAACTTGTCTTGTTCTCTGAGAGAAGAAAAGAGACCGCCATAACAACGGAAACGTTGGTTGTCGGAATCGCTCGATTGGAAGCACCCGACATGATAATTAGAGCTGGGACCGTATCGGAGGTTTTGTCAGCGGGGTTTGGTGATCCTCCGTATGTCTTGGTTTTTCCTAGCCATTTGCATTTCATGGAAGCGGAAGCTCTTCACTTCTTCTGTGGAGCGCGGAGAGAATTGGTGGGACTGAAACCGTGAAGGACCTCAGCGAGGATCCTGCGGAACGTGCTCGCGAATACGTAGCCAGCTTCGAAAAAGCGCTTACGGAATTCCATCCAGTAGATGAGGATTCCCTTGTGAGGGCTGAGAACATTGCAAGAATCTCTGACACAATTCACCGCTACCTACAGGATGCACGTTACTACCTGGAGAACGATAAGCCCGCTACATCTCTTGCATCAGTCGCATATGCCGAAGGCCTGCTTGACGCGTTAACGTTCCTTGAGCTAGCGAAGTCTGTGAAGTAATATCTTTAGTATGCATTATGGTGGTGGCTTTCAGCGAGAAAAGGCGGCGCACGTCGAAATGAACAAAGAAACACTTAGACGAATCGTCAAGGCCGCCTATCTGGCACAGTTAAGGCATGGTCCCTTTACGGGCCATGAACTAGCCGACTATGTGGGCAAACCCGACGTGTCTCAAGACCTCTCCGAGCTTCTCAGGTTGGGGTATGTTAGCGAGGAAGGAGGCATGCAGGAACGATGTTACGCCCTCACGGAGAAAGGACGCTTTGAGATCAAAGTTGTTCTTGCTGGCGGGGTCTATGATGTTCTTCATCTAGGCCATTTGGCCGCCCTTTCCGAGGCGAAGCAGCTGGGTGATGTGCTAGTTGCTGTGGTTGCGACTGATGTTACTGTTGGGATGTTAAAGGGACGCAAACCGATATTTCCGGAAGAAGATCGACGGGCGCTTGTTCAAGGCCTGAAACCTGTTGACAAGGCGATTATGGGCTATGAGGATGTCGGGATGGGGTACGAACAGGTCTTGATGGAAGTGATGCCTGACATTGTAGCCTTCGGGTATGACCAAGAGAATCTGGAGAGAAGTGTTCGTGAAATAATAGAGCGTGGCAAATTGAAGATTAGGACTGTTAAGCTCTCAAAGTTTGATCATGAGAAATACCTGAGCTCAACGTCGGTTAGGGAGAGGCTCTTTGAGGCGCTGAGGTGAAGGCCCTAATCTTCACGGTGTCTCCATCTTTCAGATGGAGCCTTCTTCTTAGGTATTCAGTTGAGATTAGTTCGACAACATCGCCTGAATAGTGAGTTCTGACGGGAAAGATCAGGGCACCACCTACACCGTTTCGATCGCCAATCATACCATGGAAACACTTCGCAGGCCCGAATGTGCGATTGCCATCGGTGAAGCCTTCAATTAGAATGAATGGTGAAGCTTCCAAGAGTCGGACTTCCTCTTGATCTTCCTTCTGAACTCTCAGATTCAACGTTCCTGGATATGGTTCGAAGCCTAGCTTCTTGATGAATTGCTCCTTATAGACTGGTTGACTAATGTAGTATGCGCCTTCACCGAGTCCTGAGAAGACAGCGCCTTCGAAGATGATCTCCTTCTTCTTCATCTCAAAGGCACGTTTCAGGGTCATGAACATGTTGTCAAGATGCTTAACCCCGCTGCTAGTAATCTTGATAGTTTCACGCCGTCCCAGCCTCACCCTGTGAATCAATCCCATCTTTTCAAGTTCGATCAGGTGACGTGATGCGGTCTGCTGAGAGGCTCCAAGCAATTTCGCTAGATCAGTTGTGGTGAATATTACCTCGTCTGGGTATGCGCCAACCTCGATCAGTTTGTAGAGAGTTATCAGGAGGCTCGGCTTGATCTGCTGAGTTCCCATTTCTGTTTCTCAACCTCCTCGTGGGCTAGGATGATGGGAATAGGGCCCTTTGGACTGAGGCAGCGTTTGACGACCTGAACGGCGTCATTCAAGGATATCTTGTGTCCAACACTGACATAGATGGTTTTCCTAACGCCTGGGAGTTGGAGAGCCTGCGCTAAGGGATACCCCTCCTTGCCCAACACCTGGTTACCATGAATCCGACCATATAGTAGACTCTTTGCGACGCCGATTGTGGGACGGTCCAACGCTACACCCACAAAACATGCGAGCCCGAACTTTCGAGGATGAGCTAAGCCATGAGCGTCAACCAAACAAACATAGGAATCTGCTCTAAGAGCCCTCACTGCACGTAAGACGCAAGGCGCCTCCCTGAAGGCCAGCAAGCCTGGAATATACGGAAAACGAGTCCTCTCCTTGACTGACCTAGACTTGATCAGTGCTAACTTTTCATAGTCAACGAGGGTTGCAGCTGCCAGCGTTGTCCCACGAAAGTATGTGGCGTCGCATCCCACCAGATGAGTTATCTTCGACGGCAGCTCACTGGTTTCCTTCACCAGTGGGGCGAGTTTCTTCTGAAGGGCTATGGCTTCTCTAGGCGAAATCCCGCTCGGGATCCTAATTCTCAAGTCAATCGCTTGGAACCCTTCGTTGGACATGCGAGTTTCCGCTCTAGGCTTCGGACCGCTCTTTCTAGTGAAACCCGTCTAAGGTCGACCGCAACGTCCCCCCGAGTTGTCTCCAAGATTCGTCGCGCTGCATCTAGCTTCCGTCGGAAGTTTGGCAGAATCGAGGTGCGGTCGAGAGACATCAGATCCTCGTAAACCCTCTCCATTGTTGATAGAAGGTTCTTGGCTCCTTCCGCATTTCCCTCGCGTAGAGAATCCAACGTCATCCTGCGCATTTCGCCGATGAAATCCAGCATGCCAAGCAAGTAGGCGGTGTTGTTCGTCCCAACCTCGCGTAGCGAGGCGATCTTACCCGTCTTCTTGAATTGAAGGAGAAGCTTGGCTTCTGCGAACTCTTGGAAGGCAACTAGTACTTGTCCGAAATGCGGTAGTTCAGCATGGGCGGAGAGCAGCGTCTTGATTTCGTCAAGAGAGCGCTTCGCCTCAGTCAGAGTCTTGGTGGCTTGGTCCAGCTTCCCTCTGTGAACCTGAATGATGGCCCATCCGCAGAGTCGAGTCGCATTTCGTGTTAGCGTCTGAAGCTTCTCCCTAGCTTGATCATACGATATCAGTTCAGCTTGAATTCCATCTATGTCGCTCTTGGAGAGCATAGAGTTCGCTTATCGTAGCGGCGAGGTTCGAATTAAAGGGGGAGGAGATTGCGCTTACTTGGTGATCGGCTCACGTTCTTCGCTTATGCCGTTTGGAGTGATTATGAGTATGTCCAAGCCCTCTCCGCTTCCGATATCACGTGCGGACGCGACCTTCACAGCCTTTCGAACTAGGCTCTTGCCATCCTCGATGGACATACCTTCCTTGAAGTCCGCCTCGAAGAGGCCCATAGCAATCTCGGAACCTGAACCCACAGCTGTGAACTTATCCTCAATAACCGACCCTAACGGGTCAAGCACGTACAACCTCGGACCAGTCTCGTCGATTCCACCGACAATAGTTTGAGTCAGGTAGGGGAAGTAGCGTCGCTCGAACAATATGCTCCCCATCAGTTTAGCAGCGGTGTGGACCATCGCGCCCTGCTCTCGCTCATAGGAGTAGAGACTGAGGTAGGCTGAAACCTCACGTGTAAGGATCTGCATATCAGCGACTATACCTGCGCATGCGGCACCTATCCTGTCGGAGATCTTGAAAACCTTCTTCCCTGTCTTGCTCATAACGAAGTAACCGTATGAAACTCGTCTCTCCGAGGCAAGTATGACCCCCTCCTTGCAGACGAGCCCGACAGTAGTCGCGCCGGGCAAGTAGACTTCATGGCTCAACTTGAAGACCGACGCCGAAACCCGACGCAACCGGATTAATAAGGTCTTGGTACTAGAGAACTCAGTCACAACTCAAAACTTTCCCGGCGCTGATGAAAAGTCGTGGTTCATCCACTCAGGAATATACTGAACAGACTTCGTTGGGATAGCAGAGAAAATCCTGAGAATTACGAAATAACCTACCGTCATAGGGGTGTAGCTGGCGATATGAAACGCATCCGAGCTTCGCAGATACAGAAGCTGGGAAAATCATACTTCACAATATCAGGCGATTCGAAAACCGAAAACGAGGAAGCGACGATTCCATTTCACAGGATTCTCGAGGTGCGAGACCTTCTGAATCAAACCGTTCTGTGGAAGAGCAGGAAGAAAGTGTGAAGGTGTTCACTTTGGTAACATCACGGCCTGCGACGGACGCGGCGATTCTTCAAGTTTGAACCAGATGATGAGTCCAATCATGGTCGCCAAGAGCAATGTGAGGAGGAGAGGGGCTTTAGGTGATATGTTATCCCACATCCAACCTCCCAACACAGGTGAAGCAGCAGACGCTATGCCGCCCACGAGGCTTGTGGCACCTACTGTCTCTCCGAACCTGTCGCGCCCAAAGTGATCGACTATGTATGCGTTCATGGCGGGAACCCAGAGACTGTATACGAGTCCAAAGAATACCGCGGAAATGTAGGCGAACTCGGGCCTTGAACCGAACACCAAGGGTATAACCGCTCCGACGGAGCTCCATTCACTCGCGGCCAAGAATGGCCTTCGACCTACCCTATCGAGCTTCGACCCAAGCGTCAGGCCTGTTAGAGCGGGTATACCAGCTGAGATAGCTAGAGCTATTCCCAACTGTCCTTGGGTGGCCCCCATCACGTTGAAGATATACAATGTCCAGAACGGGAAGGATATTCTCCAAGCAAACGCGTCCAACGCGACGATGATCATTAGCGGTAGGATCCGCCTGTCTGGACGAACAAACCATCTTCTCGGTTCCACTATTGTTGGATTACTTCGCTCGGCTCTTGCGGGTCTGTAACCGAACCAAACTACTAGGAGCCCAACAGCGACCACAGTAGCTGAAGTTGCAAAAATGATGCTTACCGGAATCGCCAGAGCGGTCGCAAGATAACCGCCAAGGAGAGGGGCGATGGTGGCTGCGGTTTCCGTGATACCTAGGTCGAGGCTGAATACCTGCCCGAGCCTTCCACTTCTTTCAGCATCACCTAAAGACGCGGAGGAAGCCGTGCTACGGATGGCGAAATCTAACCAGACGAATATGATCGCAGCGCCGAGGAGCACCCATGAATTGGCATATGAGTACGAAATGTATCCCGCCAGTGTTGCAAGCCCACCTAGAAGGAGGAAAGGTTTGCTTCCGATTCTATCGATGAGAACGCCTACGGGAAGGCGGAGAAATGTGCCGCCCAATCCTCCTATCGTCTGGGCCTGACCAACGAAGGTTATGCTGACCCCCAGAGCGACTATGAGCGGGGCTACCGATGGAGAGCTGAACCCCATGGCAAAACCGAAAAGTGCGTCAACGGCGATGAGCAGCATTATCTGCCTTCTCGCGTTCTGTAGACTAGTCATTGAGCTCATCGCCTCTATCGCCGGCTTGATGCTCTAGGATCAACGAGAGTATTTCTGGATACTCGCCAATCTCCGTGTTTGCAAAACACATTGACAATAAACATCGCGTTCATTCTGAACTGCGGAGCAAGAGAGCTTCTGAGGAAGGAGACTACTGCAAAAGGACTACGTGGTAATCTTTTTTTGAGGCACTGGAACGAGGGGTATTTTTTAGGCTTTGAGCCCAATGCCCTCGACTGCTATTCTGCCAGGCTTCCCCAGCTCGCCCTGAACCGCGAAGCTCACTCCTAAAATCATGTTACTCACTTTGATGTTAGTCATGGTATGCGTTGTTATCTCTGAGACAAAGATTTCCGAGTGGCCCACCGCCACAGCCATGTAGGGGATCAGTATGTCGCCAAGGTGACGATCGACTGGAGCATTTGATTTTATTTCAACCAAGAGTTTGTCTGCGGCTTCCTGACCGACACGCTCGGCTGGTTTTCCTCTTTCACCTAGACTGTCCGAGCCTATGATCGGGCCGTTTGAAAACTTCGCGACCAATACAATGCCGCTACCCGGCCCCAAGTGCGGATCCTGATCAGGGGGGTACGTTTCAACGGCTATGTTTGGATTGCGATACCCTGCGGCGTTCAGCCTCTCCTTGGCTGAAGTTGCTTGGCGTTGGGCGACATGGCTTGGAAGCTTAACACAGTGACTGATGCCTTCCAGGGTTACCAGTTCTTCTCTCTGTAGAAGCGTGATCGCCTTGAGTGGGCGAGCTGGTTCAATGACCATCGTAACACGTCCCCCGCCCTTTGGATAATGCCCTCTGCGATGCAGCGTTATCGCGCCCTTGTATCCCATCAACTGTAAGACGGGTAGAACTGCGAACCGAACGTAGTCGATCGTCGGGCTCCACCTCACATCGGTCCCACCGGTGAGCTCAAACTCAACTCGCTCGGGTGCATAGGGAGCCGAAGGCATCAAAGCTTGAAGGATGAGTGGTATGCTCCCCGCTGTGCCGACGTCGAAACGGAACTTACCTGAAACTCGTTCTCGCGGCTTAAACAGGAGTCCTCGCGAACCTTGGAAGAGCCCCTCAGTCTCTGCATTGCAGATAGCTGCGACAGCTTTCACGCCGGCCACATGTTGCGCCTGCAACCCTGGGTTGGGACGCTTCTCCCTAATCTTGCTCACACGAACCTCCTTCCCCGTGAGAGCTGAGAGCGCGATACTAGTTCGGACTATCTGCCCGCCACCTTCGAGCATATCTCCGGGAATCTCAATCATAGATGAGTTGACCGTCTCTTAGTTCCTGAGGAGCTAGTATCCTCTTGATGCGATTCTAACAGTAATCCGAAACTGACTCTTGAGTTGTGTCCCTCAAATCCTACTCTTCGAGCATATTAGCTTGCGAAGTATTGGCTTAATCGGCGCTGAAAGAGTTCGTTCTGAATCAGTTTGCTATTCCGAGCCCAAGTTGCCGGTGGAATGGTGAAGTCTCTGCAGGCGAATCTGAGTGCTTCTTGGAATGTGTCAAAGCTGAATGGTTTCGTGCTGAATGCTGCTCTCACGCTCTCTCTTACATTCCATACTCCGACTGGTAGGATGTAGCCTGGTCTGATCTCTCGAAGAACCAGAGCTGCTGCCTGTCGTTCCATGCGATCCAAGGCTTCCACAACGGCCAGTCTGGACGAGTAGTAGCATCCCCCAATTGAGGCATAGTGGGTCCTCCCTTCGTATGGTTCGTGATCGCCCATCATTGCTGGAACGGTGCCCGTTTCGTTCCACGCTGTGCCAGGGAACCATGCTTCAATGCATTCGTATTCCCAATTTCGAGGCGAAAGTATCGCTGCGTAGAAGTTGTCTAGGTACTGGTACTTGTAGACTTTGAATTTCTCTATAGGTTGATATCTTCTCACACCATTGAGAATCTGTTTGGATAATGTGTCGTCGACTGCGGTTATGCTCCATCTTGTTGGGACAATCTTTCTCCGCTTCTGGACACCGAGCATCCCGAGGCTGAGGATTCGCTGAATTCGCGAGACCTCAAGTCCGTCTTGGTACAACTCAACGATGGCGTTCGAAGCCAGTTCGTCACCGTCGTAATACGCAGCCTCGATCTTCCTATCGCTGGTGGTGGGTGATATTCTTAGCTCATCGATCAGAGCCGACGGTCCGAAGGGTTGAGTCTCCTCACTCAGGGTAACGGCCATCCTAGGCTTATTCCTGAATTTGGCGTCAACATCAACGGAGGAAGATGATAGGGCAAGATCGTGAAGGTCGAGGAGATACTTCGGAGGATCCGAAGCATCGTGAACATATGTCAGGGACTTTCCTCGGATCAGACTGAAACGATAATCGATTATTGTCTGGATATCCTTGCCAAGCCAGAGCTCCGGAGTGTCCAAGAGGCGTGTGTCGCCCTTAGTCGGCGGAATTAGTGGGCCGAGATAGACTTTGGGGTAACCAACATGCCCAACGAAGGCCCCTGGGGGACTCGACCCATCGATACGATCCGAGTCAAGGTGAGGCAAATGTCTGACCAGGGATTCAGCCTTGGAGAGAATCGGACAGTGGGATTTCCCACACAGCATCCGGCTCCCGCGGCATTGCATGCAAATTGTTGAGGCAGCGGTGGTCACAAAACGGACTGTTTCGATGTTCTTCACTAGATCAAGTCCAGTCCGCTGTTGGATCCACGCTAGATTCTGCAGCGAGCTCAAGCCCACCAACATAAATTGAGAGGGGTGGTCGATTTTAACGAGAGAGACATATGAAAGTAATCACATCGTAGCTCAGTCTTTATCTAGCCACCCAACCATACGGAGCGCCCAATCAGATTGTGAATGTTATTGACATCGATATTCTCTGAGAAAAGAAACGGAGTCTGGTTCGCCTTAGCCCTTAATGAAAAGAAACAGTTGATGGCAAGCTCCTTTTCGGATCGGAGTCGAGCCGAGGCCGAGCTGGCTGTCTTGCAGGCCATTCCCTCTCCTCGTTCTGCTCGCAAGAAGAGAGTTTCTGGAGACTCGAGAATGATAGAGATCCTTTACCAGCTCTTCATGGGACGGAGTGGAGCGAAGTTGAAGTCAATCGACCTGTCTCATGTTTCTGCGTTCAGGAGGAAGGTGTACCGCGAACTCTCTCGTGTCCCAAGAGGCCGTGTGACTACGTATGGTGCGATAGCCCGGAAGATTGACTCGCGTCGTTTCGCGCGTGCGGTTGGCACAGCTGTCGCAAGTAATCCGCTCTCATTGGTGATTCCATGCCACAGAGTCGTACCAGCATCACTAGAGGTTGGAAACTACGGAATGCCCGGCCGAAAACCCTCAGAGGGCTCATACATTAAACGTGGAATACTACAGCGCGAAGGCGTGGAGTTCGAGGGCAGCAAGGTGTCAAAGGAATCTCTGTGGGTCTGAGGCTAAAGGTATCGAGACTTGGACCGTGATAAACGCCGGGCATTGTACGTTGCAAGGTTCCAACCCCTCCATCTGGGCCATATGCATTGCATCCAACATATTCTAAACAGGCTTCCTCAAGTGATAATCGCCGTAGGGAGCGCCCAATTCAGTCATACGCTTCACAATCCGTTCACCGCAGGCGAGCGAATCACGATGATTCGCCTAGCAATGGATGAAGCCAAGATCGACCCGGCCAAATACTACCTAATCCCGATCCGTGATCTTCGGATTCATGACCTATGGGTTCCGCATCTGGTCTCACAGAGTCCACGGTTTGAAGTGGTATTTTCAAATGAGCCTGTAACCTCACGCCTATTCAAGGAGGCTGGATTCCGAGTCGAACCGATACCGTTCTATGACCGTGAAACTCACTCTGCGACTGAAATACGTGAAAGGGTTGTTCGCGGCGACCGCTGGGAAGAACTCGTCCCAAAGTCAGTTGCAGAGTACATCAAAAGCATTTTCGGAGATGAACGTCTGAGGGAGCTTGCACTTACCGATAAGCCTAGACAATACAGAAACGAAGCACGCTCCCCCTTCTAGCTTTGATACGCTGCGCGGCGCTCTTCTCGCGGCATGCAAGCTCAAGAAAACCATGGCTTCCTACAAGAACTCCAAACTCGCTGCCACGCAAGTCTGCATAAGCTCTTACGAGCTTCGCGGAAAATCGTTTTCTACCGAATGAAAAGGCAATTCTCTCACCATACCTGAGACTCATTTTGGAAAATTCTGTTTCAGGTAGATTCGTAACTATGTTTCCGAAACCGTCAATGTGAAAGACCTCGCAGGTTGCAGTCTTGCCCGTGATGGCTGGGGGATGATACGGAAGTCTCATGTAATCCATAATCTCGCCGCCGCACTCCTCTGACCTTCCTCCGCAGGCCAGATGGGCAGCAACGGGTGCAAAGATATCTCTCCCATGAAAGGTCGAAGAGACTTGACGACGCATCATCGAGCGGTTAGTTACCTCGTATACGTGGAGAAGGCCTTCGCGTTCCGCTGCTGGGATCATCAGTCCATTGTCTGGACCAACGAAAAGACACCTATCCGTCTCGACAACAATCGGTCGACGTACGCTACCGACCCCAGGATCTACAACGGCAATATGAACAGTCCCATCGGGAAAGTACGGTACTGCGCTTGCTAGGATGAAGGCACCCATTCCAACCTCGTACTTCTCAACTTGGTGACTGATATCCACGATCCTCGCCTCAGGGCAGATCGAGAGGATGACAGCCTTCATTTCCCCGACAAAGGGATCCATCAAGCCGAAATCTGTCAACAGACTTATCAGAGGTCTTTTAGCCCGGTGAGCAGACCCAGAGTTCATTGGGTCTCAAGACACTCCTCGACGTTCACGTCTAACGCTCATTGAGCCAATCATAAGCCTTAAGACCAACGCGACCTTTTTCATTGCTCACGCTTGGAACAGAAGTAGAAACTAATGTCAGAGGAAGAAGGACAGGCCGGCGTTACGGCACCTAGCGTGAAGGTAGGCGAACTTGGCCCCTACTCAAAGCAGGTCAACACGACGGTCAAAGTTGTGCAGAAAGGCGAGGCGAGGGAGACCGTTTCTCGACAAGATGGTTCAACCCACCGTGTAGTAGACGCACTTGTCGGTGACGAGACGGGATCCATCTATATGACGCTCTGGGACGACAACATAGACAAGGTGAACGAGGGGGAAAGCGTTACCGTCAAGAACGGATACGTGCGCCCCTTCAAGGGTTCTATGCGGCTGAACATAGGCCGCTACGGAAGCCTTGAACCTGCGGGGACTCCCGTGGGCGAAGTGAATACGCAGAACAATCTCTCAGAGAAGACCGTCGTCGAAGAACGACCCTACCGTTCCTCCTATGGCGGTGGAAGACGCTTCGGCGGAGGCTACGGCGGAGGATACGGGGGCAGAGGCCGAGGTCGCCGCTACGGCGGCAGAGGCCGCGGACGCGACCGGTATTAGAAAAAGAATTAGCAGCGTCGGGCTGCGAACAATTTCCCACCCAGATTTTTCTCTCATACGGATTAGCGTAAGCTTTCCATCAGAAGGTTGCATGCACGTTTAGAACATCAACGAGGCAACTAATCTCTGGAGAGCGTGAGAACTAGTTCTCTAAGCTTCTTGGGAAAGTGCTGAGTATTGATTCTGTAACCTCTTTCTTTGAGAATTTGGCTTAGGCGCGAGGAACCTGACCAGAGGGCTTCCTTTGTGGTCCAGCAGATCCTCTCATCCTGAACGAACCAGATCTCATCCTCGCTGGCGATGATGTCGATCCCGTCGATCTTCCGGCGCAGGTCCACGAGGTCTTCACATCTGACTCAAATTCTTTCGATAGAACGATTTAAAATTGTATACTCCCACTCCTGCAGCCTGTAAGAGATGAAAGCTCTTGGCAACCCTCACCGAGATAGAGACGAGCAGACTGTTCATTGGAGAGATGAATGCACGGAAATCGGTTGGGGATCTAACCGAACTGAAGCTTTCCATTGAGGAGAAGGGCATTCTTGAGCCCCTTTTGGTGAGACCGTTCAAGAACAGATACGAAGTTGTGGTTGGCTCAAGACGTTATGAAGCTGCAAAGGGGATAGGCCTCAAAACAATTCCTGCAATCATTAGACAGATGAGCGACGCAGATGCGTTGTCACTGTCGCTGGTTGAGAATATTCAGAGAGCCGATCTTGAACTCGAAGAAGAGGCCGAAGGCATCCTCAAGCTAATGAAACTAGACCCAAAGCGGTTTTCCACCGTTAAGGCCGTTGCAAAGACGTTAGGCCGTTCTGAGAGTGCTATCCGTGAGCTATTGGATGCATATGAGCTCACTTTCAGACTCAGAGAGAAAGGAATGATGATCCATGCAGCCAGAGCTCCTCCTGAGGAAGAGAGGAAGCGAGCGGAGGCGATTCCACTTAGACACACAGAACTCGTGACTCGCGCATTGAAATCAGCCGAGGTTAGAAAACTTCCTATCCAAGAGTTTGAACGAAAGGTGCCAGAGATAGTCAGAGCCATAGCTCCGCTACCGGAGGAGGATGCCCGTAAAGTAGTAGATCGATTCAAGATGTTCCCCGAGAAAACAGTCGAGGCCATCAAGGAAGAAGCTCTCGCCAAGCAGACAGGTGTCGCAGTGAAAGTCTACTTTGCACCCCGAATCGCACGCGCACTGAGCCAAGCGGCAGAGGAACGCAATATTTCGGAAGAAGAACTCGTATCAATAGCCGTTGAGGAGTGGCTGGTCCTCAAAGGCTACCTCAAATCGGTCTGAACTTAGAAGCCCCGAACGGTTCACGTCAAGGAGCGCAGCAAGTAGTTGATGATCACATAGACTACTACGAAGTACACGGCCAACATGCCTATCGAGATGAGCAGGTTCCGCTTCCACTCATGGCTCCAGGCAATCCCTAACGGGAGCCCAAGCGAGAAACCTATGATGTGAGAGACGTAGGCCACGTCGCCCGTCAGATTATAGTACACGGCCAACGTGTTGTAAAGGAAGTACAGTATTGCAACGAGCCCCACAGGCATCAGAAATAGCCAAGAGAATCTCAGGGGCTTCAACAACATTACGACGGCGGTCAAAGTGAATATCGCAGCCGACGCTCCTACAAAGGTCGCATCAGCAGGAAAGAAAGGCAAACTCAATGGAAAACTGAGAACGCCACCAAGAAAGAATGCGATCAGCATATGCCTTGAGTCTGCAACACTCTCAAGGGTGTTGCCGAATACGTAGAGGAAGATCATGTTTCCAATCAGGTGAAGTAGGTTCGCATGAACGAAGATGGCGGTCACAATCGTCCACAGTAGGCCCCCTTGAATGCTCTTAAGACTGAAGAGAAGGTTACGCTCCACGAAGGCGGGATCAGCGCTCCAAGCGTACAAGGTAGCGAAGATACACAGCAAGATCAGTATGTTTGTGACCCTCATGGAGCCCAGCCCGGAAGCGACAGTTACAATTACTGAATCTGAAAAACATAACCCATCCTCACACGATCGGATCCTATTGGCCATACCGACCCTCAACGAGGAAGAAGCCATCGAGGCACTTCTCCAGGAATCACGCTCAGCTGGATTCTGGAACCTGCTCGTAGTCGACGGATTCAGTTCCGATCGTACACGAGAATTTGCAGAAAAAGCTGGAGCGAATGTCATGGTCCAAGATTTCGGGAAAGGTAAGGGATGCGGCGTCAGAACTGTGATGAGAGAATTCCTTCAGGGAAAGTGGCAGGTACTGTGCATTATCGATGGTGATGGGACGAACGATCCGTCATTCCTGAACGCCATGCTACCTGTTGCCACATCGGGCGACGCGGATGTGGTCTTGGGGTCAAGGACTCGAGGGCCAAGAGAGAAGAGAGCTATGGACCTGTTGACGTTGGCATCCAATTTAACCGTCTCATTTCTTCTTGGAGCCAAATTCCGACGCCTATTCACCGATGTCCAGACCGGATACTGGCTCTTCACAAGACACGCTGTCGAGCGTATCTACTCCGACCTTCGATCCAAAGGATTCGAAATCGAGCTTGAGCTATTCGTTAAGACCCTCAAGTCTGGATTGAGGGCTCGCGAGGTTCCCGTCGGTTTTAGACGACGGAAGGGCGTAACCAAGTTCAGTTTCATGTTACGGATGAGAAATCTATACTATACCTTCAGATTTCTCGCTTCATGATTCGCATCTTCGCGCCTACAGAACTTATACAGAGAAAGCATCCCACGCCCTTTAGGAGCGATGTTCCCCTGACCACACGCACAGTCGCACGCACAGTCGTTGGCGTTGTAATCTCGGTTATCGGTCTGCTCTCTCTGATTCTCGCTGGAATGGAATTCAACAGCCTCTTCTTCCTTCAGAAGATGCTTTCCAGATCGGATATTCCCTCCTACAACCAATCTGTCGTCCTGCCGGCTTTCCTTGGACTCTTGATACTGCTTGATGGATCGTTCGTTCTAGGATTGAAGCGAGCCTTCAGCCTGAGCCTACATTTGCTCGGAAATTCCGTTTGGCTATTTGCGCTCCTCATGCTCCATCAGAACCTGGCCATCCCGATCACGGACGTCGAAGCCTATCAGCAAATCTTCTACCTAGTACTCTTTGGCATCATCCTCTTCGTTATCGGCATCATTCTGAACGACATACCGCAACGACAAAGGTAACTTGTGAAGGGCAAGCAGTATCAGGAACAGGTGGATGTGCGGTTCCCTAAACAGAGCGCACCATCGCCATAGCATAGAGCATGGCTCCAGCCAAGATGAAGATGCTTGAGAATACCGGAAGATCGACTGGCTGCCGACTGTTACGGGTGGAGCTTCCGCGGGATATCCTCCCAGTAGGTCTTAGGCGCCGGATGAAGGCGAAGACGATCTCACTGAGCAAATGGCAGACTGTCGTCGCTACTACGGCCCATGCAACACGTGAAGGCCCGGCTGGCATAGCTATGAGCACCCATCTAATGATGCGTATCGCGCCGGTGACAAGAGGCGTCTACGTTTGGTTTCTCTCATAGTGAGGAACAATTCATCGTGAGGGATATGTCCCAACCAGAAGCTTAGGATCTAGGTAAGCTCATCGACTTCTAGCCTCTTCTAGGGTCTCGAGATGTAAGCATTGCCTGAGACATAGAACCTCCACATGCGATCTTTACCATCTCTTATACCCACACGTTGCGTTGCTACAATTTCGAATGATTCTGGACCCGATTCCAGGATATAGAGCGGGCCCTGTTTTGTCATGTCGATTTCGTTGAGGGATTTGTCGATAGCAAATGCCTTCGTCAGTTTCCCGGGGCCATTCGTCAGTTTCAGATCCGAAACCTTGGGACGAAGCCTTCTCATGGCGTTCAACCCCTCCAACGGCTCTAACGCACGTATCAGGACCGCGCCAGGGATCCCGACCTGCTCAGTGGTAACGTTCAGGCAGTAATGGTTTCCGTAAGTGAAGTAGACATATGCATGGCCTGGTTGACCGAACATGGGTTGATTTCTGATCGTCAAACCTCGAAACGCATGACTTGCTGGATCGTCAATTCCCCGATAAGCCTCGACCTCCACGATCCTGCCTAACATTCGCATCCTTCCCTTGATTCTCGCGAGGCGTTTACCGAGAAGATCTCTTGCTACATGCACGGTGTTTCTGGCATAGAAGAATCGAGGAAGTATCCGCGACTTCACCGCATCCTAACCCCTAGCTATCGCCTCTCACAGCTCTTGATGCCATGCTCCATTTTGTCCAAATAGTTAGAATGCCACACATTATCGTTCTGGAACTCCCTATCCAACATAAGGCTTAATTTCGAACCGCTGATAGCGCTTGCCACCCTGCTCAACTCGAACAGGATTGCCGGAATTTGGATTGATTCGCACATGGACAGGAATCAGATGCAGCACCTAACGCGAGCGATCCTTCACGAGATCGGTGAGGACACTACACGTGAAGGTCTGAGGGACACGCCTAGACGTGTCGCAGACATGTATGCAGAGCTCACAGAGGGCTACTCAATGAATCCTAAAGAGATTCTGTCGAAAGAGTGGAACGAAGTTACAGGCATGGTTGTCGCGAAGGATATCGATTTCTTCAGCCTCTGCGAGCATCACTTACTGCCATTCTACGGGAAAGTGCACATCGGATACATTCCCTCCAAGGCTGTGGTGGGGCTCTCCAAACTTGTCAGACTCGTAGACTGCTTCAGCAAGAGGCTTCAGCTTCAAGAACGGATGACCAAGCAGATCGCTGACGCGCTGAACGACAATTTGCATCCCCACGGCGTCGTAGTGGTTGTGCAGGCAAGGCATCTCTGTATGCAGATGCGAGGCGTAAAGAGTGGAGCTGGCATATTCACCTCTGAGATCCGTGGACGCTTCGAAAGATTCGAAACACGCAACGAGTTCTTTGAGATGCTCAGGAAGCAAGCGTGAGAAAGACTGAGCCAAACTCCGGAACCGGATATTGCACGCCTCTATCGTCGGGAATTCGCCGCGGCGCACGTGATAGCAGGGCATCCCCGCTGTGGCCGACTGCATGGCCATAACTACTTGCTCCTAGCCAAAGTGCACGGACGGAGCCATGAATGGTTGGACTTCGAAGACATCAAGCGTCAGGTTGACGGTTTCATCGACGAGAAATATGATCATCATGACCTCGGAAACATGACCTGCGAGAGATTGGCAAGAGAGTTACAGGAACAGCTCAGCATTTTCTTCAAGACTAGGGTCAAGATTGAGCTGTGGGAGACAGGAAAATTCGGCGTTGAGACATTGTAAATCCGACTACAAACCTATCAATCCATGGCAATTGCCTCAGTACTTTTCCACTTCTCCGCGTACGTGCCCCGCTTTCAGAAGTGCGAGGTGATGCACGTCGCTCGGGACGCGAAGTTTCCCGGTATTGTGGATGCGTTCTATCTTCTGAAAAGCCTCGCGATCAACGTCCTTATCGAGCGTCAACTCCCCACTGTTCTCGAGATGGAAGCTCCCCAACTCCCTATGCAACCCCACGATATCCGACTTGGATAGGAGAACGGAACCCGCGATGATCAGCTTCTTTGTGTCAAAGACATTGTGTGATTCATGCGGAGATTCTTTCAAAAATTGGTGTAAGGCCTCGTTCACAAGCTCTCCTACGTTCTTCCCCTGCTGCTTGGCCTTCGCAACTACACTATTGTAGAGATCACGGTCCAACCCGCGAATCAAGACAGCATTGTTTCCCAAGTTAGGCCAGCTCAGAGAGTTACTCCGCTTAACTTGATATACTGATATCTTTGATTACATAGGTTTCTTATAAAGCTTGTTAATTCTTTTAACACCCCTTAACTTGTACAACAAGTTGCCTCGTTTGCACCGGCAAACCTGGAAACACTCCGACAAAGAGGAAAAATGAGTTGGTCGAAGACCTGGAAAGATTGCTCTTCGAAGAAATCCCTGAGATGGAAACGCCCAGGATAAAGCGATGTGAATGGTGCCACCAGCCGCTCCCGAACGACCGCTACCACCTAAAGATCTGCCCGCAGTGCCGCAAGGAATCTATCGCCACTTTCATGAAGACGCACTGAGACAGTACCCCCCGCGAAGCCCTCAATTCGCGGGAGAATCTGAGATTGAGTGAGATCCCTCAAGGCAAAAAAGAACTCGGGCGACTTCTCGAAATCATTCCGGTTTCCTCACAACGAACTTCAGTCAGCAACCCCTTCGGAGTTCGGGATTAGAATCCTAATCCGAGTTGGGGACATTGAGAAAGGCAATAGTGCTTCTTTCTGGAGGGATCGATTCCGCCACTGCGCTCTACTTGACGAAAAGGGAAACGAATGACATCTATTCCATCAACGTTCAGTATGCGCAAGCTAGCGTGCGCGAAGCTGAGGCTTCTGCTAGACTGGCTGCCGCATCCTCTGTGAAAGAACACCTGAGTGTTTTCTTACCTTTCTACAAAGACATTCAGACCCGATATCGTCGAGAACCATCTCCAGCTATCTCGGCGGCATATGTCCCGGCCAGGAACATAATATTCTATGGAATCGCTGCTACCTACGCAGAGACATTGGACGCCGATACCATTGTATTTGGATCGAATGCAGATGACGCGAGGGAACTGCCAGACGCTACACCCAACTTCATTCAACTCATGAACGAGTTGTTGAAGATAGGTACCCGTGCGGGTGTTGAAGAGCATTCAGCTCGAATCGTTAACCCCTTGATGAACTACAGCAAGTCTGATGTCTTGAGGCTCGCACTCGAACTGAAGGTTCCATTGGAACTAACTTGGAGCTGCTACGAGGATGTCGAGGTCCATTGTGGAAAATGCCGAGGATGTAGGAATCGGCTGAGCGCATTCGAAGAAGTTGGCATTCGGGATCCATTGAGTTATGCTTAAGTCCGGTTCTGAGCCGCTCGTAGTTTCATTCGCGACTTTCGCCGGCGTGCCTCCTAATCAATAAAAGACTTTCCCATTCGCGTTCATGGCTGGAGACGAGGTGGTACTCAGTTTCCAGTAGAAGTGCGTCCCAGGCCGTTGAGGGTCGCCATGCATTTCCAGGCTTCGTCAATACATTATTTTATACAATTCTGTCGAAAACTATTAAAGTGCGTGAAACCGCTAGGTTCAGTCTCCACGTTCTAAGGGGCAAGAAGTCAAATTGACAGCCAACCCTGCGCCCTCTCACACGAGGACAGAAGAAAACTTGCGAATTGCGCAGATAAGAAAGCGCGATGGCCGCATTGTTCCGTTTAACAAGGAGAAGATTACGAGCGCGATCTTCCGTGCTATAGTCGCCACTGGTGGCAGAGACCGCGCATTAGCCGAATTACTATCTACTCGCGTGGTTAAGAGTCTCGACGAAAAATATGGAGCCGAAGCTATTCCTGCTGTTGAAGATGTTCAAGACATTGTTGAGAGAGTGCTGGTTGAAAATGGGCAAGCAAAGGTTGCTAAAGCGTACATAATATACCGACAAAAGAGGGCCGAAATCAGGCGCGAAAAGCAACGGATTCTCGAGAAAGAGGCAATCGACGAGGTCGACAAGGCCTTTGATCTTAACGCCCTCAGGGTTCTGAAAGCCCGATACCTCAAGAAGGATCCGACTGGAAAACTGATTGAGACGCCTAAACAACTTTTCACGCGCGTCGCGGTTCATGCGGCGCTCCCTGATCTGATGTATGATCGTGAAGTATTCGATATCGAGAAGAAACAGACGCCGCACAAGACAGAGCCGTTCGATCCACTTCAGTATCACGAAACACTCAGCCTCGGGAAATATGCACTAAATCCTTATCATCTTGAGGCATTGAAGCGAATGTACGATCGCTTCGATCGCGAAGGGTCGATGAAGGTTTCTTGGTCGAGATTCTTCGAGATGCTCCTGGGTGGCGACTTCAACGAGTATGAGAAATCGGTCGACGCATTCTACGACATGATGGTCTCCAGAAAATTCATGCCAAACACGCCAGCCATTGCAAATTTCGGAAACGTTCTCGGAATGGGTTCGGCTTGCTTCGTCTTAGACGTGGATGATTCAATTGAGAGCATAATGGAGACATTGAAGCAAACGGCCATCGTCTTCAAAGCCGGTGGGGGAATGGGTTACAATTTCTCTAAGCTGAGGCCTGAGGGAGATTTCGTAAGCTCGACCTCAGGAGTAGCTTCGGGCCCCATCAGCTTCATGATGCTATTTGACACGATGACCGACGTCATTAAGCAGGGGGGAATTCGACGCGGAGCTAACATGGGCATTCTTAACAGCAACCACCCTGATATCGAGAAATTTGTCACAGCAAAGAAGGGCAACAGAGCCCTAAGGAACTTTAACATCTCAGTCCTCATAATGCCCGATTTCTGGGACTGCTACAACAATAACAAACCCTATCCCTTGGTCAATCCCAGGAACGGTCAAGTTGTTCGCGAGATTAACCCACGCCTGCTCTTCGATATGATAGTATACCAAGCTTGGGAGAGCGCAGAACCAGGTGTAATCTTCTTCGATCACGTGAACAAGTACAACCCATTCCATGAAGATCTAGGCCCCATCGTGACCACAAATCCATGTGGTGAAGTACTTCTCTACCCGAACGAGTCATGCAACTTGGGCAGCATCAATGTGTGGGCTTTCGTGAAACGTGACGAGAATGGGAAAGTCACTTATGATTGGGATGGACTCCGAGACGCAGTCTACATATGCAGCAGATTCCTTGACAACGTCATTGATGTTAACAACTATCCACTGAAATCTATTGAGGAAACGACGCTTCTAACCAGGAAGATCGGCCTAGGAGTGATGGGCCTCGCCGACCTACTCTACGAGCTGCGCTTATCATACAACAGCATTGAAGGAAGAAAGTTTATGGAAGAACTCATGGAATTCATCAACTACAACTCAAAGTTTGCGTCGACCGAGCTAGCGAAAGAACGCGGCCCCCTACCGTACTACAACAAGAGCTTCTACCCAGAAGGAAAATTGCCATTCGCAGGCTTCTACGACCGCAAGTCCAGACACTTCGACTGGGACAAGGTATCAGAGATGATCAAGCAATACGGCATAAGAAACGGGTACACAACCGTAATCGCCCCCACGGGGAGCATATCGATGATAGCTGGTTGCAGCAGCGGAATCGAACCAGTCTACTCCCTAGTCTTCGAGAAACATGTGAAGGTAGGAAGCTTCTACTATATTGATCACGTCTTCGAACGAGTCATGACCGATGAAGGGCTATTCGGAGACGACTTATTACGAGATGTGAACGAACACGGTGGCTCCATTCAGAGAATCAGCTACATACCAGACGAAATAAAACGAGTGTTTATCACCGCCATGGACATTCGACCCGAAGACCACATACGCTCCTTGGCGGCCTTCCAAAAATGGGTTGATTCATCAATATCCAAAACGAACAACTTCCCAGCTAACGCTACCGTGGAGGATATGCGTGATTCATACCTGCTTGCCTACAAGCTAGGTTGCAAGGACGTAACCGTGTTTCGGGATACATCGATTAAGGGACAGGTCCTGGTGGCACCACGAAGTAAAGAGGAGACAGGAACGGAACAGGAACCTATCGGAGGCGAGCAAACAGCCAGAGCACCCCAAATACTCGCGGTACCTCTAATCGGTGCTTCCACCAGCGGCACCAAACAGATCAAACTCTGCCCCCAGTGCCAAGGAGAGGTCGTTTACCAAGAAGGATGTCATACTTGCCCCGAATGTGGTTGGGGCGCCTGCTCATAAGTTGAATTGGCACTACCGAAAGATCGTTGTCGAGATCCACGTAGGTGTGAGACAATTACGCCGATTCCGTTGATAGCCGCAAACGCGTAGAAAGCGTGTCTTAGGGCATCTAGCAATCTCATGACCTCTAGCGGATTGTTCAGTGTCGTGGCGTTAACTGCGACGGCTAGCTGGTCGTAGGGCATTACTGCTGTCATCAAGGCCAACGCTAATGGAATGCTGACGACACCACTAGTGTTGAGGATAGTGCTCCTAACTCCGGCACTGATCCCACGCCTTTCAGGCGGAACCGAGCCCATCACTGAACTGGCATTCGGTGAACGAAATAGCCCTATCCCGAATCCCGCCAGAGCCAGAGCCCCAGCTATTGTTGTGAAATCTGTCTCGATAGAAAAAGTGCTGAATATCAGCAGTGCTACGCTTGTTATGGCGAGACCAATTGTACTAAGGCCCCGGCCTCCATACCTATCCGAGAGACGCCCGCTGATAGGTCCAACCACAATCAACGTGAAATCCATTGGAATCAGCGCAAGACCTGTTTGAAACGCGCTATAACCGAGAACCAACTCGAAGTACAAAGTAAGCTCAAAGGCCAAGGCGGCGAAGGCTAGGCCGTTAAAGAAATTCGAAAGATTCCCTGCTGCGAATGGACGAACCTTGAATAGGCTGAGATCCAAGACCGGATATTCGACACGAGTTTCGTGAAACAGAAAAAGCGCAAACAGGGTCGCGCTTACCACGAACAAGATCCTCGTGAGATCTGAACGCAGGTCTCCTAAGGTCAAGGCAAGAAGGACTATGGTCAGAGCACTCGAAAAAGCCAAGGCGCCCAAGTGGTCAAATTTCTCCCTCTCCACCTTCACATAGAGTTCTTTCAGTCGTCGGTGAGCCCAGATCGTTCCGAAAATTCCGATTGGGACGTTAACCCAGAAGATCGACCGCCAGCCGAAGAGTCCAATCAGCACTCCACTGAGTGTGTAGCCGACTATCGTGCCGGCGTTTATGGCCATTTGATTGATACCAATTGCGGTACCCAGCTCGCCTGTTGGGAAAGCGTCGACAACGATGGCCATGCTGTTGACGAAGAGAAGCGCAGCACCCAGTCCTTGGATCAGCCTCGACACGATGAGAACTTCGACGGTAGGTGAAAGACCACAAAGCGCCGACCCAATCGTGAAGACCGCAAAACCAGCGTTGTACAGTCTCACTCGACCCATTATGTCGGCGATGCGACCTATCGTGACAAGCAGAATTGTGATCATGAGCCTGTAGGCAGTAATCAGCCAAATTCCCGCGAACAGTGAGGTATTCAGATCCGAGATTACTATGGGCAGCCCGACGACAACTATGCTCGCATCTAAAGTCGCCATGAAAATTCCTACGGTCGTTACCGTCACAACCGTCCACTTGTACTCCAAGTAATTCCGTCCCTTCCAGCCTGTACGAGTGACCCAAGCGCTGACTCCGAACGACGCTCGCGGACCGAGCGACCCCTACTTCAACGACGCAAATAAAATCTGTTGAATCATCGAGACGCATCTCAATGACGCTTGGTCCAACTTTATTTCCCATCACACCAAACTAAGGCAGCGATGCTATTGGACAAACATCTGCTGCAAATTGTCAGCAAAATCAAGGATAGGAAACTGCGGAAGAAGGTTTCCAAGATTCTTGAGAATCCTTCCATAACTATTGGAGGTGAAAGATTCTCCGGTATTTCGATCGAGCACTCCCCCGCAAGCATTAGGCATCATCACAACTATCCCGGGGGCTTCATTGAACATACAATTGCTCTCCATGAACTCTGCAACAGCCTATCCAGAATTGTGCAGCGAGTCTACAAGTGTAAGGTGAACATGGATGTCGTGATCTGCGGCGTCCTACTTCATGACATATTCAAGCCCGTTACTTATGCAGAAAAACAAGGAGGAGGATATACTCGTTCGAAGTTAGCTGAACGAGTTGATCACCTCACTTTGGCCAGCTCCGAGTTGATTCGGCGAGGTTTCCCACTTGATGTTGTGCATGTCATCACCGCTAGCCATGGTCAACAATATGGACCAATAGGCCCTTTGACCATCGAGGCGCTCATTTGCCAAATCGGCGATTATGCCGAAGCCAAATTGAATGGCGATGTCCTGAACGCTGCGCGATTCATGATCAGAGAGGTAACAGGAACAGAACCTCCGACCCTGAGCGGGAAAGATGCCTTCGCGATCGTGAGGACCAAGACGGATCGAGGATGGGATGGTGTCAAGAAATATCTTTCAAGGATCGGGTACGAAAATGTAGGGAGTCTGCCAAAAGAACACGGGGCCTAGTCCCTTGTCGATGGAAATAGGGCTTTGGCGAGCTGTAGTCAAGCTGTTGGTGTCTACTTGGACCCCTCTTTCTTGCTGAAGCCTTCTCGGGTATCGGTTTTGTCCGCGATTTCCGCTGTGGCATGTGCACTCAGCTTGTAGAGTTCAGCTAGGCGATGCATTCCACAGTCGAGTGTCATTCTCGCCTTAGGCGCGGCCGGAAGCACTCATTTACATTCATATCAGGTGGCACACTGTGCTACGAAAGTGCTACTAGCTTGGTTCGCATAGTCGGTCCCGTGGGACCGATTGGAGTCTGATAGGTCGGAGTCAGTCCCTCAGGCCGGGACAGTATGGCTAGGACAGTTTCGTGGAAGTACCGCCAGATTCGGAAGGAACGCCGACCCAACCTCCGACCCCAATCAGCGTAACTAGTCCGGAGAGTCCGTCTGAAGTAGAAAATACGGTATTAACTGGAACGTGCTATTCCTCGGGGCCGACCCGAAGGATATGGCCATACGCACTGGCGCCAGCCCAAGCTCGATCCGAGCCTGTGTTCTCATCAACAGCTCTATGCGTTTCTACTTCTTACCTCACTATGTTGCAGGTCTGATTCTTATGATCCCGCTCATGTAGGGTTGGAGCGCTTCCGGGATGGCTACCGATCCGTCCTTGTCCTGGTAATTCTCCATTATTGCCACGAGAGCTCTCTCCGTCGCGACCAATGTGCTATTGAGTGTGTGTACCCACTTCGTTGGCTCGTCGGGTCTATCTCTAAATCTGATCTTGGAACGAACGGCTTGGTAGGCAGTGCAGTTACTGCAGGATACTACCTCGCGATATTTTCCTTGGCCTGGAAGCCACGCCTCAAGATCGTACTTCTTCGCCGCGACTGTTCCAAGATCGCCTGTACAAACATTGACAATTCGATACGGGATCTCTAGCAGTTGAAAGAATTCTTCAGCAGTCGCGACTAACCTCTCATGTTCCTCCCACGACTGCTCTGGTCTACAGAATATGAACTGCTCGACCTTCTCGAATTGGTGAATTCTGAAGATGCCCTTCGTGTCACGCCCATGCGCGCCTGCCTCTTTCCTGAAGCAAGGGCTGACTCCACCGTATCTCAAAGGAAGATCCTTCCCCTCAAGAATTTCGTCCATATGCTGAGCCAGAAGAGCGTGCTCCGAGGTCGCAATGAGGTATAGGTCTTCGTTCTCGACCTTGTAGATCACGTCCTCGAAATCAGTGAGAGCTACCGCGCCCGCGATCGCCTCGCGCCTTAACAGATAGGGCGGCTGTATGAGCTTGAAGCCTTTTTTCTCGATGAAATCGAGTCCGAATTTGATGAGCGCATAGTTCAGCTTTACCAAGTCGCCTCTGAGATAGTAGAACCTCGCCCCTGCTACTTTCGCCGCTCTCTCTAGGTCAATTAGTCCCAGTTGAGCTGCCAAGTCGATGTGATCCTTCGGGGGGAAATCGAACTGGGGTTGCTTCCCCCACTTCCTTACTTCCACATTATCGTTCTCATCTTTGCCGAAAGGCACAGTCTCATGAATGATGTTTGGCAATTGGAGGAGAGTATATGTGATTCTGCCTTCGAGTTCCCCCGTTTCCTTCTCAAGTGTCTTAATCTGCTCTGGGATCCTCTCAGCTTCCCTTACTAGTTCAGATGCATTTGCTCCTTGTTTTCGTAGCCTTGCGATTTCTTCGGTGAGTTTGTTCCTTTTACCTCGAAGGGCGTTCGCTTCTGTTTGGAGACGGCGCCAGTTTCGATCATCTTCAAGCAACTGCTCTACCCAAGGAAGCTTCTCGATGTCGCCTCTACGCTTGAGATTCTCTTTGACAACGTCGGGATTCTCGCGGACGAATCTCATGTCAAGCATTCATCTCACCTAGTCTGCCTTTCAGCAAGCTTTGATAGTCAGGCGCATATTGCGGTTGGTTATTCTTGAAATGTTGTATCGGAGGATCCCGCGCTATCTTGAGATGAAGTAGCGCGTTTATCGTGATTGGCGGGGCATCAACATCCACCCAGCGCGTCCACGGTATCTCATTCTCCTAATTAAATCCACTAGGAGCCCCCAGAGAGAACTTCTGTTACTTCTCATTTGAAGGCCCTAACGACAATTATCACTGATACAAGGATTAGAGAGTATCCAACGACCTGTGATATACTAGGGATCTCGCTGAAGAAAGAGGCAGCGAATAGAGAAGCTATGACAGGTTCCAGGAGCGGAAAGAGGTTTGCGGTGACGATTTTCACTAAACCTAGTGAATAGTTGTAGAGCGAGTGGCCGACCATTGTTGGTATTAATGCCAAACCCAAGATTGCGATGATGTTGGTTGTATCGTAACCTCTGAAGGTATGTCCGCCAAGTCCCTCCGCTAGCACAAGAGCGAGAACGGCCGCGAAGGAGTAGACATAGGAGGTGTAGCATGCCGTAGTGATTCCACTCGTTCGAAGACGGCGTCCCGTAAGCGAGTACAATGCTACGAATAACGCTGCCATCAAAGCAGATAGATCACCGTATCCAAAGGCTCGGAATCCATTTCCCCCGTACGCGACAAGCATCACACCGAGAGTTGCAACTACAACAGCCAGTCCTTCCCGAGAAGAGGTGCGCTCTCTAATAATGATAGGAGAAAGAACGGCCAGCATTACTGGACTTGTGTTGACGAGGAACGTAGCGTTCGCAACTGTCGTCTCTTTTACCGCGAAAATAAATCCAACAAAGTGCAACGTAAGCACCATCCCCGAAAACGCGACGAGCACAAGATCTCGCTTTGTAGGGAGTCGGAGGGTACGTCGCGAGAGAGCAAACAACACCATGCCCAAAGCAGCAATGGAGAGGCGGAACAATGTCAAGGAGATCGCTGAGGCCTCCGTAGCGTATCTGATGAAGATGGCACTAGAGCCGAAGGAAACAGAGGCAAGAAGCAGCGCCACAATACCTCTTGACGGAAACAGCAGAGCATCACCTGAGTCTACGTCGCGCAAATCTCTCCTTTCACTCTAGGCTCACAATTCGAGACGAAGGGATCAGGTTCGCTCATCAGACACCAGTCGAATCGATGCATGAACCAACCGAGCGGGGACTTCCCAGATACTACGTTTCACCCAGCGCTTTCTTCGCAATGGCTAGGAACTGATCTCCACCAATCGCGCGTGGATTGCCGGAGGTGCACATGTCCCACGTCGCTCTCTCGGCTATTGCCGGAAGCTCTTTCTCGGTGATCCCCAGGCTTCTCAGGTTCGTGGGCATCTTCAGATCCTCAATCAGTTTCCTCACGCATCCGATCGCCTTCTCGGCGGCCTCGCCAAGCGAAAGACCTCTCCTCTCCTCGCCCATCACAGTAGCGATCTTTGCGAATTTCGCTTCAGCATCTGGCAGGTTATACAGCATGACATGCGGGAAGTAGACAGCGATTGCATCTCCGTGAGCTATATCGCCCCGTATACCGCCAGTCGCTTCTGCGAGAGAATGGATTCCACCACAGTTAGCGAAGTTCTCGCATATGCCGGCAAGGTGGGATGCGAGCATCATGCTCTCCCTTGCTTCCACATTGCTCCCCTCAGAGTAGGCCGTTCGAAGATATCTCGCGATGAGTTCAATCGATCTAAGTGCAAGCGCTTCTACAAACGGATTCGTTCCTTTCGCCACGTAGGTCTCGACTGCATGAGATAACGCATCTATGCCTGTCGAAGCGGTGAGCTTGGGAGGAAGGCCCAAGGTGAGGAGAGGATCAACTAGGCAAACGGTAGCCCCGAGGTAAGGCCCATTAGGGTACATTGGCCCCTGGCCGATGCTAAATTTCATCCGCCTATCTGCGATCGTGATAACCGCCCAGAAGTCAACCTCGCTACCGGTGCCGGCTGTGGTTGGAACCGTGATTAGAGGTAGCGGGTGTGTCTTGATCTTGCCGAGATCGCTAAAGTCCGCAAGTACGTAGTCTGCTGTCCTACCCGGGTTAGTCGCCAGAAGGGCTATGGCCTTAGCCGTGTCCATAGAGCTCCCGCCGCCGACAGCTACGACGAGATCGCACTTCTGCACCTTCAAGTAAGCCGCCACTTTCTCCACGAGGGTGTCATTAGGATTCGGAATCACCTCGTCGAAGACGATCCGATCGATTCCAACTTTGCTTAGAGAGTCTTCTACGCCAGCAAGGATCCCGGCGTGAGCAACTCCTTTGTCCGTTACTATGAATGCAGTCTTGCCCAGTCGTCTAGCGTACTCTCCAACTTTGGCGCTCACGCCTCCTCCGAACTCGATCATCATTGGCAACTGAATGGAGTATGGCTCTATCATCGATCCTACCTAGCGAAGTAGTGTGGGGGCCAGCATAGATATTAAACCTGAAGCCGTCGCTAGCGCCTTGGCTCAGGCAAATGCGAAGGTCCTAAGAGGTCTTCTAATCGCAGAACTCGCTTAGAAGACGCTCCGTGTGCGGTTCCATTGGATCGAACTTGGACCCATACACCTACCTGACTCGAAGCATCCGATCTTCAGAATAACATGGCTCCTGCCAGCCCAGAAGCAAGCTCTGCAAGACGAGATGAGTGACGGCTCGCTTCGGGCTATTCCTCGTCGGGGAACACTTCTCTAAGCCGCCAAACTCCGAATGCTGGACCCGTCTCCTCGGATTCTACAGGGTTATACCATGTCTGTTTGGTGCCTATCCTTGCTCTCATCTTCCAGCCGAAACTTTTCGACTCTTTGTCCGCGTAGTCCAAGATCTTTGACGCTTTTGACACTAGATCTGCCTTCTCCTCTTCGGAGATATCTAGCAGGAATCTAAGGAGCGTGTGACGATTGGCCCACTTCGCCGAGTTCTGAAGGAGATCTGTTATTCTCTTCAGATTGGTGGTGACGGTATGGTAGAATCCCCAATCTCTTGCCAGAAGCTTTGCGGCATACTTTGCGTTGACGATTTCTTCTTCTCTTTCTCCGACATCATGAGCACGCAGCAACAACATAACATCCTTTATGTCTTTGGCACCAAAGACCTCCCACATCTGCAGTTTTTCGAGGAGCAGATCTGTAACCGTTATCGTAGGAGAATCCAGCTCGAGACGCCCTCGGAAGTCAATGGGGTGGTTTGCCACTCTCAGCTCGTCGAAGAAGATGTCAGTAAACCACCACATTTTTGGGTGGAAGTAGATGTCTCTACCTGATACAGCAGACGATAGAGTCGTTTTACGCCGCGTATAGTTGAAGCTCTCCTTGAGAAAGCCCTTCACCTTGTCTCGATATCGGCCGTAGCACATGAAGTCCAAGTCGCTGAACTCTTGTGTTCCTTCTCCGAGCCTGGCAAGCTTTTGGGCGAAATCCTCGAATCCCGTACAGTGAAGCCTTATGGCAACGCCCCCCATGACCCTGAGAATGATGCCGCTTCGGTCGGCCAGTTCAGCGATCTTCTTTGCTTGCTCCAAGAAACACTGCGAGGGTATGATCCCGCCCCACTCAGGTGGCAGTTCTCTTCGTGGGATGTCCTCCATCGATCCTGCCCGCCTGCTTCTCGTTCCACAGCTGTCGCTGATCGTTTTCAAGAGCTTAAAAAGAAGAGGAAGGGAGTTGAGGATCTATTCTGAGGGGATTTCTCCGTAGATCTTGTTGATATCGATACCCTGCTTCTTTCTGTAAGCTTTCATCGCAAGATACAGGATGGCTGACCCGATGTAGGTTGCCCCCAAGTACATCGCCGAGATGGGGTTGTTAACTCCATAGGCAGGATCTATAGCCCACAACACTAAGAGGTAGAATAGGAAGACCGCGGTGATTGCGCCGCTAATAGTCACAACTGGCACTCCGCCGATCTTGTATTTTGCGATGGGCGAAGCCTCGAAGAGTTTCTTCCTGCTGTACGGAAAGACGGCTGCAGCTATGCATGTAATGAAGTACATCGCGGCGATCGCGAGAACAGCGTCCAAGAAAATAACAGCCACGCCGGGAACATAGGAGTATAGTGTTCCTAGGAACATTGTCGCTCCGAACATGACGATAATTGTGTTCACCGGCGCTCCGAATCTCGTGGATATATGACCAACCCAAGCGGGAAGAGTCCTGTCGAAGGCCATTGCAAACATCGCCCTGGTCGAGGATAGGAAGAGCGTTCCAGCCCAGCCCCAGAACCAGAAGGACATGGAGATTATCAGCCAGAGCGTGAGTGCAGGGTTGTTGAAGACGAGCCCTGCAAGGAGGGGGCCGTGAGGGTAGATAGGCAGCGGTGGGGCGCTTCCCCCGTACAATTGCATCCAATAGGCGTAGTTCGAGGTCTGATAGAACTCGTATCCAAAGGTTCCGAATATTAGGACTAGGACTGCTATGCCACCTACTCCGGCAAGGATGTTCGCCCACATCATCTGTTTCAGATTCCTCTTGTAGTCGCTCGCTCCCTTCACCTCCCCATACAATGTCGCGCCCCAGTTGGGCCAGAGGTTGTAGAAGGCGACCAGAGGAATCAATGCTCCCGCAGCGGAGAAGTTCATCAAGCTGACTTCGAATGGAGTGTGCGCATAGCCCTCGGAGACCGCAAGAGCAATTGTATCAGCGTACGCGTTTGGATAACCGAAAGTAATCTGTACGAAGGAATCGAAGGCCGTCCTGAATGCAGTCTGAGAGCCAAGCGCCAGTACGATCATGAACGATACTAGGCCTACTACGCCAACGTAGAAGCATGCCTTCTGGATTCTCGCATACCACCTCATGCCTAGTCCTACGATTATGGAGACGAACACACAGGTGATGAAAGTTCCGAGAAAGATTCCGTTTGCAGTCGTCCACCATAGGGCCGCGTCTATATAGCCGAGCGTCAGGAGGAGAGGTGCGACAATTTGCACTTGAACCATATTTCCATAGATTGGGCCCCAAAGCCAGAGACACGTGATCCAACCATTGATTGAAGCGACGAACCCTATCAATCCGCCAAGGATCCTGGTTTGCCAAACGTAGTCTCCGCCTGCTCGCGGCATGGCGGAGATGAGCATCGCATACGTGATAACCAAGAAGACTATCAAGAAGGTGCTGACGATTATCGCGGGTATGAGATTTGAGCTGGGCCAAAAGGCCCCGAACGAGTAGCCGTAGAGACCTAGCGTCACGATATTCACCGAGAAGAATGCATAGATGAAAGCATCGAAGGAAGACCATGCCCTAACCAGCCCTGTTGCCTTTCTCAGAAACAGAGGTCTTTCTTCTTGAGACAACGAGAATTTTCCTCGTGAACGATTTTATAGTTACATGATATTTATGGCTGTTGTCATACCTTGACGAGAATTTTCTTCGCGACCGACGTTCACGGCTCCGATCGGGGCTGGATCAAGTTCCTTAACGCAAGTGAATACTACGATGCGGGCGTCATTATTCTAGGAGGCGACATGACGGGTAAAGCGGTTGTCCCGATTGTAGAGGAAGAAGATGGAACGTACAGAGCGACTTTTCTAGATCACAAGGAGGTCATGACGAGCAAGGATGAGGTAGAACAACTCAAGAAGATGATTGGAGTGGCCGGCTACTATCCATATCTCACAAGCCCCAAGGAGATGGAAGAGCTCGAAGCCAATCCTGAGAGAGTCGATAGGCTGTTTAAAGATCTGATGCTGCGTGCCATTGAGGGGTGGATGAAGACCGCGGATGAAAGATTGAGGGGGAAGAGAGTGAAGTGCTTTGTATGCCCAGGAAACGATGATCACCCAGAAATCGACAAGATCATCGAGAGGTCAGAGTCCGTCACACTCGCCGCGGAGCGCTTGGTCATGGTAGATAGCGACCATGAGATGATCAGTCTCGGATGGACGAACCCGACTCCGTGGAAGACCTTCAGGGAGTGCTCAGAGGAACAGATGCATAAGAGGATCGAGGTGCTCGTATCCGAGGTCCGCGACATGCGAAACTGCATTTTCAATTTTCATGCGCCTCCATATGGGTCTCAGCTGGACGAAGCACCTGAACTCGACGAGAACCTCAGACCGAAGTATGGCGGGCGTACGACAATCCCGGTCGGCAGTATTTCAGTGAGGGATGCGATAAAGCGCTATCAGCCACTGTTGGGTCTGCATGGGCATATACATGAGAGCAACGGTGACTGCCAGATTGGCCGGACGGTCTGCATCAATCCTGGGAGCTCGTACGGGCAAGGCATACTCCTGGGCGCTGTGGTCAACTTGGACAAGAACGGTATTAGGAACTATTTTACCACCTTTGGCTGAGCCCAGCGGATCTCATGGGAGCCCTGTTTCAGGTGTTTCCACATCAGTATTCCACCAGGGTTTAGACCAAACGTGGTCCGTCCTCGGCAGTTCGTTCAGTATGCGTTCTGCCCTAGATTGTATGATTCCCAAGTCCGAATCTGTAACTCCAAGTTTTCTGAGCCTTCCCAGGTTGTGGAGCATGTTTTGGAGATTCAGTCTCACCGTCAGTCTAAACTTGTCGTCTCTCAGCTTCTTCCTCATCACAACGAGGTCGACCTGACCTGCATCAGCCCCAAATTCGTGATCCAATAGCAGACAAGCGCTGTCCAAGAAGTCCTTCGTCTCCATCCCGATGAGAGCTCTGCTTTGATCGAAGTGCTCGTATGGCAGTATTCTGTACATCTCATCGTACTTCTCGAGTTTCGGCAACGTTTCCTCCTTCGGAAGATCTAGGATGTACTGCAGTTTCGTTAGCAGCAGGTTATGCGGACTAATGACGTATGCGGCTCTTTCGCGCTCTCTAAGATCGTCTCTCATGTCAACGGTATGTCTCATTTCGACCTGATTCGAAAGAATATCCATCAGGCCTACCCTGGGGCTCCCGTCCTCCAAGAAACTGTTGAAGGTCCTTAGCAGCAACCTTTCGACTCGGATTGTGTTGTACCTCTCTTCGTAAGGCGTGACGAAGTGAAAATACATCGTCCCGGCGATATCGCCGAGTGAAAGGAGGAGATTCTTCAGCTCTTTACAATGTTCCCTACTCACCAAGCAGTCAACGTCATTTATGGTTCGGTTAAGGGGCGAACCCTGGACGTTGGCAGATGGGCAACACATCTTCACGCCGGCTCCACCAAAGAGTAGGACGCGAATCGGCTTACTGGAAATCTTCTTCCTGAGAATATCAGGGTACATCTCATGAAGTTCGTGGGCATGTTTGCAGCCCCAGAGGATGATTGCTGCTTTCCGGAGTTGAAAGTAGCTCAAATCGACATATTCGGGCAAGCCTAGGTCCGACTTCACGTCCTCATGATCGATCTTGTTTGTCAGAGGTAGGTCGATCTTGACCGTCTGGTCGGGAAAGACCTCATGCTGCCAGAGAACAATCGTACCTGGCATTCGATCCGCCGGTTCTCATGGTTTATTCGCTCTGGAATATTGATGTTTGCGCTAGCAGGTCGTAGATTGATTCTCAAGCCGGGAACAGACGCGCTGACCACATGATCCCATAGTAGGAGAGAAAAATCTTGACTCCAAGTCGGTGACACAAACCTTACTCAAGAGCCAACTTAATGTTTCCAGATGAAATAAGCAGTTCAGGTAGCCTCCATGTTCAAGTTGATGGTTCTACTGAGAAAGAAAGACACACTAAGGGACGACGAGTTTGCAAAGTACTGGTTGGATGTACACGCCCCTCTAGCGAAGAAGATGCCTGGGGTCAGGAAGTATATTGTGAACGTTGTCAGGCCTCCTCCGAATAGGAAGCCTGACTATCATGGTGTCGTTGAACTCTGGTTCGACGATCGCGAAAGCATGAAGAGAGCCTTCGCATCGCCTGAAGGACAAGCCACCCAGAAGGACACGGAAATCTTCACCAGCAAAGCGATCGCACTCTACATTGACGAATACACAATCGTGTAGACTTCATTCGGCGCTCAGATGAAGTGTAGGGAGCGCCCCAGCGCATTATGGATCGATACTTCGCAAGAAAGATGCCCCTCCGATTCTGGTCTTATTAGTGCGCACACACGAAAAGCAAGCACAGAACAACAGACATACCCCTTAGCTCGGGACCCTGAACATGACTCGACTGGCGAGCGACGAAATTTGAACCGATCAGTTTTGTGTGTGTTGGTGTGCATGTCAGGATTTGACCCGTCGATTTTCTTGGTGTGGAAACTGCACTGGGTGGCGGATCGCCCTTAGGCGCGCACAGTAGACCAGCTGCTACCATTGGTGAGGAGAAACTCTGAACAGCATTACAGGAATGATTGTAAATGCTGGCGGAGCGCGGCAGGCGGTTTCGCTTTGTCTCTTCAACTCCTAGAAGAGGCCCTGCAAATGTGGTGGTGAGTGCAAGACGCGTAGACCTCTCTTAGGCTTGGATGCCTTGAGCACCCAAATCGCCTAACAACCCGTCTTGCTAATCCTAGTCGCGGAGTTCGAAGCAGGACCCAAAGTCTCAAATCCTGAGCGAGCGACATGGCGTGTAGTTCTCTGAGATCTCACGGTCTGCCTGTTCTGCGTTCCCTGCTTTCCACGGCTGCAAGAGCG
>CAZRDM010000024.1:0-31828 GCA_964598845.1 uncultured Candidatus Bathyarchaeia archaeon
CTCATAACGCATACAAGCTCTGAGATGGGGGCACATGCAACTCAATAAATGCCTTTCGAAGATGTATGCGAGGAGTAGAGCAAATGTCCGACGATAGGGTTGAGAAGCGAACACTGCAGCCTACAGGATTTTCCTAAATAGGTCCATTCGTCTTCCGAGAAGAAGTCCTCTCGACAAGCCACGTTCTTGACTGTGTCTGATTCGGGTGAGACCTCTGACTATTGCTACGGGTATCTGTTCTCTACCCTGCCCCATTACTAGCTCCGCAGCGGCGGCCACTTCATCCGCTAGCCCTACCAATTTGTACCTCAATTTGTAGCCGAAGATGTCCTCAGACCCTCTGTAGTCAAAGAGAGGTTCAAATCCTGAGATCCCGATCGCAAATTCAACCTGTCCGAAACGGAGCGGCCGACTGTAGGTATCAGCTACAATTACACCCAGTCTTCTTCCCGAAAGCTGTTCTAAACGAACTCTGATGTTATTCGCCGATAGGTCAGAATCATCAGGAAGCCTACAATAGATTAGCCGCCCATCTACATTCGACTTGTCGACGCCAGCATTCAAACATAGGAAGCCATCCTTTCGTCGAACCACCAATGCCTGTGGGCTTGCGCGCAAAACTTCGTTCGAATCGCGCAAAATCAGTTCAACAAGTCGTGGGTCTTTCCTAGTGCGTCTAGAAATTGATCGCGCTCTTTGACCGGGCGTCACGCAAGAGATGTCTACTAGAAGGCCCTCGGCCTTGGAAATGATCTTGTGTGAGACGACGACTACATCGCCGTCAGCTGGCTTGATTTTCTGAGACCTTGCAGCGTCGAAAATGAGCTGAGCAATGTCATCGCCTGGCTTGACGAGTGGGATTCTTTCCAAACCGAAGATTTCGACCTTACTTACCAAATTCCACCGGTCTCCTTAGTCGAATCTCAATGCTCGAGATCAAACGCTTCCGTGGCTTCCAACAGCGACTCATGTCCTTATCGATTAAAGAGTGTTGACGAAAAGTGCGGCCAGTATTCGTAAACCCAGCGGAGCGTGAGTGCAGCTCGATCCGGTAAATAGTAACATGGACAAACTATAGACTTCCCTTAAATAACAATCCCCAGTCGTTTGGCAAACCGTCATATCGATCTTCGAGAGGAAGGTTCAAGCTGAACTTTGATTAGTGGCACGCCCTTCGAGATTATGGCGATCTGGAGTATTCTTGGGATCGCCTTTCTAGGGCTGGCCTACGCGCTCTTTCTTCGCGCCCAGATACTGCGCAAGGACAAAGGCAATCCAAAGATGGTGGAGGTCTGGGATGCCATTCGCGTGGGTGCCGACACCTACCTTAACCGCCAGTTGCGTACTATAAGTCCGCTAATCGTTGCTCTGACCGTTGTTTTGTTCTTCTCCGTTTACATCGTTCCACCCAGCGAGGAGGCGGTGCAGACATTCTCGTGGGTGAGTTCCGAACAAGTGCGACTGATCGTGGGGGTCGGACGGTCCTTAGCGTTCATCATGGGCGCAATGTTCTCCGTTATGGTTGGACAATTCGGCATGCGTATGGCTGTGCAAGGAAATGTGCGGGTGGCCGCCGCCTCCCGGAAGAGTTTCTCCGAAGCATTGATGATCGCCTATCGTGCTGGCACAATTACAGGAATGCTTACGGACGGTCTTGGACTGCTAGGCGGAATCATTATCTTCATCATTTTTGGACTCGCTGCACCTGACGCTTTGCTGGGTTTCGGTTTCGGTGGTACACTGGTCGCTCTGTTTATGCGCGTTGGCGGCGGCATCTACACGAAAGCGGCTGATGTCGGCGCCGATTTGGTGGGAAAAGTTGAGGCTGGCATTCCCGAAGACGATCCACGTAATGCAGCTGTCGTTGCTGATTTGGTCGGAGATAACGTGGGTGACTGCGCTGGCATGGCGGCAGACATTTTCGAGTCATATGAGGTGACCATAGTTTCTGCGCTCATCCTAGGGCTGGCAGTCTACGGTATGACACAGGAGTTGAAGTGGATCATCTTCCCCCTTCTAGTCCGAGGCATAGGGGTGCTATCATCAATCGCCGGCACCTACCTTGTAAAAGGGCGTAAAGAAGAGAAGCGCGGTAATGCAATGGCCTATATTAATCGAGGTTTCTATACATCGGCTGCCATCTCAATTCTCTCATTCCTTGCGATTGCGCTTCTCTACATGAACGAGCTACGTGCTTTTCTTTCGGTGAGTGCCGGGATTGTCTTGGCTATCGTGATTGATGAGCTGACGAAGCTCTCTACGGATACACACTACAGACCCGTCAAAGATATCGCGTCGGCATCAAGGACCGGGTCCGCTACGTTGATTCTTCGTGGGCTTGCAGTGGGCTTTGAGGCCTCGACTTGGCAGATAATAGTGATAGCGGCTACAATTCTTGCCGCTGTATTGATTTATTGGGGGCAACCGGTTGCGTTCGTCCTCTATGGAGTTGCGATGACCGGTATCGGAATGCTCACCTTGACTGGAAACAATGTGGCTATGGACTCATACGGGCCGATCTCAGACAACGCAAATGGAATCGGTGAGATGGCAGATCTCGAACCGGAGGCTCGGCAGGTCATGGCTGATTTGGACGCGGTAGGCAACACGACGAAAGCTATCACAAAAGGCGTTGCCATAGGCTCCGCCGTAATAGCTGCGCTCTCGCTCTTTGGCTCATACTTAACTGATGTCACGAAGGTGCAGGCTCAGATGGGCATCCCCGAAGGCGTACGTCTTTTTTCGACAGGGATCCGAATCTCGGATCCCAGCGTCTTCATCGGTTTGCTGGTTGGCGGGTCAGTGCCGTGGCTCTTCTCTTCCTTGACCATCAACTCGGTGGCCAAAGCGGCATCGCTTATCGTCGAGGAGGTTAGACGTCAGTTCCGCATACCCGGCATAATGGAGGGAAAGGTGCAGCCCGAGTACAAGGAGGCGGTGGCCATTTGCACAATCGCCGCGCAAAAGGAGCTGATCGGGTTAGCGCTGATCGCGATCCTCACGCCATTGATCGTGGGAATGCTACTGGGGGTCGAGGCCTTGGGAGGTTTCCTAGGCGGTGCAATCTTGTCGGGACAGCTTCTGGCTGTCTTCATGGCCACGTCGGGCGGCGCTTGGGATAACGCGAAGAAGACTATTGAAGATGGCCTCTATGGGGGTAAAGGCTCAGAAGCCCACAAAGCCTCGGTGGTTGGTGACACCGTGGGCGATCCGCTTAAGGACACAGCTGGGCCTGCCTTGAATCCAATGATTAAGGTCATCAATCTAGTTTCCCTGATAGCTGCTCCCATTCTCATTCAATATCTTCTCCCTGACCCTAGAGTCGTCGTAACTGCGATAATCTTCATCCTAATAGTGGCCGGCGCTATCATCCAATACCACTACTACTACCCGCTGTCATCAATTATCCACTCAAAACTTCTCGGTCTCCGCGGGAAAGTGAACGAAGCCGAGATAAATCGAGAGAACTGAGTTACGATTCGAATGCTGAGCGCCCGCTGAACTTAAATCGCGGTTACCTAACGCCGTGCGGGAAGTCTCTTCACTCATTGGCGAGCAGGCATTGCTGATCGAATACGTGTTTGCAGTGAGTCTATTCTCCCTCGCCGCCGCGGCCTGCATCGTCCAGTGGATCGTCAAGCAGGATTCGGGGACCGAGCGGATGCGCGAACTTTCCAACACGATTAAGGATGGTGCCGAAGCCTATCTGAGGCGCCAGTACAAAACGATAAGCATAATCGCCATTGTCTTCACCGTCATTCTGGCTATCTCAATTCGTGATCCGAAGAATATCTGGCTTGGAGTCGATACAGCCGGGGGCTTCTTGTTCGGAGCTCTGTGTTCAAACCTTGCGGGCTATATTGCAATGTACATCTCGGTGCGATCAAACGTCCGAACGGCAAGGGGCGTGATGACTAGCCTCGACCGCGCGCTCAAGATAGCCTTCCGCGGGGGGGTCGTCTTCGGGCTCGCTGTCGTCTCCCTAAGCCTACTGGGCATAGCGACCCTATTCCTACTCTTCAACGGAGATCCTCGACTGACTGTCGGTTTTGCTTTTGGCGCGAGCTTCGCGGCGCTGTTTGCGCAGCTTGGCGGCGGCATCTACACGAAAGCGGCCGACATGAGCGCGGATTTGGTTGGGAAAGTGGAAGCAGGAATCCCGGAGGATGACGCCCGGAATCCAGCCGTTGTGGCGGACCTTGTTGGCGACAATGTCGGGGACATCGCAGGTCGCGGAGCTGACCTATTCGAATCAATCACCGGCGAGAATATCGGTGCGATGATCTTGGGTCTCGCGCCTGCGGTGTATGCCATATTCGGAATTAACGGACTCTTGTTTCCGCTCTTAGCGAGAGGGTTTGGCCTCATAGGGACTCTTATTGGCACATTCTTCGTCTACTCGCGCAAGAACGAGGATCCCTTCAAGTCCTTAACGCGGGGGCTCGTCGTGACAGGAGCCGTTTGCGCAATGGGATTCTATGTACTGACCGAGTTACTGTTGAACGGTGAATTGAACTTCTTTTTCGCAGCTCTTGTGGGTATCATAGGAGCTATCCTTGTTGCTTGGATCACAGACTATTACACGTCATATCGAAGGAGACCAACACTGGAGATCGCGAACGCCTCTGAGAGTGGACCCGCACCCAGCATCGCAACTGGACTTGCAGTCGGCATGGAGTCAACAGGTTTGTTCATCATAGTCATTGGAGCGGCTATATTGCTGGCTTTCGGCTTAGGTAACGATTTCAAATCTCTTGGAGCGCATCTAAGTGTTGCAGACCCAGCATTTCAGCTGGGCGTGTACGGGACCGCGGTCGCAACTATGGGCATGTTATCCGTCACACCAATGATCCTTGCGATGGATGGGTTCGGTCCCATAACCGATAACGCCGGGGGTATTATTGAAATGTCGGGCATCCCTGAGCAGGTCCGCGACATCTCTGACCGACTTGACTCGGTTGGAAATACGACCAAGGCTCTAACGAAAGGTTACGGTGTGGCATCCGCAGCGCTTTCTGCCTTCTTGCTTTTCAGCGCATTCTTGGAGGTTGCAGGACTCGACGGTGTAGATTTGGAAAAGCCGGGCGTTTTCATAGGAGCCCTGATAGGCGCCATGTTGATTTTCATGTTCAGTTCACTTGCAATAAGAGCGGTCGGAAAGACAGCAGCTGTGATGATACTTGAAATCAGGAGACAGTTCAAGGAGATCCCTGGTATACTTGAAGGAAGGACGAAACCCGACTACTCACGGTGCATCGACATTAGCACTAAGGCAGCTCTTAGGAACATGGTTCTGCCAAGTCTTCTGGTCGTCACAGGCCCAATTGCCGTCGGACTGGTTCTCGGCGCAGAGGCTGTGGGTGGCTTACTAATGGTGGGAACGGTAGTGGGAATATTGATGGCACTTTTCATGAATAATGTAGGGGCAGCTCTAGACAATGCCAAGAAGTACATAGAAGCGGGTTTCTTGGGTGGGAAGGGCTCGCAGGCTCATGCTGCAACCGTGATAGGAGACACTTTGGGCGATCCCCTCAAGGATACTGCAGGTCCCAGTTTGCATGTGGTGGTAAAGCTCCTGAACACCATAACTCTGGCTATGGCACCGCTCTTCATCATAGCGCTCCTAGTCTAGGGCTAGATAAGACACGCGCTCGGTCGTAGGTCAGAGAGTCTCTGAATCTGCAATTTCCTAGATTTCTGGACATCTACGTCTGCTAATATCACAGACTCACTCTTGGCGTGTGCAACGACTTTTGACGCAACATTGTCCTAGCTATGTCAGGTGCGAGGTAAGCTGAGAAGATGCTAGTAACCCCTAACACAACTTTCTTTCCAGCCAACACGCTTCCTTTGGTTCCCGTAATGTCGTTCAGAAGTTCGATCGATGAATCATTCCCTATGACATGCAAGGTTCGCGGTGTTAAGACTTCGTTTCATGGCAAGGGCAAGAACACTATTAAACACGCCTGCTCTATGGCGCGCCGGGTTGTCTGAGATGAATGTCCAAGCATCAAGGAGGGCGCATGAAGTCGAATACGCGATCCGTGATGTCATATTGAAAGCAGAAGAGCTGAGACGTAAAGGGAGGAAGGTCCTGTATCTGAACATTGGTGACCCCGTCAGATATGGGTTTGACACCCCACCCCATATCAAGCAGGCGGTTCTGAAAGCGATTGAGAGCGGGTCAAACTACTATTCACCGTCAGAAGGGCTGAAGGAGCTGAGGGAAGCAGTGGCTGAAAAGGAGAAGAAAGTCAACGGAGCTCACATTGAAGCGGACAATGTCGTAATCACCGCAGGAATCTCCGAAGCAATCCTACTGCTGATGGGCGCAATCGTGAACCCTGGTGACGAGGTTTTGATGCCGGGCCCTTGCTACCAGCCTTATCTGACTTACACGAAATTCTTTGAGGGAAAGCCAGTAACATATCGAACTCTGGAGGAGAGAGGCTGGTCTCCGGACATTGCTGATATACAAAATAAGATAACCGACCGAACTCGACTGATTGTGATAATCAATCCCAACAACCCAACCGGTTCTGTGTATTCCCGAAGTGAATTGGAGAAGATTATCGAGTTGGCGGCCTCCCACGACATCCCAATCGCCGCAGACGAGATTTACGACCGAATAATATTCGAGGGCGAGTTCACAGGAGTAGCCTCGATGGCCAGAGACGTACCGATGATCGGCTTGAATGGTTTCTCGAAGGCATATCTGATGACTGGTTGGCGCTTGGGTTACCTGTATCTTCAGGATCCGACTGGGAGCCTGGCATCTGTGTGGGACGGGATTCAAAGACTTTCGCGTGTAAGACTCTGTGCCAGTACACCTAGCCAAGTCGCCGCTGTCGAAGCACTACGAGGACCACAGGATCATATTATGCACATGGTTGCGAAACTGAAGGAGCGACGAGATTTCTCTTGGAAGCGAGTAAACGAGATATCAGGTCTCACAGCTTCGAAACCAGCGGGCGCGTTCTACGTCTTCCCAAAGATCAGGCTGATGGGCGCGATGTGGAAAAATGATGAGGAGTTCGTTAGCGAACTGTTGAAGGAAACGGGAGTACTCGTCGTCCACGGATCCGGCTTCGATCCAAACTACGGTTTGGATCATTTCAGGATGGTCTTCCTTCCTGATGAGAGCGTGCTACAACAAGCCTTTGATGCGATTCAAGATTTCATGAAGAGGCACACGTGAGTCTGCGAGGCTGCAAAGTTTAATTGTAGTGCGCCTCACTCGACCGCTGGTCCAGTCCATGTCTGAAGAGTCCGAACAGCGTCCCGCGGGCATAATGTATGAATGCATTAGCTGCGGGCAACGTCTAACAGCAGATCAATTGGCCATGACCCCTGAAATTAAGTGCCCTTTCTGTGGATATAGAGTCCTGCGGAAGGCGCGTCCTCCAATAGTGAAAAGGATCAAAGCACGCTAAACCTGGGATTTGCCGCACCTAGAGCAGAAACTTGAAGAGGGATCTAAGAGTCCTGCGCAGAACCTGCATTTCGAATGGAGAGGCTTGACATCTTGGGGAGTGTACGAGGTCGAACGGGTCTTCTCGTATCGTCTTCCAAAAAGAACTGCTAATTCAAGCAGTGCAACCATGGGAACGAATAGAGCTAGATCTGCAAGCGGACCCCCGTCCGGGGTGATCACGGCTGTGATGACATACATGGCGGCGTAGATGTATCGCCGTCTATCGGTTACGTAGCTGGTTTTGAGGACTCCGAATTTGACTAGAAGGACGAAGAAGACGGGTAATGTGAACGAGAAACCCGTCACTGCGGTCGTTACGAAGACGAGATTGTAGAAATCAATCACATAGATTATGGGTGTGGCGTTTGCAATTCTGAAGAAGGGAATCATAGCCCAGAGCATGAACGGCGCGAGTATCTTGTAGCCGAACACTGCTCCCATCATGAATAGCATTGTAAAGGATGTGACGAACGGATAGACTGCACTTCGTTCGTGTGGGTAGAGAGCTGGATCGATGTACCTATACACTTCGTAGGCAATGATCGGAGTGCTGACGCCAACCCCTAGGATGACCGATGCTATCAGGTAGATTTCAAGCGGTGCGGTGAATTCGCCAGCGATCAGTTGAATTTCGGGAGGCAGTACGTCGTTGACAACCTGTTTCAGCACCAACGCAACGGCAGGGTCATAGAAAGCCAGAGGATCTCGTATGAATGAGGCGTTAGCAGGAAAGACCATGAAGAAGATGGTTGCCACGATGACTGAGTAGAATACGAGCTTGAACCTAACTCTCAGCTCATTGATATGATCCCAAAATGTGCCAACTTTCTCTGTTATGCTGTTCAGCAATCGCGCGTTCACCAGGGACGCGGCTTGAATCGGCTGGAGACTGACTTTTCAGGCTCGTTGATTTGAGTTGTCCTTCCAGCATTGGTTTGCGGTTTTTCCAATTGTGGCTTAGTCGAGAGCGGAGGAAAGTTCACGCCTATGATTACCGTTGGTGTAATCCCCGAGCCAAGAAAGCCTTTCCTGCCGGCGAGTGAATTACTGCTTCTTGACGGATCTTTCGGCGATCTCCTTTGCTATCTCTTCCTTCGTCTTCCCTTCGGTACTTATCCCTAAGCTCTTCGCGGCTGTAATTAACGGATCGGGGGCTGGCTGAGTGCTCGTGGTAGAAGACACAGAAGCAGCAGATGAGGCTTCTTTGGCGGCTTTCTCGAATTCTTTCTTGGCAAGACCTATCGATCTAGCTAGTTCCGGAAGTTTCTGAGGGCCCCAAAGGAAAATGACGACGAGGATGGCCACTATGATAAGCCACTCGTAACCAACTACGGCCAACGATTTTTCACATCGAAAACCATGCATGGCGTTTAATATAAGGATTGAAATCGAACTCTGAGCTTAGCGCGCTTGCACAGTAACTTTCCTCTCCAAGCTACCGAATATGTCACATGTCTTCTCTACGTAGATGTCTCTCCCGTCACAATCTTGCTCCCCTTCTCAGCCGCCTTGAGCGATCAGACGGGTGGCGACCGTTTACTTAGAAGCTTGTACCCGTAATGGTACGCTGCAATGCCTGTTATAGGGAGATCTAGCCACGAGGTAACTATTCTGGAAAGGAGTGCTGCAGATGCAGCAACGGCTACGGGAACTGCAAATAGAGACAGAGATGTTGTTATTGCCGCCTCGTAGATTCCAAGCATACCGGGAACCGCGATTGGCGTCATTTGGATCATCTTTCCAATCGCCACAGTGATTACCACCACCCATGGAGAAACGCTGTACCCTAAGGCGAGAAGGACAACCACTAGAATCAAGACAGAACACGCCCAATCCCCTAGACTTGCAATAAATGATATCAGAACATGACTTCTAGCCGATAACATCCGACGGAAACCCGTTTGATAGTCACCTAGGAATTGATCGGCCTTTCCATTCATGTTCGTCTCTTTCCGAATGAGTCTGACAAGGGGTTGTGCAACCTTGAGAGCTCGATCCAAGAGGGGCTGCAATCTTTTCGGATCCGTAGACAGATAGAACAGAACGATGAGACCGCCGATCGCGATTAATGGCATGACCGCTAGTTCTAGGATTGTAGATGTTGTCATCTCGTCGCTCAGAATTAGGGCGAGCATTGCTATCGCGGTGCTCGCGAGGAAGCCTATGACGTATAGGATTCGGTGCAGGATTACAGTTGCCGTTGATTCGCCTAGTTTCATGCTCGCTTCTTTCGATCCTAAAACACACCTCATAGCCTCTAAGAAAACGCCGCTGGGCATAATGTAACTCGCGAATATGCTGGCGAAAGTGATGCCTTGACATGTGATGAAGGGCAACCTGTGACCTGCTGCTCGTATTAGCAGATACCACGCCGAAGCGTAGAACGTAAAGCCGAGGAGTTGAATACCCACCATTACGAGAACGATAGCAGGATTAACCTGAAGTAGGGTCTTCCCAATCGCGTCAATTCCAATGACATAGATGAAGCCGATAAGAACCGCTACCCCGAATAGTAGGCTACCGATTCGCGTTAGGTTCGTTTTGCTGATACGCAGTTCCTCCACTTGACTACGGTGCGTTTGAGAGAGGCGTCACCAATTTGCCAGTTGCCAATATCCCTTCGGTGCATGTTCATCCTTATATTCATGGGATGTCGCCGATGCGAAGGCAATCGTCAATCTCAAAGTGAGCCTGCATGACTGAAGTGCTGACGTACGATGTAGCTGTCGTCGGCTCCGGAATAGCTGGTCTCCGCGCTGCTATCGAGGCCGCGCGCGTATCGAAGGGTAAGTCCAGCATCGCGGTCATCACCAAGGTTCAGGCAATGCGTTCACACTCAGTCTCCGCTGAAGGCGGCACGGCAGCAGTCCTATATCCAGACAAGGGGGACAGCTTTGAGTCGCATATTTACGACACAATCAAAGGCAGTGATTTCCTAGCGGATCAGGACGCCGTGGAGTTCTTCGTTGAAGCGATGCCTTCTGAGATCTATCTTCTTGAGCATTGGGGAATGCCTTGGTCAAGGACGGAGGATGGGCGCATAGCGCAACGTAACTTTGGTGGCTACAGCTTCCCGAGAGCGACTTTTGCGGCTGACAGAGTAGGCTTCTTTGAGATGCAGACTCTCTACGACACGAGTCGCAAGTTTGATGACATTCACTTTTTCCAGGAATGGTATGTAACCTCACTCATCGTTGAACATGGGGTCTTCCGGGGCTTGACAGCGATCGACATCAAGACCGGAGGCTTCCATCTCTTCAAAGCAAGAGCCGGCGTGATGGCAACTGGAGGAGCAGGTAGACTCTATAGGTTCGCGACATACGGGTACTCGTCAACTCCCGATGGCCTCTCACTTGCGTACCGAGCGGGTGCTCCGATTGAGGATATGGAATTTGTGCAGTTTCATCCCACAGGCTTAATCCCGTCTGGAGTCCTCATTACGGAGGGAGCGCGGGGAGACGGTGCAGTTCTGGTCAACAGCAAAGGAGAGCGATTCATGAAGAAATACGCGCCTGAGAAATTGGACTTGGCATCTCGTGATGTTGTTTCTCGTGCGATGATCACGGAGATTCAAGAGGGGCGTGGGTTCAAAGATCCAGTCAGCGAAATGGAACATTTGCTCCTCGACCTTCGCCATCTTGGCGCAGAGAAGATCAAGGAGCGGCTCTCCGGAATCCGGGAGATTGCAATCAAATTCAAGGGTATCGACCCTATACACGAACCGTTGCCGGTACGCCCTGTGTGTCACTACACTATGGGCGGCATCAGGACGAACATGAAAGCTGAGACACCCATCATAGGGCTGTGGGCCGCGGGTGAAGCTGCCTGTCTAAGTATTAATGGAGCCAACCGCCTTGGTGCAAACTCAACGGGCGAATGCCTAGTCTTCGGTGCTCAAGCTGGAGCTGGCGCAGCTCAATATGCCCTTGAACAACTAGCACACAACATGAACATGCAGGCGGTTCATCAAGAGGAGAAAAGGCTCTTCGACGAGGTCTTCCATGGAAAGGGAACGGAAAACCCCTATGAAGTTCACACGCAAATTCAGGAAATAATGGACAAGTGCGCGTATGTCTATCGAACGGGCGAAGGTTTGGAAGCTGGTCTGAGGGAGCTTCGCGGATTACGCAATAGGGCCTACCGTCATGTGGACGATCAAGCCAAGGAATACAACACTAACTTCGTAAATGTCTTGGAACTGGAAGCGATGTTTCACATAGCCGAAATCGTCCTAGCAGGCGGTTTTGCTAGAACAGAATCGAGAGGTGCCCACTCTAGGCTGGACTATCCGAGAAGGGATGATGAGAACTGGCTCAGACATACGTTGGCATATTACTCACCTGATGGGCCGCGCTTCGATTACGCGCCCGTAACGATTACTAGGTACACACCGACTGAACGTCGTTACTGAATCGGTGGAGAGAAACGCAGACCATTCAAGAAACAGGGCTTTCCACGAAAACGGTGACTGTCAAGGTTCTGCGGGTCAACCCAGCGCGAAATGTTCCCCGTCACTACCAAACGTTTCAGATTCCATTCGAACCGGGCATGACTGTACTGAGTAGCCTGCTGTACGCCAAAGAGAGATTTGATCACTCAATTGCGATCAGGTTCTCTTGCAGGATGGCAGCATGCGGTTCCTGCGGAATGAAGATCAATGGTGTGCCTAAGTTGGCCTGCTATACGCAGGTTACCGAATTTGATGAGAAACCGATAACTGTCGAGCCCTTGGACCATTACCCGATTGTACGTGACCTAGTTACTGATTTTGATGATTTCTTTTCGAAGCATGGATCGATACATCCATACATGATCAGACGGGACGAAACCGAGCAGGAAACCTCGGCGTCAGAATATGTTCAGAGCCCCCGTGAACTCGAGGACTTCCTGCAATTCTCTTATTGTATAAAGTGCGGGCTCTGCAATGCGGCCTGCCCGACGTTTACGAATGACCGGAACTTCATCGGACCACAAGCTCTTGGACAAGCCTATAGATACGTTGCGGATTCACGCGATGAAGGAGCCTTGCAGAGAATTCGGGTCATCGATAGTGAACATGGGATCTGGCGATGCCATTTCGCAGGGTCATGTACTTTTGTATGTCCGAAGGGTGTCGACCCGGCTCTCGCCATTCAGAAACTCAGAAGACTTACAATTTTCCCCTCATTCATGAAGAAGAAAGGCGCACCGCTCTTAGTCAAGCACACAGCCTGAGTCTGGATGCGCCATTTTATGGCAGAGAGATCGATAACGTATCCTCAGGGGGAGAGATCTGGTCCTTCTGTGAACAATGCGGTGCTTATGTTAACGTAGCTTTCTGGGGTGATTGATTCGAACGTGAATCACAGAACCTCTGCCACTTCAAACGTTGGCCGTCTCTATGCACTTTCAAGTAGAGAGACATAGCGCTTCTGATCCATTCGTCTGGTCTGTAGACTACAGCTGTGATGCGACATTTTTCGCAGCGCCACTTTACTTTATCGGGATACAATGAGGAGCTAGCCAAGAAGAAGTTATCATGCTGACATTTTGTGCAAATCCAACGCAGAACTCTCCCATCGGATGAAATGACAAAATTTTCCATAAAGTCACCTGTAAAAAACTGAGTATCTTTAAGGAAGAGTCGAGCAAGATGTGGGGACCGTTCTGAAAGTAATACTCAAAAGCTCGCTGGAATCCATGGAGCAGGTCGTTATATCATCTGGGCTCACTGACTCTTTCAATCCTTCTCTAGCTATTGACACTGAGGACAATGTGCATGTCGTTTGGGACAAAGGTGAAGCGAACCGCACTCAAATCTATTACGCAGTATACGGCAATGGGGTCTGGTCGCAGCAGACTCCACTGACCTCGGGTGAGACGGCTGCGGAAAATCCATCCGTAACTGTAGCCAGCGTGGGAACGGTTTACGTTCTATATGACAAGAATGATGGGCAGATCTACATGATCGAATATTCTAATGGCTGGTCACGAGAGAAGAAACTAACGGCGTCAGGTGAGAACACCTATCCCAGTGTCCGCTGGAGCTTCAGCAACAATCCGCTAAATGGACTTGGCGGACGGATCGACTATCTTTGGACATCGAGAGAGCGAGATCAGATTAGTGTGCGATACGGCAATATCCTAATACATCGTGGTCATGTCGAGAAAGCTGGGAGTCCTTTGACCTTGCTTGGTCTCGCAATCGCCGGGGTCGCCGTAGCGGCAGCATTATCTTTGATACTCTTACATCGTAAGCGCTCGACATGAACGAAACGTCGGAGTTCATCAAGTTTGGCGGGAATCGACAAATACGAGCTTCTATCGGACCTAGCTAAGCGTCGAGGTTTCTTTTGGCCCTCTTTTGAGATCTATGGTGGGGTTAGCGGGTACATAGATCTCGGGCCCTTAGGTTCAAAGCTGAAGCGTAACTTGGAGGAGCGATGGCTGAAGTTCTTCGTACATAGGCACGGGTTCGTGACGATAACAAGCCCCGTCATAAACCCGGAGAAGATATTCATCGCCTCGGGACATATTGAGCACTTCAAGGATCTGATTGTGAGTTGCAGGAACTGCAACAGGCACTTTAGAGCAGACCAAGTCATCACTGAAGCAATGCCTGGACGTGCTGACATTGCCACCGAGGCCATGACTGCGAAGGAGATTGACCAATTCGTAGAGGAGAATCATATTCGCTGTCCCGAATGTGGCGGCTCCCTAACTCAATCAGAGCACTTCTCGACCATGTTCAGAACAAACATCGGCCCATATGGCGATTTGCTTGGGTATGGAAGACCAGAAGCGGCTCAGGGGATCTTTGTCGACTTCAAGCGTGTTTATGAGGTCTGTCGAGAGAGATTACCAATCGGCATTGCTCAGATTGGCACGGTAATGCGGAATGAAATTTCGCCGAGGCAGGGTCCAATCCGACTCCGAGAATTCACCATAATGGAGTTGGAGTTCTTCTTCGATCCCGACGAGCCGGGATGCGAATTCATGGAACGAGTCGGGAATGTCGAATTGCCGCTACTACTGGGAGAGGAGCGAGAGCGAGGTAGTTCAAAGATAATCCGACTGTTGGCACCGGAGGCAGCAGCGCGAGGCTATGTTCGGAATGAATGGTCGGCCTATTTCATGGCCGTGTCAGTCGAATTCGCCAACTCTCTTGGAATCCCGTTTGAGAAACAGCGTTTTGAGGAAAAACTGGTAACTGAGCGTTCACACTATTCAACCCAAACTTTTGACCATCAAGTCTGGTTGGACCGATGGGGCTGGGTAGAGATTGCTGGACATGCCTATCGAACGAATTTCGATCTCTCCGCCCACATCAAATATTCTGGTGTTGACCTATCCATTTTCAAACCATACCCCACCCCTGTAGAGAAGAAAGTCACAGTCGTCATACCCAATGAAACAGCATTGGGCCCGCTCCTCCGCGAAAAGACTCAGAGCGTCGTCGAGTCCTTGGTTTCTGCCAAGCCAGAAGAGATAAGGAAGGCCTTCGCTGAGTCTGGGTACTTTGAGGTCCAAGGCTTCAGGGTCCTTCCGTCACACGTTCGCTTCGAGGAACGTCATGTGCGTGAGACAGGCAAACGAGTTGTTCCTCATGTCGTTGAGCCGAGTTTCGGAGCTGAGCGAATAGCATATGCGACGTTGGAACATGCCTACACACGGGTCAGTGATAGAGTTGTCCTTAGACTGCCGATTGATCTAGCCCCCGTACAAATGATGGTATTTCCTCTCATGACCAAGGATGGTCTAGCGGAAGTTGCGTCAGATGTGGCAAGTTTCCTTTTGGAACAAGATTTCGATGTCGAATACGATGCCTCGGGGACCATTGGGAGGCGGTATGCACGTGCCGACGAGATTGGTGTGCCCATATCGATTACCGTGGACTACCAGAGCCTCAAGGACGGAACAGTCACGCTGAGGGACAGGGATACATGGAGGCAGGTCAGGAATGAATGGAGAAACATTCCTGACTTGATGCGAGGATTTCTGCGGGGTAAACTAGCTTTCTCCGAGCTTGGCAAATCTGTGGAAGTAGCCTACGAATAGTACAAACGAAGCGATTGTCCGTTTTGCGTAAACTGGGCTATGATTTAAGTTCGGAATCATGCTAACTAGGGGCTTGCAAGCATGGGGGCAGGGCTGCTGACCTTCCCGATCGAAACGGAAGCCAACATACGGCGTAGAATGTTGGACCTCTGCCAAGTCCATGCGAGGAACGTCGTAGAGATAACGCGCCAAGTGGTAGTCCTCTTGGACAATGTTGCTGAGAGAAAGCCGAAATTCGCGAAGGAGAACTACGCCAATATCTTGAAAGCACTTGAGGAAAACGAGAAGAACAAGGCTACTTTCCTTAGCGAAGTGGCTTCCGTAGGCAGTCTCCTGATCAGCCGAGAGGATTTCCTTCGCCTCCTCTTTCGGCTTGGCGAAGTTGCAGAATATTGTGAAGCCATGGGATACAGACTCATGGGAGTCATCGAACTGAAATGGAAGCTAGATACTAAGAAACTCCAAGCCATATCCCACTTGATGAGCTCGGTTCTAAGAGAAATCTCAAAAGTCAGGGAGACGCTGCATTCGCTATCTTTCGATGCCGACAAAGCGATTGAAACCGCCAGAGCCGTGGAAGATCTGGAACGCCAAATAGATTCCGAGTCGAGGAAGCTTGATATGGAGCTGATCTCGAGCAAGATGCCTCTTCAAACCTTATTGTTTCTCCGAGACCTCGTTGAGAGAGCAGAGAGGATTGCGGACATTGGCGTAGATGTCGCCGACCACATCCGTGTGCTTGCTCTGACTTCTTAGAGAGGTATGAGATTGAAGAAACGCTCTACCGCTGAACTAATCGGAACTAGGCTCATCGTATGGGACTATCAAGACGGAATGAGCCTGTATAGACTGGGGTTCTTTGGAAAACCAGTCGGGATCCCCAAACCAAAACCCGATCAGGAGTTCAAGGCCCCACTGATGCTCGATCTTATGGAGGGACTATATCTCCTTGACAGGAATCTCATCAAAGTCATCGATTCCCAGACTTCAAAGCGTGTGTGCCGCTCAAAGCTGCTCCGTCTAGCTAACAGAAGCTACAAGGAGTTTGACCTCGGTTATCAGGCGTATGAGAACCTAAGGAACAAAGGACTGATCGTTACACCGGGGATCAGGTTTGGTTCCGATTTTGCGATATATGAACATGGCCCGGGTATCGATCACGCGCCCTTTATCGTTACCGTAAAGCAAGAGAAGGAGACGATGGGCCCCTTCGACGTGGTCTTAGCGGGCCGACTCGCGACAACAGTACGGAAGCAGTTCACGATCGCGGTACCTAGAGGGAAGAAGGTGGATTATTTGGTCTTCAGATGGTTCAAGGCATAGGCAGAGAAGACCGCCCATCTTGTCGAATTCGTGTGACCATTCGAGTCGGATTTCCTGTCCTGAATAAGACCTAAGCGCCTCTTCGCGATCTCATTGCTCTCACTCAAACTAACTGCGATTCCTTACGATCTAGTAGAGCGAAAAAGCCCATATTTCTGGTATTCAATGTTTTTCTGATCCGAATGTACAGAGGTTTGGTTGTTTCAGGTGCAATCTTGGGAATCTTTGGAGTCTTCCTAGTATTCACAGACCTCTACGTGCCAATTGGAGTCTCAGTGTTCGGTCTCCCCATCACTGTTGCCGGCAACATCATGTTCCTGCTAGGTTTCTTGCGGGGCGAACCGATGCCAGTCGAAACCTCGCCTAGCTTGAAGTTCTGCTGGTACTGCACGGAAAAAATTCCCGAAGACTTGGCCGAGTGCCCCAGCTGCAGCCTTCCTCAACATGACCGATTAGGAGAGTACTTGCTGGACAATACGGCACCCACTTGGAAGCGGGTTAACGTATTTCTCTCTCTTTGGCGCCATACTGCTGTCGAGATTGCGTTTCGTTCGATTGTTGCGGCAGTTGCATGTGGGCGTGTCCCTCCATTATCTTCGGGTTCCGGCCTGCTCACCCACAGCCCCTCCTCAAACATTAATCACACTCCCCCTGTAAAAGCGTCCATTGAACATAGTTCTGGTCACAAGTAAGGATGGATGAAAGTTACGAACGAAGATAGACGACACACTCTGCCTCATAGACACTGAAGCGTTAGGAGAGCAGGGTGTGGTAGCGGCCTACTTGGCGATCGGGAAAGAGAAAGCCCTGATTGACATGGGTTATCGTTCTTCTGCCCAGACTATCATCAGGGATCTATCTGATGAAGGAATCGGGCCAGATGATTTGGATTATCTGTTGCCAACTCATGTTCATCTAGATCACTGCGGATCATGCGGAACACTAGCATCAAATTTCCCTCGCGCCGCGGTTCTAGTGCATCCGTTAGGTGAACCGCACCTCGTTGATCCCTCGAGGCTATGGAAAACGGCAGGAGAGCTCTTTGGCGATGACCTAATGCAGAAGTACGGTTCCCCGGATCCGATCTCACCGCGGCGGGTTCGTGCCTTGCTTGATGGTGAGGTCGTTGATTTGGGTCGAGAAACGGTCTTGAGGGCTTTGTGGACACCGGGCCACGCCGCCCATCATCTGAGCTATCTTCTGGAGGGAAAAGGAATAGTGTTCACGGGGGACGCTTTTGGCCTTCATCATCCCAGTTTCCCGGTACTAGTACCCACAACGCCGCCAACGAGTTTCAACTTTGAGAAAGCCGTCAAGAGTCTTGAACAAATACGAAGTCTATCGCCTTCAGGATTCTTGACACCGCATTTTGGGGTCTTGAAGCTGACGGACGACTGGATTGCTCGCAACATAGGAGTCTTGCTGGATTGGAAAACTGCTCTTGAGGCAATGACCGCTAAGGGGCATTCTGTAGACGAAATGACACGAATCTTTGTCGAGGAAATTTGTCGGCGTACAGATCGATTCATTACCGACATGCCAGCCTATTTCAGAGCCTCGATCAGAGTCAGCGTGTTAGGTTTCCTTAGATACTTGAAGGATCGGCCACGAGGAATCCAAATGTTGTGAAAGAATCGACTTTTTGGCTATCGAAAAGTCTCAATTCGTTTCAGCAGAAACAGTCGCCGCAGTACCGGTCACTTTTCATACAAATAACACGATTCGCAGAGCATGAAATTGCGACGAACAAGTTGGGCTGTTCCATCCATGCACGGAAAGGAAAAAATCAGCTGTTAAATAGTCAACGTGGACTAAATGAACTCAAGTCTTAAGTAATGAACGGGTGGCTAAGCTAGTTGGCGGCCTGAAAAGCTGCAAATGCTCAATTATGAATCGAAACCGAGGCACTCGAATATGAATAGATTCCATCGCGTCATTGTATGCCTCGTTTTGATCCTGTTCCTATTATCACCCTTCTTGGATCTGGCATCGGCGCTGCCACCACTTCAGGCTGGAACTTTTCCAACAGGAACGATAGTAGTTCCGATGGATGGAAAACAGGCTGACAGAATACGTGTCTACGGATTCATTCACGAATTTCTCCGCGCTCGAACAGATGCTGAAGTCGCCAGAATAATTGAACCGCCCGACGTTACCATGCAAACTTCCTTGACGCCAACCGGCGCCACGTATCAGGGCGGGCCATTTCTTATCGATCAGAGATTCCTCGCAACGGTAAACAACCTTCTTTCAACGTCGGACTTCAATACGGTTACCATCACCCGCCTAACCGCGTCCTTTACTTCGAATCGCATTTTCTTCGTTAGACAACCGACCACTATTCTAGTCATCAGGGGGATCTGGGGTAGGACTGATTACACACTGGCGAGAATGCGTATCAACTACACGCTGGTTGATCCCTCGTATGTGGAGGATGATCCATCAATAATCAACAAGTACTCACTCGTAGTCTTTGACTGTCCTGGCTGGTTTGGAATACCGACGTCGTATTCCCCTGATCGAAGGGCGAAGGTTCAGGCGATCTACAACACGATTCGGACACACGTTCAGGCAGGAAACGAGGTCATCTTCACAGATATCGCACTGAGGGACCTGAACGCTACTTTCCCAGGATATGTCAATATCGCATCGGGAGGTGCGGGTACATGGGATGCGACCGTTTACAATCCACCAAACCCTTCAGGCAGATTCTCTCCGGAATTTCCCAGCCAATACTACAATCCAGCGCCCAACCCTAACAACGTCAAGGTAGTGACCGAGGGCGGCGGGTGGGTTGTTTCAAGCATAGAGCCCGCACACGCAAACGATGTGAGAATACTCATAGACAGCAACAAGTTCGGAGTCCCATTCCGCTACGCCATCCTAGGCTTCTATTTTGAATTTGGTTCTGGTATTGTGGAAGGACTGGCATTCCATCCCCAACAGCAAATCCCAGCCGCGGTGGGAGAGAAGGGGTTCTACGCCGTCCATGAGATTTACGGTAACAAGTTCGTTCACGGTCCACAAGTTGATTTCTTCGTATCAGCAACGCCGCCTACTGTTACGGTTTCGCAAGGTCAGGTGGCAAACTATACCGTTACGGTAACTTCCATCGGGAGTTTTAGCGCTCCGGTCAACCTGCAAGTTTCCGGTGTCCCTTCGAATGCGACATCCAGTATGCTTCAGAATATTGTGACCCCGGCCGCCGGAAGCTCCGTTTCGACAACACTAAGGATAGCTACAACCTATTCCACCAGAAATGGAACCTACTCGCTCACTATTACCGGCAGATCTACTCTCCCGGAAATCATACGTAGCACTAATGTTACGCTTATTGTTATTCTGACAGCACCGGATTTTGTCATAGATGCTAGTCCGAAGCTACTGATAATCAACGTTACCACGTGCAGAAACGCATCAGTATCAGTTCGGTCCGTAGGGACATTCAATTCACCTGTCAATCTCACTCTTTCGGGTCTTCCTGAGCGTACAACCTACGAGTACATACCGAACCCAGTGACTCCGCAAATCGGGGGCACGGTTTTCTCAACTCTGAAGATCTGCGCAGAAAGCGACGCGACGCCCGGAAACTACACCCTCACTGTGAAAGGAACGGCTGTAATTCCAACTGGCCAACAGCTTGTCCACACAGTCAACATCACGCTGAGAATACTAAGGCCCGTTGTGCCCTTTCTGATCTACCTGCTGGTCATACTTCTCCTCCTTCTTGCCCTATGCCTAGCCTTACTCGCGCTATATCTATCAAGAGAGCGAGCGCGTAGGCCTCCAACAGTTGTCGCGCCAATAAGACCCATGAGAGCACGACCGCGCGTCCAGTACGTGCTCCCGCTTCCCACTGTGCGCTGCAGAAATTGTGGCAGAATTATTCCTTTGCATGCAGTTTACTGCCCCTACTGTGGAAGGGCGCAAATTGCCTTTGCACGACCACCACCGAAAGTAGCTGCTCAACCACGGCCTCATCTCACGAGGAAAGGCCTTCTAGGATTTGTTCTGTCGCTACTGGCGGGAATTCTCGTTATCCTAAACAGCGCAGCACTCTTGGCACCGAGCTTCTATGGTCCACCTGTGAACTGGTCGACAATATTCTGGTGGTTACCAAGCATTGGGCAGAACTACGCGTTTGCCTTGGGTTTCATAATCGGCTTAGTGCTAATCATGGGATCCCTCATCTCCATTCTTGGCCACGGCGTCTTGGCAGACGTGATCATATTTCCCTTCGCTGTGTTCAGCTTGATAGTCGGCGGCGGCTTCATCGCTGGAATGATCCTAGGGATTGTCGGTGGGATCATTCTTGCGCTGAAACGTTAACGAAATATTTCGAGATCTTCCATTACGTTTCTAGTGCGTAAGCGCGTGCCGACACTTTCGGTAATGGGAATGTCTCTCTAGAACGAACCATTCCACAGAATTTACTGAAACGCCTCAAGGAATCTCCGCCGAATGAAATGTTTGAGTCTCCATTTTTAGCTTGGCACATCAAATCAAAACGATTTTCGGTCGCGGTATTGCAGAGAACGTGCAGTTCGCACTTACGATTTTGGAGGGTTGAGAACAGGGGAAGTCGCTTTCGTCATGATGAAATTCCTAAGTTGTCTGAGTCGCGCATATCCGTGGTAAGGTGCGGAAACAAATGGAAGTTATGGACTACTATCGTGATTCAAGCGGATTCTGGCGGATCAAGAATTTCCGCCGGCGACGGCGAGCCAGAATTTAAATACGAATAAGAACTGCGAAAGCAACTCGTCCTAGTGCCTACTCAGCATGGATTTCTACGATATCTCCGTCGCCCAGAACATGGTCTGGGCCCACACGCTCTCCAGCAAACTTGCTCGTAGGTCCCCAAATCCGCGAGTAGCGGTACTTGTTAGCGAGGTGACTGTGGATGTTGCGTGCGAGTTCTCTAACGGTTGTCCCCGCACGTACGACAAATGGGCGCTCTGAAGGTTTGGGTTCATTTGGTTCCTTCGTGTAAACGCGAATTATTCCAAGGCAGCCAAAAAGAGCACATGCAATCTTAGAGAGCCCTTCTCCTGTGAAACACGAGGTGAGAGTGATCGGAACAGACTGCAGGATCTGTGGTTTCATTTCCAGACCCGTTTGGCGCGCGCCCGGTAAGTCGATCTTGTTTGCCACCACCATAGTGGGTTTATAGAGCGCTACGTTTTCCAGAATAGCATCCTCAATGTCGTCGATAGTTGCATTACCGTATATCCTTACTAGTACATTCTTCATGTCGTAATTACGCAATAGTTGTCTGATCTGCTCGGGAGTGCACGAGATTTGCACTCCTGATGCCGCTATGCGAATTTCGCCGGAGCCCTTCTCTTTGACTATCTCGACTCTTGATGAAGGTCTTTGTATTGATACGCGAGCTTGTTCAAGGGCGGCTGTTAGGGAATAGTATTGTTGTACCGGGTTCGAAGACAGATCTAACACCAACATCAAACCGTCAGATATGCGGATCAGCTCTATCGCTTCTGGCTGGATTTCATACGTGTTGTCTTCACTCCTCTGAGGGGCTGGTAACTCCACGAGCTGGAACTGAATATCTTCATATGGGAGCATTCCTGGGATGGGCCTTTGGGTTGTATAGTCATAAGACGCCACAGTTGGCTGCGCGTTCGTAAGTGACTTGAGTAAACTACTACGGCCGGCGTTCGTTGGGCCCAGCATTACGATCTGAGCCGCTCCCTCTCGTTCGATAGACCAAGATGAGCGTGCTCCCGTCCGCTTGCCCCGTTCGGCTGCCATTTCTTCTTTCAGAGAAGCAATCTTGGTTTTGATCTGAGCTCTTAGGCGTTCGTTCCCTTTATGCTTCGGAATCGCCGACAAGAACTCTTGCAAGGCATGGAACTTTTCCTTGGGATTCTTCGCTGCTAAAGCAGCCTTCCATTTCACCTTGGCCTCTGGCGTTAGATTTGCGGGCATTCTCCTCTCACAGATCTACATCAATGGAGCAGGGAGCCGGAGGCGAGTTTATGTCCTTTTCTGGTGCGTGCGATACAACGGTTCCTGCAAATCTATCCCCGATTCGCTGCCTGTGAGGGGACTTGAGTGCCGAGATCGCGGCAAGAACATAAAGGAAAGGCAGCCAATCAACTGGTCGTAACAGGTTTCGTTTGAAGGATGCTGTGAGTGAACACAGGTTTCCATCCGTGTCAACAACTTGAACAGGTACTTTCCAATGGTTGCCCCAAAAAACCTTCGAGCGCAAAATAGTAACCAAAGCTGACAAATGCGAAAAAGAATAGTAGCCTCATATCGGACGACATCGCATACGCGTAGCCTATGGCTGTCGAATCAAGGGTGGCGAAGTTCTTCCACCTCTCTGCAAGGTGGAGCGCCGTAAGAAGAAGAACAAGAATAAGAGAGTCCACAAAGCCCGCTGCGATCCGGCTGAATTGAGGTGCTGGTCTGACGTGGATCGGAATGCTTGACAGTGTTTCTACTGTGATTTCCTTATCGCGGTGGTCGTGAAGGGCTTCACGAACTCGATCGTTCATTGTTCAAAGTGCCACTATATCCAAGTGGTCTTTTCTATTTGCCGAATCTTTTTGCCGGAGGAAAACCTTTGCATTCAGACATACGCTTAAATACTGTTCGGGCCGATATCCCGAATGCTAAACAGGAGTAATCGAACGACATAATGGCGGAAGTATGTCCCACCTGCGGGCTTCCAAAAGATCTCTGTGTCTGCGGAACTATCAGCATGGAACAACAACTTGTAAAGGTCCGCCTAGAGACTCGAAAATGGGGCAAACCAACCACAATCATTGAAGGCATCAACTCGAAGAGCGTCAACCTATCGGACTTGGGTGCTAAACTGAAGTCCTATTGTGCCTGTGGCGGGACCGCAAAAGGGGGGTTGATAATGCTACAAGGCGACCATCGTGACAAAGTCAAAAAGCTCCTAGTCCAGTTTGGCTTCCCCGAGAGTTCAATTGAGATACACTGATTCCTCAGGCACGGGATGTTGACACGAACCGCTTCTTGGAGACCGTCAAGAACCTGAAGAGGTCGAGTCCGGCTCCTCAGGTTTGCCCTTATTGTAGAAGTCTGAATATTCGTCCAAAAGGTTCGTTGACTGGTTGGCTGCTGCCGCCCATATATGCGTGCGAGGACTGTGGGTATGTTGGTACTCTCGTCTTGGAAATTGAGAAATTGAGCGGCAAAGATCGTTGAAACATCAGTGTTCCAACCAAGGAACATTAATATAATGGACCCCGAGAGAGCCACAGGACTCCCGGAGCGGCGAAGTAACTGTATCGCACATGCCGATGCCTGAGGCAGACAACATGGCTTGCGTTATTGGCCATTGTGATTCTCGCAATCAATGCCGAATCGGCAGCGTTTGCTGATCAATCTATTATCCGCAAACAAAGCATTCAATTGAGCGTAGGCGATTCACTCATTGTCCAGAGTGACCGAAGCAATCTTCAACGAGTCTTCTTGGAAGGAAATCTATCATCCGCTAACCTGACAAGACCTGTACAATATCCTACAAACAAGTTCGCCCTCACCGTCTTCAATCCCGGAACCTACGAAATCAGATTCCTCTTCGATGATTCAAACGACTACAAGGTAAACCTGCATGTGCAAACTGTGGACGGGGGTGTGACGAATTCCACGACGTACTATCTTTCAGGTGGGCCCTTCGAACTTGACGTAAACGCGGCATTTGTCTATCGTCCTAGTAGCCATCCGTCTATCGCATCATCTCTATCGCCATGGGACAATTTTGTCAACTGGGTGGGAAAATTCGGCCAAGCTTTCCCTTTCTGGGTCAAGCTACTCTACTTGGCATTGGCGGTTCAGTTCTTTGGAGTTGGAGGACTGTGGATTAGGCGGCAGACTTCGCGCAGGGAATCAAGCGCACAACGACTTGACCTGGGCGATAAGATCTTCCTCTGGCTAGATGTCACCTACAAGTATCTTCTGGTCTCCTTTCTAGCGATCATTATGATCATGGGAGGAGAATTACTGATTCTCTTCTTGCTTCGTTTTATGTTCTTAGCCTCAATAGAGCTTCTTTCACTCTGGGACCTTTTCGTCGCGGGTTTCGCTGTGGGAGTTGTCATAATCACGTATCTGGTGCGGTTCACATTGGAGAAGGTTTTCGATCTAAAGCCGATCGAGGACGACTAGAGTTGTCAGATCGACTTGATGATATTGAGCACTACATTCCAGAAGAGGCTGAGTCAAGTTGGAATACAGTCTGGTGGCGCAAATCAAGCACCCTACGGTGGATCAACTACATCCCTCTGCGCATTGTTGATAGGGACTTCGCGAAATGGCGCAGGTCTAGGATCTCGCCGAGGAAGTTCCGCAAGATACAACAAAGACTGGACAGACTCTATCCGCCAAACAAATTCTCAGCAGACAAGCTGATCGGGCGTGAAAGGGAATTCAACTTACTCCTCGATTCGTTTCGGCTGCATGTTTTGAAACATCCGATGCTAAGAAAATGGTTCGATAGGGATGAGCTACCCAAGGCAATTTGCCTGACTGGCGAGAGCGGTACGGGCAAGACTTTCCTCACAATGATTTCACTTAAGCAGATGTTGCTCGAAGCGCACAGGAACGGTGTGCTGGTCTCACCGATAATAATCAAGGGATCCGATGTATTCTCCGAATACTATGGAAGGAGCACGAAACAGATAGGGCGACTTCTGGAAAGGGCTTCGTCAACTCCTTCTGTTGTGTACATTGACGAGTTCCAAAGTTTCGGCCGGAAGGTCAGAGGAGAAACTGGCACGGAACTCGAAGATACGCGCGTTCAGGATGAGATAAACCGCTGGTTGGATAAGATAGTTAGCAGTGACACAAGGACTCTTGTCATAGTGGCGACCAATTCTTACGAAAACACCCGCGAAGACATCCGGAGACGTCTTGCCCGCGTCGATTTAGATTCCGGTGTAACGACGGACATGCTCTTGGCCATCGTCAAGGACAGGCTAGCTAGTGAGCGATGGCATGGAATATCTCCCACGCAAATCCTAGAAGTTCTGGAACGAGAAGCAACGATGCGTCGTCACAGCTCAATTACGCCAAACGATATCCTGAGCGTTTTCAGAGAGGTAAAACGCTCGAAAGAAGTCCCACTCTTGGAAACGATCAGGAGATCAATGCCAGGACCACTGTCGAAATTGACTAAGCCAATCTACAAAGTCAGTCTGGAGGATTTCGCTCAGTCCGCTCGTTCGATGAAATTCTACGCCGAGAGGGAGAAGTCACGTGAGATCATGGACGCGGTCTACATCGTGACGCCTAAAGTCTCTAGGGACGATATAGGCGGCTTGAACGATGTCAAAGACAAAATACTAAATCATATTTCTCTGGCATTCAATCGCAAGATGTCTGAGCTTGGTTACGCATCGAACTGCCGATTCTTGCTCTTCGGTCCCCCAGGTACAGGCAAGACGCTTCTTGCGCTGGTTGCAGCAGCCGAGAACAAGGTCGCTTTCATTAAGGTTAGAGGCGGAGAACTAATGAGCGGCGCCACTTACATTGGAGAGCCAGAGAAACGGGTCAAAGATCTCTTCGCGCTCGCGAGACAGCGGAGCCCCTGCATACTATTCTTGGACGAAGCTGATGCGATCTTTTGGGGGGCCGACCCGACTGGCAACAAGATACTTGCTCAGGTAAAGGCCGAACTGAGTGAAATCAAATCAGACGAAGGCATCGTGGTCATTGCCGCCTCAAACAAAGAACATCTAATAGATCAGGCAACTAGGGATCGATTTGAACCAAATGTGTTCTGCATCCACCCTCCGTTGAATGACCGAGAATGGAACGAAGTCGTGGAGATACACTTACGTAAGTTCCGAAGGTTCCTTCACCCGGAAATAGACGGCGCCAAAATCACCCGCCTATTCAGAATGCAAAGGGTATTGAGTCCTCGAGCTGCAGCTGAGACGATTTCAGAGGCGCATCGGCTGTGGGCCTCGGAGTTGAGTGCGCTTTACGAGTTGCGTTTGGCAAAGAGTTCGTCCGAGAGCTCTTCAGTAGGACGGCGTCACGAGGCGGATCTGCGCAGGCTGGAAGATGTTCTTGAAATAAACCGATCTGAAGGACATCCGCTCACCGTCGAGTCAGTTGACGAAATCTGTTATCCGATTCGCATGTACCACTTTGAGAAGGCGATCCAGGCGCTCGAATCAACCCAAGAGAGACATCGAAGAGAACTCGAAGAAGCACTCATTCCAACCACGCCGACAGTTGGAGCCTCATTTGGGTTGTACGCTGCACAGGATGGTACAGGCGGCATAATAACCGTGCAATGCTCCGTAAGACCCCTAATTCCCGGAGAAAGACAAGTCTCGGTCACGGGAAATTCAACCTCAGCAATAATGGGTCAATCTGTGGTTTCCGATGAATCAGTCCTCCAAAGCGCAGAGAACGCAGGAGAAGCCATTAGATCTTGGCTTTGGCGCGTCTGCTGCTTAGATCTCAGCCGCTTACATATTCACTTCCAGATAAGGAGCATCTTGGAAGGTGGTCCAGGTCAAGGTGTTTCAGGACCAAGCGCTGGCTTGGCTATGCTTCTGTCCCTCCTCTCCGAGCTCTCAGGTCTTCCGGTCTCTCCATCAGTAGTAGCCACAGGAACAATTGGGGTGAAACTTGATATCGGCCCTGTTGGCGGATTAGGTGGATATGGGGCTCAGGCAGGGAAGATAGTCGGTATTCTGAAGTCGCGTCGAATTCGCGTCACAGATTTTGTCTTACCTGCCGCAAACTTTGAAAGTGCACCAGATGAGATGCGTATCTTGGCAGAGGAGGGAGTGAGAATTCATCCCGTCCGCGACACCCAAGACTGTCACAGAATAGTCTTTGGTGTAGAAGAGCAACCCATAATCAACAAAATAAGAGAAAGATTTGAGCTAGCCCTCAAGTCGGCTCTGACATCTTAGATGTCGAGCTTGAGGGCTTCCTTAAGACCTTTGTATCTGTTCCGGACAGTGACTTCAGTAACGTTGGCCACTTCAGCTATCTCTTTCTGGGTTTTCTTTTCGCCTTCCAAGACACACGCAACGTAGAGTGCTGCGGCCGCGAGTCCCATCGGGTCTTTGCCGGCCACGATGCCCTTTCTCTTTGCTTCGTTGATGATCTTGATGGCTCGTTGTTGGGTCGGCATCGATATCTGAACCTTCGTCGCTATTTTCGAGATGCATTTAACCGGGTCTTCAACGGGCATCCGAAGGTCCAGTTCGCGCACAAGTAACCTGTAGCATCTTGCGACGTCTTTCTTTCGTATTCTGCTGGCTGCCGAAACATCTTTCAAGGTCCTCGGAGTTTCGGACACCCTGCATGCAGCGTATAGGGATGCAGCGGCAATCGCCGCTATGGATCGACCTCTAACCAAACCATTGTCTAGGGCTTTACGGTAGATCACTGCGGCTCGTTCTTTTATCGATGCAGGAATGTGGAGCATGTCGGTCAGCCGATCTAGCTCTGCCATTGCCTGTGCGAGGTTCCTGTCAGCTGAGGAGTGGACTCTTGTTCGAATCTGCCATTTCCTCAGTCTCAGCATTTCGAGCCTAGTGGCCAGAGGAAGCTGGCGACCGTAAGCATCTCTATTAACCCGATCAATTACGGTCGAGAGGCCTTTATCGTGTATCGAGAAGGAAGTCGGGATACCCACCCTTCCACGTTCATCTTTCTCTTCCTTCGTAAACGCTCTCCACTCAGGTCCCTGATTGAGGGCATGCTCGCTGATCACCAAGCCGCAATTCTGACATATTATCTCGCCCTGGTCGTAATCCTCAACAAGATTCGAACTACCGCATTCGGGGCAGTGCGTAAGCTTTCCAATCTTCTTCGTTGCTGCGCTCGTGCTCAATTTCTATCAACCTACTCCATGCTTTACGCTCGGACCCTCACTCCTCAAGTAGAACTACGGCGTTCTGCTGGGGAAACCAGTCATCCGGGCCGAAAGCTATAAGAACCTGAAGGCGACTCTATTTAAGCCTTGCGTTGAATTTTAGCATTTCCCCAGCAAGAACCGAGATCTTCCTTCTTCTCTTGTGATTCGATGGCATTAGTGGAAGATAAAGCCTTTTGCGCCTAGATTTGACACCAAACGGTAAGATCAGGAGCGATTAGAGTCCTTCAGGGACTATGATTCGATGGACCCCCCTAGAGGACGGTTTCTTTTCGGAAGTAGATGGTTCCTGCCTCTCGGCGAACAAACCTCGAATACCGTGCACACTCAGAAACCAGCATGGGCTGCTGGTCGTCTGGAGAGGTAATTACCTCGATATTGAGCACTCGGCATTTATCTGGATCAGGGTCTCTTCCGAACAGTTGTCTGAAGTCTTCGAGAGTGAGTTCTGGGGCCAACGGATCTGTTGTGTTAATTACTACAGGGATTCTCCGTATCGGAACTCTGATCACCGATTCAACTGGCAAGTGGTTCATCTCCGTCTCTTCCACGCCTAGAAAGAACATCAAGCCAGGGGTTGCTCTTGAAGAATGAGGGAAGGTTAACTCCGTTCCTGAGGAGGACTTGTTGCATAGGCGGTTCGGTTGTTTCCATGTGAGAACGTGAGACAAGGACGCGATTCTGTTGCAGAGTCTTCAATTGCTCCCGAAGTTCACTGATGTTGCGATCCATTTCCATGTACATCGACTTGATCGACGCTAGCTCGGAAAGAACTCGAGGGTCTGCACTGGTTGACATCAAAGGCGTGTCAAATGCTTGGAGGGCTTGAGGTCTGACCGTCTCATCGATTCGGCGCTCATCAAATAAGACTAGACCGATACCGTAACACCGGAAGACTTCAGAGTCCATGAGTGTCCCAAGCAACGTCGGGGCTGCTAAGTATACCCGACTAAACGAATTTCTGAGGGAACTCAGTCTCATAATGCAGTGAATGATCTTCGTCCTGTCTGTGAGCGCCTCACTTGGAAGAATAACCACCTGAACTCTCTGGCCATCGAGCTCTAATGATAATTCTTCCTGCTTCGCCTGATTCGTTTCGGTTTCACGCGCTCCCATGGCGAGGAAGTAGTGTAACAGCCGTTTCTCGATCGTTAAGCTAGCCACGAAGCTTCATCCATCCCTCAAGCCGCTGCCAATCCCATTCGTACTCATCGGGCACGGCGAAACCGTAGATTATGCAACCATGCCAGACTGAGAATTGTGGCGACTTCGTCATCTTGACTGAAACGTTCCTGATTCCCTTGTCGCGAAGAAGCATCTTGATTTTCGCGGGAGCATCAACTGCAATTCCCTCCAACCGTCCGGGAGGGGTCCAACTGAAGTTTCCTCCAGACAACAAGATTTCACTGTAAAGCATCGGTTGAAGTTCTACCGGGCATCTCTCGACAGAGGCGATGATGGCGTCGCCGAAGTCCAGCATTCCTTGGAATACCGCATCTCCCATCCTCACGTCCTTGGGTCTCGGCATGCCTCGGGCGAAATAGCTCTCGAAGATCTCATGATTTGGATTAAATACGTATTCGCCGATAAGGAATCGAGTCCACGAATCTTTCTCGAGCTCTATCTCGACGCGAGTTCGAGGGACCTTGTACCTTGCTCGAAACTTTTTGGGCAGTTTTCTCGCTTCAGCCACAGCGGAATCGAGATCGGCGGGAACTAGTCCAATGGCTTCCTTGACGTTGCGCACGAGAGCTTCCTCGCGAGCTAGATCGCCGTACCCCGCGTCCTTCAGAATCTCAGAGGTTATGGCGTTGGCGTCGCCGCCTCCGCGGTTCAGTGCAACTTGAGCTGAGCGTATGGGGTATTTAGAAATGGGGCAGACTTGGCTGTTACCGTGTCCAGACTCGATGACGACGCAGCTAGTCACGCCATGACCTATTGCAACGGCGAACGGTTGTGGAATGACCGTAACGGCTCTGACAAAGCCTTCGTTGTTGTTTTGTTCGAAGATCTGTAGTAGTCGTTCGTACATATAGCGAGGAGATACCGATGATAGGGAGGTAACGACATAGTAACCATTGAATCCGTTCGCGGATTGTGGCTTGAATGAGCTAAGGCCGAATTGGCAAAGGGCTCCAACTACTCTCCAAGCGTTTTCGTCTGCCTTGTCGATGATGCCGTTACGCATCGGGTAGACTAGACGAGCCGATAGATCCCCCGCTGATTGCAGGTACAGCGGCACTTCTTGACCGACAATGACGTCAGAGGTCGTTTGGAATGCTCGGTACATGACTGATTTCTTGTCTGGGAAGTAACCTCGATTGTTAACTACTCGCGGCGTTTCGCCACAAGCTATCGCTCCAAACTTGAAGTCGCTCGTTCCAAAGTCCATTCCGAAGGTGTAGTGGCTTCTGTAACTGTCGAGAGCCATTATGCCCTTGCTCCTTCAACGACTAAGCGCTTTCCATCTATTCGAATGAGCACTTCTTGGTCGGGCCGAAATGGGAATGATGAGTCCTTCACGATGTCTGCGGGGATGTACAGAACGCCCGTCTTGCTTCGATCGCCTCGCGTTGGCAGAATTATCTTGGCAAATCCTTCAAGCATCCGCCATTTCACCATGCAAAGAGCAATGCAAAACAACTGACGGACCTTCGCGATTTAACGAAAACAGGGTTCACTCTCCTAGGTGAGCCGGGTGAAAGTGTAGGTTTCTATCACACCCGGAGCTCATCTACTCGATCGGACCATGCCTGGCCAGCTAGTTTCCGCGCAGTCTTCGTTTGATCAGGTAGACGAGACTATGAAAGTCGACAGATATTCGGTTAAATATGCCACGACGTATGGCATAGCCGTTACATGCGGAACAATTCGATGCCTAAACAAGTCGAAAGCAAAGACGCATTGGCGGAACCTTACACACCTTCATCGACTGGAGAGAAGAGGAGACAGCTCAGATCCACGCCTTAAGTGAGGCTCTCAAAGAGTGGATTCGACGAGAAGCCCTGAGACCCAACATTGGCTAACATGGATACTCTGAGGGAAAGAGCTATTTTCGGCTCTATGCGAATGATACTTGCGTGATGAAAATG
>CAZRDM010000025.1:0-2213 GCA_964598845.1 uncultured Candidatus Bathyarchaeia archaeon
AACTTTCTGGCCTAGAGGTATTGGTGCATGTCATAGAACAATGTAAATCCCGAACTGCCCGCCATACTCTGTATCTTGGCTTATGTATCTGGCAAGGTAGTTGCTTCGAAAGACGCTGGGTCTGCTTCTAGCAATCTTGAGAATGTCTACAACATAGGCATGGAAGATAGAACGAACGTTCTCAAGATTGCCCGGATGGTGATTGATACCATGGGCTAGGCCGGGTGTCTATCAAAACTGTCGGCGGCCTAGGCGGTAGAGGTTGGGCGGGCGATGTCAAGGGCATGCAACTCGACATCTCCAAGATCAAGAGACATTGTTGGAAACCGAGATTCAACAGCGACCAAGCGGTTCAACTATCAGCCCAAGAGCTTGTCAGTGAACTTGCCCCCAATTTCCCGACCTCGGCAGGACATCGCCATTGTTGGCTTGACGTGATCCTCAATGGTCCTCACAGAACGCTTAAATGGGTTGCATATGTATAGTTGGGCTGGCATATGTATGAAAAGGATGGTTAGAAAGAACTACCTGTTGCCCGCGGAAATAACCTCGAAGCTTAGGGGCATGGTCAAGAGTGGGCGATACGCGACTGAGAGCGAGGTAATACGAAAGTCTCTTCTGCACCTGATTGATCGGGAAACGAGAAGAGCTGAGGAAATCTCGAGGGAGCTCGATGAGTTGGCTGAAGAGACAACTAAGTACCTTCCAAAGGGGAAAACCGCGGGAGAGCTGGTGCATCAAGCTCATCTTGAGGAATCGCACCTCCTTTGAGATACTACTTTGATGCTTCGGCCTTGGTCAAAAGGTTCAAGCCGGAGAGAGGTCAGCAGACGGTGAGGAACGTCATCCACGACGCCTCACTCGGGGCTCATGAGATCCACTCGATCTACTGGGCAAAGGCCGAGTTCTACGTCGCTATGAGAAGAAGCAACGTACCCCAGAAGCTCGCAGCGAGAAACCTAAGAACCTTAGCGAAGGTCGTCGTCTTTGACCCGCTGACGGGCCACATAGTCGAGAACGCGTTAGGTCTGATATATGAGTTCAATCTTCACGCCGCAGATGCAATCCACCTAGCAGCATGCACGAACCTTGCATGTGAAGCAATGCTCACCGATGACGAGCACTTGACCGGTGAAAACGTCAAGGAGTACCTCGAAAGGTACGCTGTCAGACTCATCAATCTCGAAGAAAGTCCATGAACCGTTATGCTACAGGCAACTTGCATGCCGTAGGCTCGCGATGTTAGGTTATCGTTTACGATACTGGGGTAAGTATTGACTGCGGTCCTCTTCCTTCGTATGCCCCAGCAACCAGTAATTCCCCCGTGTCTTCGGGGTTTCTATCCGACTGGTAACCCAAGTAGTTGACTCGCGAAGAACAATCTGGGTCGGCGCAGCATATTTATACATCTAGATAGCTAGATTCTTGTATGGTCAAGACAACGATCACGTTGGAGGACGAATTGTACAGGAGGCTTGCCAAGGAGGCCATCGAGAGGTACGGCAAGACGAGAAGCCTATCAAGGTTGATCAACGAGAAGTTGAAGGCGGCTGAGGGCGGGACCAACAGAACACAGGCAAACATCGAGAAGATTTTTGGCAGTTGGACGGCGAAGCAAACGGGCGCCGTGTATGTGAGGAAGCTCAGGAAAGAATCGGACAAGAGGCTCAGGCGGTTGGGCATCTGATGGTTGGAGTACTCGTGGATACGAGCATTTTTGTTGATTATCTCCGCGGGGTTGACAGAGCGAGGGAGGCTATTCAGAAGATTCAGACGGGGGAAGTGGAATCGTATGTTTCTGCCCTCACAGAGGCAGAGCTTTTGGCCGAGCGAGCGTGCGAAGATGAAAGCACGCGTGAGGGAGTTCACGGACTAATCTCCCTATGCCGTAAAGAGAACGTTCACAATCAGATTTCCCAGAAGGCTGGCGAATTTAGACGCAAGTACGCAGTGTCGCTTGCCGACTGCATCATAGCGGCGACTGCATATACCTTGAAGTCGAAAATCTGGACGAAGAACATCAAGGAATTCAGGAGAATAAAAGAGGTCATCATCGAGGAACCCTACTGAAGACCGTGGAGAGGGAGCCTTCACCAACCAGCCTCGCGCCCGATACGGAGTCTTGGAGCGGAGGAAAAATACTATCGTTGAAAGGTCGGGTCTTCTCCACTAGAGCATGGAACATGTTGTGTAGGCACGGATGAACTTCCCAT
>CAZRDM010000025.1:2313-30710 GCA_964598845.1 uncultured Candidatus Bathyarchaeia archaeon
GGTCTTCTCCACTAGAGCATGGAACATGTTGTGTAGGCACGGATGAACTTCCCATCTTGAATCTTCTGCTTCCGGTACGTGAAGCATTTCGTCAACTGTAACGATCTATCTGAACGAATCATCGCCAAGAGTTCTGGATTTCTTGGTCAGAGCGGAGATGAGTAGATTGTTACCGAGAACAATCGTCATCTGATTGCCTTGAAATATTTCTACGCGGTTTGCTGATGTCTGACCGGATCAGCTTGAAATTGATGTGGCCAGCACGAGAAGAGGACTTGGCGTTTTTGTGAAGCCTCCCTTTCCGTCAAACGCCCACCAAGCCCAGCCGACTTGATACTTCTCGAAGAGGGTTACGGCGTCTTGGAGCCACTCTAGACGACTATTGTCTTTCATGAACGCGCCGAATTCTCCGATCCACATCGGCGTCCCAATTTCGACAACGAATTTCCTGTATTTCGCCGCCAAATCTGCCTCAAGCACCTTGATATTCTCTGGGTTGTACTGTGAGGCGAATGCGAGCGGGTAGAAGTGCGGGGACCAGACGATATTTTCTCTGATGGGAAGCTTGTACGTGTTCATGTTCGCTGGTTCTAAGAAGATGATGTGTTTTGAATCAACCGATCTAATCGTTGCGATCCCATTCGTGTAGAATGCGTCGACATGTGCACCATTCAGCTCTGGGTAGACACAGGTATAGATCCAAGGTTCATTCAGGATATCGTAGCCGGCTATGGTGGATTCGGTCGCGTAGTACTGTGCAATCTTCCTCCAAGTCTGCAATAGGTGATCCTGCAAGCTGCTGTTAGCCCAGAAATCAGAAATGGCTTGTTGCATGCCTTCTTTATTCGAGGAATAACCTTTCACGATCCATCCTGGTACACCTGAGCCGCCGAATTTATCGGCCCAGTAATACTGATGCATGTCCAGAACTATGTACAAGCCATATTTCTTGGCCCATTGGACATCTCTGTCCACGTACCACTTCAGGTATCGAATGTTGAATGCACCTGGCTCAGGTTCAAGCATAGCCCATGAAATAGGCAACCTCACCACGTTGAGTCCCATGCGCGCCAACGTTCGGTAGGCATTCTCTCTGTGTAGTCTTATTCCTCCATTAGGCTCCTGAGCATCGTAGCCCGGGTAGTTGACTCCTCGTAGAAGGACTATCTGATCTTTCTCGTCCACGATCCATGTTCCTTTCGTGGATAGGAAGCCCTGCGGTTTCGCTGAGACAGTGACGCTCGGAGCGGCAACTAGAACTATTATCGTGAATAGGAGAAGCGCTGTGATTGTTTTTCTGCGCATCTAGTTTTCTGCTCCTCGGTTGTCGCGGGCGGGTTCCAAAATAGGAACAGCGCTTAGTGATCCACGCGTTGGAGATATTAATGTTTCGAATTTGGTACATTGACGTTCTCCGCCCCCAGATGTAAACATGGGAAATTTTCCTTTCCTAAATCGATCGCCATGCATGGTTGACTTGCACAAGGTAAGCCCGGTGTTACCCAACCATGCAAAGAATGGTCACATGGACAGTCGCGTGGAGGACTCGCGTGAAGTACTATGTCGACCACGAAGGGCCAACCAGTAGTTGTGCCTTAACCTTCAGCTCTTAGAAACATGCGGGGTTCGGTGACTTCTATCGCAAACCATTGTCGTTCATGGCATTGGACACATTCAACCTTGTTCTTTCCGACTAGGCGTAGGCGACGTCCACCGCATCTCCTGCAAGCAATCCGCTCCACCAACCTCCAACGTTCCCTTGGAAGAGGAGAACCCGAGCTCTTTGGGCCGCTTACCAGTCGAAGCAGTCGGAAAGCCTCAACTGGAGAGCAGGCGCCAGCCTTCCGCTTGATCTCTAGCCTCGACAAGTTTCTTGTCTCAACGAAACCCCATCGCATGAGGAAGTTCAGGACGCGCGATAATGTTTCCTCATCAAGACCGGTATTCCTCCTGACTTGTTCGAAGGAGGACCATCGTTTCGCCGTAAGCGCCGACCAGACAGCTTCAATGAGCAATGTTGTGCCGGTCTCCTAGAAGGCTTGAGGCTGGTCAGGAAGTAAGGTCGATGTTACTTGGCTTGGGAAAGCTCAGTCACACAGAAAACTGTCGGAGGAGATTCTAGGATTATCTTCGAGACCTCCTTGGTGGAAACAGTTATCTCCGGAAGCCCAGCCTTCCTAGATGCGGGATCATTCTTGGGAGCGCGAATCTGCGAAGCCTGCGGCGAGGCTCAGGCCAAGAGAGATGACATCCTCTGCCTAGACTGTTCACGCGCTTATGGGATTCTAGTCGACCTCCTTACAGACCACCCTGGCTTAGGCGGAAAAGACCTTCGACGAATCGTCGAAATGTATGAGTGGTATGCCAAGAAGAAGCAGGCAACCCTAATCCAGCGCTGACAAAGATAACGGTACCCTTAGGATTGGTGCGTCAGATTCACGACGATTGATGACGCGGCGCCGGCGAAGAGGTACGCTGTTATCTGCTATCGTTCTAAATAGACGAGATTCTTCTCAAAACGGAAGGAGAATCGTCTGATTATGTCCAAACCAAGCAGGTCTGGGATAAGTCCCAAAGCCTTTCGCTCCTCATCATTTCGGGGAGTAGGAAATTTGAGGATATAGACAAACTGTAGTTTCTCCTCAACTGGAGCACCATCTTCGTCTTTGAAAACGAAACGGACATTTGCCAATTGATATCCTTCGGCAGAGCCGCCGATCCCGCTGACCTTGATCTTGTGTTCTTCTGAGTAGAGTTTTGTCAAGTCAATTCGAAGCCTCTTGGCAGTCGCTTCGGTGAGAGCTGTATGCACGTTTCCTGTGTCTATTAGAAACCGTACAGGTACGCCAATTATTCCCAGATGATCACAATAAAAAAGGGCTGTTACAAAGCAATGCTGACCTTTGACAGCGAAACCGAGGATTCTGGTCAGGCGGGTATTCCTCCCTAGGGAGGTTACACGCATTTTGACTAGTGCTCTACACTATCAGCGCGTACGCTTCGCGACTTACGAAATCTATAGCGCATTCTTCGGGTTGCTTGCCACTTTTTGCCAATTTATCCAAAAGTTCATCTAGACTGTACGCGTCAAAGACTTCCTTTCCTGATTCACAGACAGCTACATATCTGTCGGGTAGTTTCTCTCTAAGTCTATCCATGTTTTCCAATAACCACTTAGTATTCGCGGTGTATTCACTCAGTTTGTCCAAGTCGGCTTTTTCAACCATCTTCCATGCACTCGGAAAAGAGTGAACGTCAAATCTGTATCTATTGTCTTGATTCTGCAAATGCACAGCATATTTAACTCTATTTTACCGATTAGCTTGAAACAGTTCAAGGAAAAGAGGCCAGCCACTATTCCATGAGGTTATTTAGCCCTCTTCGTAGGTGTAACGGTACCTCTACGTTTGATGGACTTGGCGATATGGCGTGGCCAGAAAGGGAGGTAGCTCATCTACGTGAAACTGAATGGCAAGTACTTGAGAGAGTCTCAGAGGTTACTTGCGAAGCGCGATTATTCGCAGGCCTCTGAGAAACTCTGGTGGGCGATGGCTGAGATTATCAAGGCGGTAGCCGTAAAGAGGGGGATCGAGCTGGGAACACATCGAAGTTTGGGGGAATTCGTCTCAAAGCTGCAGAAGGAGCATCCAGACTGGGATCTCGTACCGGCATTTGGATTGGGTAACGCACTTCACGCGAACTTTTACGAGGACTGGCTACCAGCAGATCATGTGGAAATCTACGCAAAAGTTGTCAGGTAGCTCATCGAGAAACTCCAAACCCTACTTTAAGGTTATGAAAGCTTCGCAGGCGTAGCTGCGAAAGATTCTAAACATGTCTTAGAGTTCGTAGGATAGTGGGACTGGTCCTAGGATCCAATCCACAGTGACGGAGAACGACCAATGAACTTCAAGGCAATGCAAGTCTTCTTCTTCGATCTCGACGGAGTGCTCTCGGTTGGCAAAGAAAGTCCATGCTATGTGGGCGGCCGCGAAGTAGTCGCCAAGATCAAATCTGTAGGGAAGAAAGTGGCCGTGCTGACCAATGACTCGACCCAGATACGCGAGGAAATCCACCGGAACCTAACCAGCCTGGGATTTCAATTCGAGCCGGACGAAATCTTGACATCAAGCTATCTCACAGCTGCATACCTTACCCAGAAGTTTGGGGAGGCGTCTTTCTTCCTAGTGGGAGAGAATGGCTTGCGACGTGAACTTGAAGCCGCTGGACATCAAGCGACCAGCAAGAATCCGGATGTTGTCGTTGTTGGTTTCGATCGTCAACTCTCCTACGGCAAATTGGATGAAGCGTTACGGGCCTTAAGGGAGCGCGCACTTCTAGTCGGGAGTTATGGTGGAGCGCTCTACATGAGCGATCGAGGCCCCGCACTATCTGCAGGCCCAATCATCAAGGCCCTTGAATACGGCTCTGGAAAAAGGGCTGTGCTAATCGGTAAACCCTCGCCTCGAATGTTCAGGTTGGCACTCCAACAGATGGGCGAAAAATCGAGTAAGGCTGTGATGGTTGGCGATCAAATCGAAACCGATGTGTTGGGCGCTCGTCGCGCAGGAGTTCACACAGTTTTGGTACTGACAGGAGTTGAAACCCGAGAAACGGTTGCTCGTTCAAAGATCAAACCTGACATGGTAATGGAGTCCGTGGATAGACTGATCGACTACCTATGAGCGTGCGGCCGGGCAGACTATCGCTCGCTTCTAGTTGAGCCGCATGGTTAATGGCAGGCTTCGGTTATGACAGTCCGACTTCGCATGACTGAGAATCTGAGATTGCAGGAAGAGTACAGAGGGTTAGCCGATGAGTACGCTCGATTGACGAAGGAGTTCTTTGGCGAACGTCTAGTTTCAGTCTGCTTCTTTGGTTCAGTGGTGAGAGGAGATGCGACGCCTGAGAGCGACATCGACGTCTTGGTAGTTGCGGATAGGTTGCCGCCTGATTTTGGATTCCGGGTGCGTGAAGCCAGTCCTATCCATGAAAGGCTGAGAAAGAGCGAGGCCTATCGGACGCTCAGAGCACAGGGAAGAAGTGCCTTCATATCTCCTCTCTTTCTCAGTCCCGGAGAAGTGAAAGCTCACCCTCCAATCTTACTTGATCTGACGGATGAGGGTGTTATCGTCTACGACCGGGACGGATTCTTGGAAGGCATCCTTGAGGATATCCGGCGAAGGCTCAAGGAACTGGGTTCAAAGAAAGTGAAAGCCAAGAAAGGCCACTACTGGATCCTCAAACCTGACGCAAAACCAGGGGAGGTAATAGAGATCTGAAGAACACGCAAATGGCGCGGGACTATGCAGAATCAGCAGAGTGGTTTCTGCGCGAAAGCGAGAACGCTCTGAATGCCGGAAGGAGCGCGGTCTGCGTTAGGCGCTCACAGGAAGCGTTAGAGCTGGCGGCGAAGGCTGCGCTTAGGAGGCTAGGAATAGAATACCCACACGAACATGATGTGAGTGAAGCTATCGAAGCCTCCGCAGAAAGACTGCCTGACTCCCTTCGCGCAAGAATCGAAGAGATCAAGGCGACGCTCCAAGAACTCGCAAAAGTTCGAGGACCAGCGTTCTATGGGTATGAGGCGGAGGGAATTCCTGCAAGCCAAGCTTTCACGAGAGAATACGCCTACGAGATCTTAAGAAGGGTGAGATCTCTAGTTGAATTATGCGTGAAATTCGCGAGGGAATGACGAAATCTGCAGGGTCCGTTCTGTAATTGCTTATCGGCTGTCCAATGTCTTCTCCCTCATCGGCGGCACGGACGAATGAGAGGCTATGACGGTGCTGCGGTGTTGCAGGTCAGTTAGAGGCGTAACGATTCGCCTCACCGACGCTCAATCGGAGCAGATAGTGACAGCGAGGCCGTACCTGAAAGACCTGCAAGATGCCATTGTCCTAGCGGTCGAGGACTCAGAAGAGGTCTACGCTCCTCCTCCCACTATCCAGGCTGACTCCAGCCTCGTAACCAAGACATTCTAGGCTGAGGCGAGATTTGGCCTGATTATTCCGACGGACGTACTTGTCAAACTGTTTTGGCGTGGGCTAAGGCATGGGAATCGAGGTCCCGATTCTGGGCTTCGAGTGGTCAGCGTTGTCGGCCCATGCGAACTTTACGGCGAGGGTTTTCGGGTAGAAGGTGCGCCAATCGTAATCTACTTTCTTGCAGAAGTCGACGACGACCCTAGGGTCGATGTAGTTCTTGAGCGACGTTCCTAGGTTCCATTCCTTGGTTAGGCGCATTTGGGCTAGGCGTAGTCTGAGTGATTGTTTTCGTTTGGCAATCGACTTCCCTTTCCTCCCACTGAGCGAGTTGAGCATGGCAAGTCGTTTCCTGTATGTTTCCTGCCATCTCTTCGGTACGGCCTTCTTATGGTTCAGGAGCCTCGCGACCGCCTCGTTTGCTTCCATTAGGGCCATCTTCTTCTCAGGGTCTGCGCTTTCCTTTGTGACCTTGGAGTCTTCGAGTTTTTGCCTGAATAGTTGTGTGGCGGAGAAGGTGCGGAAGACCTTGGGGCTCAAGCCTGGCATAGCTTCCGACAGGAATTCTCTGATGGCCTCCGTGGTTATTCCACTGAAGATCCTTTCGTCGTGATTCGAGATGAACTCTCTTAGGTTCTTGTAGGCTTCTGGGGAGACTTCAAGTTCGCGGTCGAATAGGATTGAGTCCTTTCCGAGGAAGCGCAACCTCACCATTTGCCTGCTTTGATGCAGTTTGATGTGTTCGCTGCGGAGGCTTGTTGCACCAACCGTCCCGCTCTCGGTTTCATTCTCATCCCCCACACGGATCTTGAAATTATCAATAAGGTAGGCCACTGTGGCCACTTTTCTTCGTTTCACATCCTCGCTTCCCAACCCCTCCGCAACATGTTCGCGAACCTTGTCGATCTTCGACTCAAGCTCAATCGCCAAATCGAATTTCTCTTGAACCCGCTCCTGCTTCATTGGGGTGGCATCGTGGAACCAAACATACTTGACTTTCCCGCTGAGCTTGTCCGTCCAACGCGCGATCCACATCTCATCCGGCGCCCAGACGCGCCCCCTCCACTCGCCTGGCGGCGTGGGCGCGTCAGGACTGAGGTTCAGTTCCAGGTCCTTCGTGGACACAGCCGCTTTCCACTTTCCTCTCTTCGGATGCGAGTTGTGTACCACGAATCCGTTTGCTACGAAATTGGGGGTCCTCCTACCAGCAACTGCAACATCATAAGTTTCGGTCGATGGGCGTTTTCTGATCGATAGTACCCTTTCTAAGGCGAAGTATCTAGAATCTGCTATCCGCAGATTCGTCCAATCCCATTTGCTCTTGAGGGATAGGTTCTGGTGGAAGTAGTCCTTAGTCCTTCTCCCCCACAACCGCTGTCCAATGTCCAAGAGACGTTTGACAGAGGAGTGCTCGCTGACACCGAATTGAAAGAGTCTTCCCTGGGAATAACCTACTCTGAAGGCTGATGTAATCCTGCTTGACTTGACACCAGCGGCCGTGCAGAGCTCACGGAGGTCTTCAATGAGGCGTCTGTTAGGCGACTGCGCCACTATTCTCGCGTATTCTATTCCCTTTACGGAATGCCTCAGAAGAGTACCGTCAGCGTCGAAATATCCTTTGAGAAAAGCTACTTTCAGATCGTCGTCGACACAGAACAGCCACTCTGGGACTCGTTTGGTAAGTGCGCACCCTGTTACACCAAGCTGTTCGAGAAATCCGGCAAACTGAGTGACGCCTACTGCTATTCTCCAAGAGGTCCCCTTCTTGTGCTTTCTGATGAGAGGTTTAACGCCAAATATCTCCTCAGCTATCTGGCTGTATCGCCGAATATGTCTGATATTTCCTTCAGCCAGATAGATCGTCTTTTGACTCTTTCTACCCTTTTGGACCCAGCCATCGCCGACGAAGTAGCCAAGAAAACGTGCGAGCTTCGGCGTTACGATGGTATTGCCAACCATGCGACTTGGTGTCTTGCTGTATTTGCTTGTCCCAGTCGTGACGTATTGCTTTGTCACCACGACATGGTCGTTCCTCTTCAGTTCAGCCAGCTTCACCCATCTGAGTTCAGGCCTGTACTTTTGATTTGAGAATGTTCCGTTCTCGTTTCTTCGTCGTTTTCTCCAGACTCGAAGAGTTAGAAATGGATGGTTCTCTGTGGCCTCTATTGCGTGTGTCCTAGTCCTAACTTCATAGACTGGACGAATGCCCTGACTATCGACAGATTCCACCTTCTTGTAGAACATGTCAGATCCAACATGAACCGCAATCTTGCCCCCTTCCTTCAGTTCCTGCACGTATGCAGGACCGCCCTCAGTTTTGATTATCGTGTCCTTGGCGACGCATCCCCGTCCCATGAAGATTCCTGGGGGTTCGACCGCGTAGTTGCCTAGCTCCATCCGTTGTCCGTCTACGGTGGCCCACCCGTACTTTTCCTTGTTCTGTTCGCGGATCAGTTTCCGTTCCGTTGCCAGTCTCTTCCGTTCGTCCTTGGGCATGGTGGCTTTGCGTGTGCGTTCCTCTTCGATCCACCTGACGATCTGGGACCAGTCGAAGTCTTCTTTGGTTATTCGCTCGTTGATGCCCAGGGCCTTGGCGAAGTCTTCCATGAAGTTGGCGCAGAACCTCCTGTCCTCCATGTACGGGCTGCCGAACTTCTGAGCGAACCTCACCGCCATCTCTTCTTGGATTGGGGTGAGTTTGAGTGGCCGACCTCTGAGGGTTAAGGTGAAGCCTTGAGGCTGATAGGAAACTGGTATCATGACGCCGTTGTGGATCAACTCTTTCATTTCGTTCTCCTCTTAGCGATCTCAATAGCTGAAACGCAGGTATTCTGTTGCTGCTGAGTTTGTCCCCTTGGTGTGGGTTTCTGCTTATGCCCGCCCTTTCGGGGCACAAAAACTTTCACGTATAGGATGGTTCGATCTACGTGCGTCTTTCATTTCCCTCTCGTTAAAGAGGTCGCCGTTTCACGCCACAGTCTTCACGCCAAGCCGTCCACAGTTCTTGCGGAGAGTTGCATCGTAGGTGAGTAGGGGCTGGCGAGTTTTCTTTGAGACGGACAATGTGAGGTAGTCGTTGTATTCGGTATGGTTTCGCATCTCACGGCACGCGAAGAGTATGTCGGTTGCTTCGATCGGTTGGTAAACTGTCTTTATGTTCGTGAGGTACTCGACCATCTTGTTTCTTGTGAAATCGAGTTCCACGCGTTCGGCTCTCATGAACGATAGGTACTCGTGGAGGACTATGGATGGGATCAGCCACCTCTCAAGCCCGTCGAGCCTCGAATGGGCTTCCGTGTGAAGTTGGCTATCCTCGAAGGTGTCGAATATGAGTACGTTCGTGTCTATGACCGCAGACATTCATTCATGCCCTTCTCGATCGATCGTTCTATGTCCTCAGGTGTTAGCCGGCGGCCAAGCGTCCTTGTCCTCCGCGGGCCGCGGTGGGGCAACTTGAGTTTGATGGCCTCCTCATCTTCCGCGTATTCTACGACCAATGTGTCGCCGGCTTTTACCTCAACGGCCTTCCGTATCTCTGAAGGAATTGTTACCTGGTAGTTTCGAGTGACCTTAGTTGTGGGCATTGTGCCATCTAGGCCTACTAGGCATGGTATGCATATTAAGCGTTATCCCCGAAAACGTCCGGCAGAAACCAGCTCCTATCCACCAACGCCTCGTTGACATCCACGCTGACACTGGAAGATGACGATCGCGCGTTTGAGGCATTCTGGCATCGCTTTCATTCTCGAAGGAACCAACCTAACAGGAACATCACCGCGCCTGCGCTGATGTGCATCGTGAGATTATCATCTATGATCCCTGCCAGTACGATCGGGGTCCAGTCAAAGTCCTGAATGGTGGCCTTCTCTCTTAGGCCCAAGGCCTCTGCGAAGTCCTCCATGAAGTTGAAGCAGAACTTCCGATCCTGCAGATACGGTGTCCCGAACTTCTGGACAAATTTGACGGCCATCTCCTCCTGAAGCGGATTCAATTTGATTGGCTGCCCGCGGAACTTGATCGTGAAGCCTTGAGGGCTATACGGATCCGGAATCAGGACACCATTATGGACTCGTGAACACAGTATTTTAGTACTGTCAAAATCATCGCACCAGCGAAACATTGCTGGCATTGAATATTCGCCTGTTTTTGGCTGGCGAAGTATCCGCGATTCAAGTGAGATAAGGTAAGTGGACAGTACGTGGTAAAGCTTTAATCAATATCTTATCATATTCTAAGATATGGCTCAAATACTAGTCAGAGTCGATGAGGACCTAGCGAAGCAGGTCAGGAGAATAGTCAGAGAGAAGTATGGAGGGAGAAGAGGCGCGCTAAGTCTGGTCGTCGAGGAAGCGCTGAAGCAAGCTGTCTCTCCACCCGCAGAGATCTCCACATCGACCCTTCTGGAAATAATTGATTATGTCTCCCGCGCATCAATCGAAGGACAGCCCAAGGACCGAATCTTGACTAATGTTTTCTTGATGCTCGACAGAGAATTCGAGCAGAGCATCCTGAGAGGAATGGAAGACATGAAGAAGGGTAGGTACCGGCGAGCTCCGAGCGGCGAAGATCCAATTGAGTTTCTTCGGAAGTTGGCCGAGAAGGCCTAGTGTTTGGGCTGGCAGGTAAGATATACCGATGAATTTGTCGAAAGGCTGCGAGAACTCACCTACGGACAACAGCGCCTGGTAGAGGTTTCTGTCAGAAATCTTCTCTCTGCTCAAGATCCGACACTTTTCGCGCACCATCTGGAGAGGCGGACGTATTCCTGCAACTGGAGCCACAGGGTACGGGCGAATCTACTCGTAGTATTCAGACTCTCAAAGAAGACCATCACATTTCTCTCAACCGGCACCCACTCACAGGCATACAGGCCGAAGCCGTGAAAAGGTAACCCTGAGAACCAGAAAGGAAGTATTCGCGCTCCTGGGTTCGAAATCGGCCTCTAGAAAAGTTGACGAGTGCCCCACTCCCCGCGCCACTGGACACAAATAGGCACACAGTAGAGAACACGCGGCTGCAAAACACAACTCATTAGCGCGGCTTGCCATTCCTCCGATATGTCAAGAACGGACAATACAGTGCCAGACCCCGTAACCACCGATCCTGATAAGTACAAGGTTATCTTTGAAAATGACCGCGTAAGGGTTCTTGATTATGGCGACAAGCCTGGCGATAAAACAAAGTTGCATCATCAAGGATTTTTGTGTTATATGCGCTTGGTCCCTTCAAACGAAGAATCACACTTGATGACGGGAAGACCGCAGTTCGGCAATTCAAAAGTGGGGAAATCTTGTGGTCCGACGAACAATCACATATCGGAGAAAACGTCGGACAGACAAACACTCACGTCTTGATCGTTGAGCAAAAAGAATCCACACCCTAAGTGCACGAAGCGTCGTCGTTCAGACCATTCCTCATTCTCATCGTTGGGCCGTTTTGTTTGGGGCCTAGTGGTGTGCACTACCCCCGAATTTCTATTGCGTTGCAGATAGTCTTTCCTTTTCGATGAATTCACTCATCTCAACTGTTATGACGTCGACTCCTTCTTTCTCGAGCTTTTTTGAGAAATCTCGGAACCCTCCAGCATTACTATTTTGCCGGGTTCGAGGGCAAGAACATTACAAACGTAGTCCTTCCCCTCCTCCGGCGGCTGCAGTTTGGCTTCGGCAGCTCATATTAGGGGAAGTGAACCCAGGCGAGCTTCGGGGAAAAACAATGAACTCACCCACACGCTCACTGCTTAACATCACAGCTAAGGACGTAGCCGAAGCCGACAAGGTCTTCTCAACCCAATGGGCGGACGAAGTCGACTGGTTAGACATCTAGGGCAGAGGTCGATGAGTCGGAAAGTTAGCAGAACTCGTTGCACCAAGGGAGGGTAGCGGCAGGTGTCCGGATGGCGAGGCTGGATGAGGGCGACCACGTCGTCAACAGGCTTCAACGAAAGAATTCGTAGGAAAAAATCAGGGAAAAAACGGGGAAGAAAAGCTGGCTACCTACGATTAACCCCTTATTTCTTCTTTTTCTTTTTTTTGGCGGGTTTTGGCATCCTACGTTTCACCTCAAAGCGTTTGAAGCAAGCTAACCTCAAAAAATCGCGTATACGCGCATTTATCTTAAAAGATAATCGATTCATCGAAGGGTTGGGGTTAGTCAATATATTTGAGGCTGTGAAGTAGGCGGCGATCATTCTTGATGGAATCGGAGATCGACCTCACACCCGACCTTGAAGGGCCCGAACTCGACGAGCGTGAGCTTGAGGTTCTGAAGTTGATGTCAAGCGAGCAGAACGCATACTTCTCCTTCCAGGGCCTGAGGAGGCGGCTTGGTTTCCACCAGGAAACGCTCACAAGAACCTTGAGACGCCTAAAGGAGGCGCGTGTAATAGAGAGTTCCCCGGAAGGATATAGGCTTCGAACTTCGAACAGTGCATGCTCATTCAAGTTTCACACCAACCAGTTCCGAGCGAAGCCCATCATTGAAGCATATCTCCCAGCCCTAGTGGACGTGACTGTGCTCTTCCAGAGGTTGAGAGGTCGCTGGTTCAGTAACTTCCGATGGTTGGGATACTCAAATCACCGCGGTCAACTTTCGATGAGCTGGGTCAGTGAGGATGGAAGAATGCAACTTCAGGCACGTGTTAACGCTGGTAAGATCAGTATTCTAGTGGATTCACTGACGAGCAGAGATGACCCACGTCTAGTCGCAGCCGCATACCAGCTCTTCGACCATGTAAGCAAGGCCGCCGAGGAATTGGTTCAAAATCCAGAGCGGCCTACGCTCGCCAACTGACCTGTGACTGACCCAACCCTTCGCCAGTCAATATCAGGACCCATACCCAGATAGGCATTTAGGGCTTAGAATTGAATTCGAACTTTGAGTTGATGCAGAAAGCCATAGAGGATTCTCTACCTTTCGCGCCTTGGAGACCTATCGAACGTCATCCTAGGCCGCTTGATAGGCCTCGCAGTAGAGGCCTTCCCTAAGGTCGATAACCCGCTAACTTCACGAAGTTCTTCATCCCCTTTATCTCAGCTGTTTCTGGGCGCAGGCGATCTCTATACCGCTCAGCAAAAATGAGACAGTGCGCATCGGGCGAGGTCTCTAGGAATGAGATTCTACCAGAGTTCCTAAATATTCTAGGCCGCAGCATGCCCTACCGGTCACCTTGCCTAGGGAGCTCCAATGCGAACTCTGCGGGTCATGGTTCAACTGTGGCAAGGGCGAGGGTGACTGCTGGTGCAGGAACGTTGTTGTGCCGGAGGAGGGTCTACGGGTTCTGGAGAAGTTGGCTAGAGACTGCGTCTGCCCCAGCTGCCTAGCTAGATTCAGGGTTCAGGAGTAAAGGATAACCATCCGGCAAACCTAGATTACTAACTAGGAGGCAGCCCCTTTCACCATTATGGAGGCGCCTCTCATAGTTACGAGTCTGTTGTGCCTCAAGCATGGTACAATTCACAGAACGAGTACGCATCCAACGCGACAAGAATCCAGTTGAGTTGGTTAGAGAGTATTTTAGTGGAAAACCTCTCTCAGGCGATTTCAGCCTTCACGTTACCGTATATCCCGCACGCTTTCTTGAGCAAGCATACTTCGATCTCAGCCTAGTGAGGGGATGGGACGGCGCAAGGTCCCGGGATCCTCTATTCTCAGGCGTCTTCAGTGCAGGCAGAGTAAGTCAGATGATTCCGGGCTGGATTGACGGCGACTATTTCGATACCGCATCCTTTCCAGACGGGAGTAGGGTCTTCATCAGCCCACTTGGTTTGGATGCGTCATTCTTCAAGATCCTAGGTGACCTAGTGCCTCCAGGTGGAAGCTTGATGGTATCCTACTCGCTCCTCTCGAAGGAGGCTAGGATCCACCGAGAGACCAAGCTTGGACTCGACCGGGGCTATCCACCTGCCGTAACCCCGCTTGGGTATCTACTGTTCTTGGCTGGCTGCGGGATGGGATTCAAGGACTGGTACTTCGCTGAGGGGGGACGGGAAGGGCCTGAGAAGCTACAGGGTTACAAGCCCTCGAACGAGGAGGCTGCCAAAAAGAAAGCTGGGCTGATGCTCCAGGAGCTCCGTGCCTTCATGACTAGCAGCCGGAGCGTTGATGATGAACTGGCGCGAGACTGCAGAGAGAGAGCAGAGCAGGTAATGCATGAGCTGAGGATATTCTTGGATTAGGCGCGATCACTCCGTTTTCACGTTCTCCTCATTTATGGACTAGGAATAGGATCAGAGACAAGTTTTGGGATTTCATCATCCTTCTTGGATTGAAGAATTCCGGACTGCTAAGAAGATAAGGTTTGACCGTTCATTCTTCCACATGGTCTGGCGCTCTTTCAACCTTCAAACAAGATTTCCATCGGCCACGTTTAGGACGAACTAGGTCTGCAGCTAGGGTTGAATTAGTGCTTAGTGCTTAATACTCTGAACTGCGTACTGGCGGAGGAATCATCATGCCTCTCTGTGGTAACTGTGGAAGAGAGGTTGCTGCCGGAGCAACCTTCTGCACTTACTGCGGCGCCCAACAAAGCCTACCCCAACCTACGCCGACGCCGATGCAGTATGAGAAGTTGAATTACGAGATCAAGTATCGGCCATCGTATTCGCTCCTTGAGATCCAGTTGGAACCGAATCAGTCAGTTCGCGCCGAGGCCGGGTCGATGACGTACATGACCTCGAACATCCAAGTGAACACCCACATGCGTGAGAAAGGCATCCTGGGCACTTTGGGTTTGAAGCTGCTTGGTGGACAGTCATTCTTTGTGAATAGTTATGTGGCCATGGGTGGGCGTGGGAGGATTGGGTTGGTTTCGGCACCGATCGGTGATATCCAGCGCTTAGAGGTTGGGGCGGGGAGAGGCTACATCGTCCAGAAATCTGCCTACATCGCCTCCGCACCGACTGTTGAGTTGGATGTTCAATGGCAGGGTTTCACGAAGGGCCTCTTCGGTCAGGGATTGTTCATGATCAAGACCAGCGGCCGAGGAGACATGTTCATCAACACCTTCGGAGCCATCGACCAACACTCCCTCTCACCTGGCGAATCATTTGTCGTCGATAACTTTCACCTAGTCGCCTTCAGCGACACATGCCAATACAAGGTCACGAAGTTCGGTGGACTAAAATCAACGCTTCTAGGCGGTGAAGGCTTGGTGACGAATATCACGGGTCCAGGTGAGGTTTACTTGCAGACGAAGAATCTGAGCGAGTTCAGCGAATGGCTATGGACGGTGCTGGAGCCGAAGGTCAGGGCTGTGATGGGCGCACGTTAGCGTCCTAAATCAATTTTCAATCGTCCGGACAATCATATCCCGATTACTTTCACTCTAAGTGCGACTGGATTTTTGGTTTTCGTATCTTCTTCGCCTATTGTCAGGTTCATCTGTGACACGCAAATATTCTTAATCCATCCCAGCCTTCCCCAGCTTCGTCCGGTGAAATTTGATGGTTGAAAGACGGCTACTCGACGACGCAGGTTTCCCGAACGAATGGCCAAAGAAGGAAGAGCATGAGGGGCATGAGGTTCGCTGGAAAGAAGGCGTCAGTAAGGAGTATGGTGTCCATGGCGTCGCAGTTGGAGTAGACTTCGACATCTGCATAGCGGACGGGATCTGCATATCCGTCTGCCCAGTCAACGTCTTCGACAAGTTCGATATCCCAGCAGAGCAGGAGAAGGTCGACAAGAAGATTCCGAACGACAGCGGCAAAGTTCTACTGGACCGATGGAAGGCAGACCCGGTCCGTGAAAGGGACTGCATCTTCTGCAGGGCATGCGAGATCCAATGCCCAGTCCAAGCGATCAAGATCACAGAAGGCGTAGGACCCTTCGCTTAGACATGTGGTCATGACGAGTAACGGCGGATATCCACCAGACAGAAACCCATACCAAACCGTCAAGGGCGTCGCTCTCCCAAGTCAGATTTCACGATGAGCCAATCTGACATTGGCCCATACCCCCAGATTGGAACCAGCCCAAAGGTCGTAGAAAACCTCCGAAAAACTGAAAAAGCGAACAATGCGGCGATGTGGACATTCGCAGCCTACAACCAAATGAACTCGCTCTAATATGCTGTAATATGAGTAAAGCTCTCGAACGCAATGATTGCCAACCCGAAAGTCCTGAGAAATAGCAGCTTCAATCGCCTTCCGGACGCTCTTTCGTTGGAGACATGTCTTGTCGTAAGATTTTTCGCATTCCTAGGTGGATGTTCTCTTGCTCAAGATCTGTGCCAGACTTGGTGTGACTAGGATTAAGGGCACGCCAAGGCCTTCTGGTGTGACAGTTGGATCGTCGACGGATTCGAAAAAAGAAAACATGATGAGCCCGGTCAAGAGCTTTGCCGAGGCTATGAAAGCTGAAACGGATTGCCTTTAATAGATTGCAAGCTACAGGCTCGGGAGTAGAGACTCTGTGAGGCAACTCACGCTCATTTCTGTAGTTGTTCTTCTATGCATAGCTAGGTCGCCAGCCGTTGTTGACGCTTGGAGCATTGAAGGTCATTGGATTATCGTCAGAATGGCTTCTCAGTTGCTCCCTGATGAATGGGCAGGCTTTTTCCTGTACCACAAGCCGCTCTTAGAGCAGGCGACAGCATATCCTGACACTATCTATCGTGAATCAGATAGGGGTGAAGACTCGCGGCACTACATTGAGGTGGGCTTCTGGGATCCGAGCAAGCCATGGACTGGTACTCTACCGCAGGCCGTAGAGGAATTTACGCTGAGGATGCAGTCTGATATCAGAGCGCGTCTCTGGAATCAGATGTTTCTAGACGCGGGGCGACTCGCACATTACATGGCCGATGCAGCTCAACCGTATCACGTCACTCGCAACTACAATCCCATAACTCGCGACGGAGTTGGGGTACACGGATTAATCGATGCATCCGTAGCGGTTCACTCCTACGAATTTAGATTTGTGACACGAAAGGACATAGGGCCGGTCAACCCAGTTCAAAATATTACCAAGTTCGTTCTCGACACAGCTGCAGAGAGCCATTTCTTTCTAGGGACTACTAATAGAACCCTCATCGAAGAGGGACAGTCATGGAGTCCTGAACTCACCAAGATCATAGAGAACAGGACAAATGCCGCGATCGTAGCAGTCGCTAGGATATGGTATACTGCCATCAGCTCCGCGGAAACATCGCCCCCGTTGCATGTTCTTAATCTTTTGCAAGGAAACCCCATTCAAGCGGAAGTTTTCATTGCCAGCCTATTGTTGTTAGAAGTCGCTATGATCTTCCGATCTAAGGCTCGAAGTATTTTTCGGAGCATAAGGACGTTGCGCGGCCGTGCAGCACAAAACATCTCTGAAGCGGCTTAGTGAAGTGGCTAGCCGTTCTGCGATGTTCCAATGTGTGAAATATAACGCGGGTGTTCCGCCATAAAGTTATGCCTAGTTACGAATAAGATAGGAACAGATCCGATCTTTCTTGGAGGACTGAGGTCCAGTTGGTGGCGATCCAGAACAAACGCCCACCACCGCCAGCGCGTTTGATTTTGTATGTGACAATAACGGTCATACTCGTTTCTTCATCAGATGGTGTGGTTTCAGCTGTACCCGTTGCAGATACGTTGAACTACAACGCATTGGCAATTGGCTTAAATGCGCACACGTGGGATGCTGACACGCCTTATTTTGCTGAAGATCGATATTTTGATCTCGTGAAGGCAACCGGAATCAGTTGGATAAGATTGAATGCGGTAAATCCGTTCAGCAGGGCAAGTTCGATGAAACTGAGTCAATTCATTGAGGCGCTACATGATAGAGGAATAAGAGTTCTTATCGTCCTCTCCAACAATCTAGTAGGCAATAACGCTAGGTTCTCCTATGCTGATTGGAATATCTCTCTTGCTTCGTTCTTAGATTCGTTTGCGTTACAAGTTGATGCATGGGAAGTCTGGAATGAACCTAACTATCCTCGCTTCCGCTTGGGCTACATGGATGGGAGCGCACAGCATTATGTGGATTTGCTCAGGTCTGCCCATGAGATGATCAAGGGGGGTATCCGACCCAACGTTCCGGTAATTTTTGGTGGTCTTGCCCCCACGGACAACGCTGTGGGTTTTGCGAGACAAGCTCTTGATCTCGGAGCATACGAGTACTTTGACGCTTTCGGTTTTCATATTTATGGCGGTAGATCCTACTCCTTTTTGCGAACGATCACTTCTCTAACTGGATCTAAGCCGGTATGGATCACGGAGGTAGGGATCGATAGTCTCCGATACGGATTGGAAGGCCAAGCGCGGCAACTCCACGTGCTTCTCGATTATCTGCAAAGGAGGAAGAACTCCTACAACTTGGAAATCTCTTTCGTCTATTGCTGGATGGATTATGCGAAAACGGGCGATGTGACCAATGTTTTCCAGAATCCAACGAGCGTTGAGGACTTTTTCGGCCTCGTAGGCGTTAACTTAGAACCAAAACCTGCCTTCTACAAGGTGAGGGCGATAGCTCTACTGAGATCTTAAAGTCTGGATGCCAAGCAACTGCCTCTGTGAGAAACTACTTGTAGAAAAAGGGGAGAGATCAATAGGAGCACGACAAAGTATGCCGCAACCGGTGGCAAGGCGGTCACTGTCGGACTATTACTCAGGACTTCTACTTGGCGCCATTTGGGATAGATTTCCCACAAGGGGACGGTTCTTTGAACTAGTCGATATATGGAGGCCGTTCCGAGTAGTACCGACAAGCTAGCAACTACTCCGAAAACGATTTGTCCTTTCAAACTCGAAGCAAGTTGGAGTAGGAACTTTGCTGCAATTGGAATGCATAATATCAGTACTAATCCCATCATTCTAAAGGGATATAACAATCCCTGGAATGTCAGCCCAACAAGGAGTACTGCCATTAATACGCCGTTTACACCAACGATAATCGTAACACTGTTATCAATGTGGAAGTACCATTTACCCTTTCCACGACTCGGTGCAAGAACGGCCCCAACTACCAGAGCTAGGATCAACGATGGATATGTGAGGAAGAGCAACTTGTCAATCGCGATCAGGTTGGCGAAACTTGAGATGTCAACGGAGGTAAATTCTGGAGGGAATTCAACTAACGATCGGCGAAGCACCTCAGCCAACGCGGTGCCCCACCTTTCCATTTTCTCGGGATACAAGAACATACTTGAGACATACCAAAATAGGACTGCATACGATACAAGAAAGGATGGTAAGCGCACACAGTTCCTTGTAAACCTACCAGCCAGATACAAACCGGACAATGCAAATATGAGATATAATGAGCTAAGGTGGTGCGTCAATGTTAGGATTGATGTGTAGGCTGCGGCAAGTACTAGTCCTCGGCGGCTTTGCGGCTTTCTCGAGGCTCTGATACACAGATACAGCGCTAGTAGAAGTAACATTTCTCCAATGAGTTGCGGGCTATAGTTCAGGTTGTAGCTGTATATGGACGAATCAATGGCCAACAGGAAGACAGCCATGAGACCCGCCCTTTTTCCAACGCCGATTTCTTGAGAGAGGTAGTACATTGTAGATAACTCGACGGCGTAGATGAAAATCTGTCCCCACATGAAAAACATCTCGACCGGGATACCCAACTTCGTAATCGCGTACCCCACAAGGAAAGAAACGGGCCATCCATACGGATAGGTACCGGGGGCCATTTGGACACCTCCGACAAGCCAGAGATGTATCCAAGGTGCATAATTGTAGAGGACATCGACATTGAATGGCGCAGACATTATGATGCTAAGCACTATTCTCATTGATATCATGAGGAACCATGAAGAGACAATATTAGTGAAAGCTCTAATGCGCTTGAGTCGGAAACTCAAGATTTGCGTCACAACGATAATGCAAAGTCCAATCCAGTACCCAATCGGCAATGTGCCGCCGACAAAGAAATCGACTGCCGTGATGTTTCTGAACTCTCTTCCTATGCTTATTGCTCTTAACGAGATAAGTGTCGTCAGAAAGCCTCCAACGCTTCCGAGAAATAGTCCCAGCTGATAGAGAGTAGATGCATCCGTATGCCTCAAAGGCAAAAATATTGGAAAATAAGACCGGACCGGGGTACCTTCTCCTACACGTGCACGCGATTCCGTCAACGCGTTCTTCTGTCTCGCATATTCTGTAGGTTTCGTGTTCAATTCGAGCTAAGAAGCGACGACCTTCTGCAGCATGGTCCAGTGGCGACCTCTTCTGGCTGTCACCAAAAGGCATCTATCGGCCGCGTCTACGACGCTGCGTAGGATTCGTTGTTCCGTATGTAGTAGGTTCTGTATGTCGAACTGATTACTGAAGAACGCGAACGCATGAATCATAGGATTTCCAGACCAAGGCAGTTCATGTCTGTTTATGGCAAGCAGCTTCTTCACGGCTTCATCTTTGTCTATTTCCGACATGCTCTCATTGCCGTGCTGCAAGAAAGCGATGGTTCGTATCGTCGTCTGAGTTCCAATCTTGTCTGGACCGAGGATCGACTGAGGCTTGACCCTCATTCCGCTGTTAATGAACCTGTTTGACATAAGAAAGCCTACGCCTTCGATCAAGGCTAGACGAGCAAGTTTGCAGACATCCGCGACACCGAGCTCTTGAGCAGTTGTTCGGGATAGCAATGACGTCATCGGAAGCGAAAGAGCTAGTGCGCTATCGTCTATGCAAGTCATATCGTCTGCGAGAAAAGTCACACCATCTCTCTTCGAGAGAGCAAGACATGTCGATGTCTTCCCGACATTTGCGAAAGCAGGTATAAGAATGCCTGCCCCGTTTGCATCGAGGCAACCTGCATGCAACAGAGTGTTGCCCAAGCTCAGTAGTTTGACCATCATTATGGACTTGAAAATATCCACCATGCTGAAACCTTGGTTCACCAATTCCGAAAATCGCAGATAGATGTTCGAAAGAAAGATCTCAGTGTGAAGTGAATCTATGCCGGTTATGGCTGCGCGTATCCGAAAGAGCCACGGATACGAGAAGTATACACCATGAAAGTCCTCCAAATAATAGAACATGACGTTTACCCGCTCTAGATCTTGTTCATGCCACTTCGGGCTGATGCCTATGTTTACAGTAATAGAAGGCTCGAAGTTCTCCTCAGATGTGAAGGACGAAAAAGTATTATCGCAAAAATCTGTATTGCACCTTATGCACAGAAGATTGTGAAAGTTGTAAGTTTTGAGTCTCTCGTTAGCGATGCGCACTAACATCCGACGCTGAAACTGCTCAGTCGATATCTGCTGAGAGCAAACTCGTAGGCTCTCTCAACCGTATCTATTCGCTTGTCCCATGTGAGATGAGTTGTTGCATATTGTTTTGCACATGCTTGGAGGGCTTCAACGAGCCTCTTGTTCTTCAGAGCGAAAATCAAAGCCTCGGCCAACGCTTCCGGGCAACCCGGTTTCACCAGTATTCCTGTTCGCATATTCGTTATGATATCTGATGCTTGGCCCACTGCCCCCGCCACTACGCATCTCCCTGCAGCCAGGTATTCAAGAAGTTTTGTGTGCGATGCACTCCTGTGTATCCTAGTATCTCGCATGGGGAGAGCAGCGATATTAGCCATCTGGAGTATCTTTAGCAGAGATGTCTGCGTGACTCTGCCAAAGAACAATACCTGCTCAGTGATACCAAGTGATTTCGCGAGTACCACGAGTCTTTCACGAATGGGTCCGTCTCCAATGATCAGAAGTTTTGTATTTTTTCTTTCTCTGAGCACATACCGCATTGCCTTGATCAGCAAGTCAACGTCATGTTCTGCTTTGAGGGATCCAACGTACAAGATGGATTGGTCAGGCTCGCATTGTGGCAAGTATTCATTTGCATCCGAAATTCCTGGAAAGTCCTGGAGAAAGATTCCGTTTGGAACATAGAAGACTTTCTTGTTCTCCACACCCAATTGAGCTATTCTTCGTTGTAGAGTTCTGCTCGCTACCATGACTGCGTCGGCATAAAACGGGATCTTTCTCTCAAGCCATGTAACAGTGAGCGACCAGACTTTCTTCCGCCAATGCATCAATGGCATCTCTTCGGCATACCCACCAACGCCTTCCCAATCATCACAATCAAGGACCAGCGGGATCTTCGACGCAAGCCGTTTCAGAATAGCGCTCATAGCCCCGTTTGGTTGAGGTTTGGAAAGATGGACAAGAACAGCGTCCGTTCTTGACACCTTATAAACCATTTCCAAGCACGTCCTAATGTAAGGGATCAGACCTGAATGTGAACGACAACCAATTGGGATCATCCTCACTCCATCGCCGGGTTTTGTTTTGACTGGTTTCATAAACTGCGGGATAATTACTGAAACATCGTGTCCTCGTCTTGCAAGGCACTTGGCGATTGGGATGGTCCTTCCGACAGTTGTTGAATGCTCGACTGCGGTACAGCTGATAATACAGATCCTAATATCTATCCACCTCTGACAGCTGAGACACACTGATACTCGTAACGAGTCGCTAGTCTGATCGAAGACCGTCGTAGGTTTTCATAGAAGATGCCGCAAGTAGGTTTCGTATCGGGTTACTATTATATCCCAATCGTATGCCTTCGCTCTTTCAATGCAGTGATCTCTCAAATTCATGTCGAACGCTGCGACGATCTTCGCGCCTATCTCCTCCGCAGAAAGCCCGCAGAGGAGCCCGTTTATCCCAGGTTCAATCAATTCTCTTGCGGCGTTCCTGTAGTGATCGATTGTTATGACCGGCAATCCACATGCATTAGCTTCCATGGCCACGATGCTTGAGCCCTCACGAGTCGAGGGCAATACGAAAACCTTCGCTGCTTTCATAAGTGAAAGCACCTCTCTATGGTCCTGTATAAACCCAAAAAATTCCAGATTCCTTTCCAAGCCGAGATGAGTGGTGAGACTCTCTAGTTTACTTCTCTCTGGTCCGTCGCCTATGATGAAGCATCTTATGTTTGCGATCTTCTTCCTTACCACCTGCATCGCGCGCAGCAGAAGATCCACATTCTTATCTTGTATTAATCTGCCAGCAAATATTACGTCTGATTCGAGCGAGGATCTCGGCGTCCGGCTTATGTCGTGAAAGTCTAAACCGTTAGGGATAATTTCTACATTCTTTACTAGACTTTGAAGCCTTCGTCCTGTCGCTTCTGAGACAGCTATGTTCGCAGAGGCTAGGCGTGCAGTTACTTGCTCGATGAACTTCCCGATTATTCCTCTTCGCCCGAGGTATTCGTACCAGTAATCTGCCCATAACTCGTGCCACGTGATCACAAGTGGCGACCTTCGGAGCATTGAGTACGACTTAGCAGCGAAGCATGAGAAGTATGGAAACTCCTGACAGTCTATTATGTCGAACCTCTCTCTAAGCAAAGGCGGAAGCAAGGCAATTCCAAAGGCAACTGCTTCCTCGATCGATCGTTTGCCATCAACGTAGAGTTCTAGGGGCGAGCACACGCCGTGCAGGAATATTCCATCATACTCAATGTCTTTTTCGCCAAGGCCCTCATACCACCAAGTCAGACCAAACCAATGAATCTCATGGCCTTTCCTGACTAATCTCTTCGCGATATCATGCGTTCTCTTCTCCGCTCCACCTTTGACCCAGGGGTAGACTGCGTCGTAGATATAGGCTATCTTCAACTCAGAAGCTAGGAAGGTTCATTTGTCAAGTCGGGAAGATGAGACTCGTTGCAGTCATAAGTGAGCGACTTGTTCCGTCTCTCGCTTTCGCGAATAGTCAGCTGATGAACGCTCAGCGCAGGCGCCGTTCATGCAAGGATTTGATCATATCGGCCACAAGACCCAGCGAGAAGAACTGTGTCCCTATGCTAATCAGCAAGACCGCAAGGATAGCTGTAGGAAGACGTGACACAGTCCCTGTTAGTGTCCACTCGACGATAGTCCCCAAACCAAGCAGCAATCCGACAACGAATGAGGCCGCTCCGAGACCGCCAAAGAAAAGTAGGGGTTTGTAATCTCTGACCAATCTCAGAATGATTCCGACTATTCTTATCCCATCTTTGATTGGATTCAACTTGGTTTCTCCGAGGCGTTGGTAGTATGCTATTGGGACCTCAAGTATTCTGGCACCTGCGTTATAGGCCTCAGCAAGCATAGCGGTCGCAAAGGTCATTCCACCCGATTTTCCAAAAACAGATATCAGACCTGGATTGAGTGCCCGCATGCCAGTCTGTGTGTCAAACACGCCTATTCCTAGAAGACTGCGGCAAAGCCATGAGATTAGACGATTTCCAAGTCGATTGGTTGATGTCATGGCTCCCTTTTCCATTCTGCCGAATCTGTTTCCCAAAACCATGTCAAAATCACCTGTCAGAATCGGAGACGCAAGCTTCGGAATGTCGTCCGGATCATATGTTCCGTCAGCATCCATTAGCACCACGACACTGGGATCAAAGCGGGTCACAGCATACTCGAATCCCAAAGATACGGCGTCACCGTACCCATGCCTTCCTTGCCTCAGGACTTGGGCTTCCCGATTCTTCGCGATTTGAGTAGTTCCATCTGTAGAGTTCCCATCGACAACGACAGTCACGAAATTTCGTCCTTGCAGTGCCGTTTGGATATTGTCAAGGACTTTGTCGATAGCGACTGCTTCGTTGTATGCTGGCAGCACAACAGCAATTTCTGTTTTCCCCTCGTTACTGTCAGAGGTAGTATGGAAGAGAGAATAACGATTTAGCGTGAAACTCCTAGTGACCATTATCCGGCAGAGATCTCCATTAGTCCGAGATACCACGAAAAGCTTTGATCCTGTAACCAGTATCGCATTTGCGGAACCCAGTAAAAAATTCCGTTTGACTTGTACAGTAGAGAAATAGCATAAGTCTTCCTGCGGCCGGCGGCTCGAACTCTTGTTAGAAAACATTCACGCAGCTTCAGAACTATTCGCATCATTTCCATCACCAGCTTCGTGTTTCTGATTCCTCCTCGAACCCTTGACATCCACAAGGCGCAGCGGAAGAGAGCCTTCTCCAAGTCGGTTAGTCGAGCCCAGCGACCATTTCGGATACTCTTCCTCCACCAGTAAACCAAGAATCGATGTCTGAGTATGGTGTCGTTTCTATTGAGTCGTATTACGATCGGATGATCAGCTTGAGTAAGTTCGTATGGGGCCATTTCTGCGCAACATTGAAGTCGTTGCAAAATACAGAAATTATGAATCAGCCGGCTAGAATTCGGAACACAAGTTTTCTAGAATTCAGAACTTAGAGCAGAAGCTTCAGGTTCTGATTGAGGGCGGGCCGGTCGGCACGCCCAGAGAAAGACGTGATGGAGCATCAGTTATCGTTCGCAATGTGGTCCTATGATCAAGTGCGGAAGTCAAAGGGACAGTCTGACAGGTGACTGTAGTATTCACTTGGAGGAACGGGATGGCATCTGCTCCTCTGAGAAGCTGGATGTTTGCATTTGGACGAAGAACAGTCCGCGGCTACTGCCCTCAAACACTATGTCGCCTCGAGGAAGTGATCCCGAATCAGATAATCAGCAATAGGATAATGGTCGATGATCATAGCGAAGACGACACAATAGCCATACGTAAGACCCACGATTGGCGCGTGTACACAAATCCAAGGCGGGGCGTCGCTAGCGGGACATACGAAGCGCTTCGTCACCTATCTACAAAGAATTTCATTTCATCGCAAATGATGACGCTCGCGGCGAAGGTGTGAATGTGCTACGGGAGCCAAGGGGAGGTAAACTCAGAAGAAGGAAAACCAGTCGCTTCATTCATGCGGTGCTTGATTCTCTTTTGACTTCTGCCAATTGATGGAAATACTCAGCCCTTCGTCTAAGTCAACCTTCGGTCTCCAGCCTAGCTCCAGAATCTTCGAGATGTCCGGAATTCTTCTCTGGACATCGTATTGAAAGCTCGGCGCGCTCTTTACTTCAAATGGCTCGATTCTTCCGCAAAGTTTCCATATTTTTCTCGCCAAGTCCAGGACAGAGGTTTCAACTCCGGTGCCAATGTTGAAATCATTGTTCTCGCATCTTTCCGAAAGGTAGATGATGGCGTCGGCGATATCGTCCACATACGTGTAGCTTCTTGTTTGGTCTCCGGAACCGAGTATCTCTAGAGGGTATTGGCCCGAGAGTGTTCTCTTGATCAGGTCGGGTATCACATGCGCGTATCCCACGTAATCCCCCGGCAACTCGCCAGGTCCATAGGCGTTGAAAGGTCTGACTATTAGATACTTGATCCCATATTGCTCATAATAGGTTCTAGCGATATACTCCGCCACCAATTTCGAAAATCCATATCCGCTCATCGGTGGCGGGGAACTCAAGATAGCGGTCTCGGGGGTTGGAAAAATCTCCGTCCTCTCAAAAACCATTGAAGAGGAGAGGCAGACAATCTTGACGTTGGTTTCCCGTGCGGCATCCCAAAGGTTGAAATTCATGATCGAATTATCTCGGAGACTTTCCGCAGGGGTCTTGTGAAAGTAGCCAATTCCTCCAATCCTGGCCGCAAGATGAAAGCAGATATCGACGTTTTGCAGAAGCTTTCTCGCAACCCGGCTATCCAAGAGACTATTCTTGATGAGATGAATTCTGTTCAATACTTCATCTAGATTTGTCGCCTCTCCCTTGGAAAGGTCGTCTACAACAGTGACATTTGCGCCCAGATCAGCGAGTTTTCTTACGAGTCTGTGCCCGATGAATCCGGCCCCGCCCGTTACGAGGACAGATCTCTCCACCCAGGCGGTCATCCGGCCGTTCCAAACCTCCTGTATTGGACATTCTTGAAATCCGTAGGCGTGAACGTGCCCCAGACATCGTAAAAGATCTTGGAGCCTGATGCATCTATCCTCGGCGCCAGTTCATTGAAGACCGAGTGATTTGTCGCCAGTATCACAATCTCCGGACTGCGTAGAGCGTCATCCAATGACTGTGTCTGCTTGATGTATGGGTCGTGAACGATCACCTCGGCACCATACGCCTTCAATATTTCGACAACTTTCGCGGATGGTGATAGCCTTGCGTCGTCGCTGTTCGACTTGAAGGCAAGCCCCAATACGCTTACTTTCTTTCCATAAAGGGATCCAAATTCTTTCATCAGAGACATGACCACGTGTTGGGGGACGGCTTCGTTGAGTTTCCAAGCCGTGGATATTATGCTACTGAACGTCGTGCTATTGTCTAGAAGGATGCCGTCCTTCCCTAGACAAGGTCCTCCCGCGAATCCTGGTTTCGGAATGTTCGTCCGCGGATAACGCTCATTTGCGATTCGAATGATCTCATGAGCATCTTCACCATACCGCTCAGCCCAAATGGCAAACTCGTTCGATAGAGCGAAATTGACGTACCGGTAGATGTTTGTGAAAAGCTTTGCCAGCTCCGCGCCGGACGGACTCGTCACGAGGATTCTCTTTTCCGGGCTGATCTTTCTGAAAAGCTCCGAAGCAATGACGACGCTCAGTTCATCTATTCCGCCAATTATCTCTGGTAGAACGTAGAGTTCTGTGTGCGCCTGTCCTTCGAGGATTCTTTCTGGACACGCAGCGAGAGCAAATTCACCTAGTCTCAGACCTGATTCCCTGAGAAGCAATGGAAGTACTATGTTTGTTAATGTACCAGGCACCGAGGTCGATCTCACCAAGATAGCTTTATCCCTTATACCAGCGCTTGCTATTCTACGAAATGCTGAATGTATCTGAGTATAGTCTAACTCGTGCTGCTCTCCCGTTGGCGTGCCAACAGTGACTACTACTACATCCGACTGCTGAATAGAGACTTCTGATGATGTTGATACAACGAGCATACCCGCCCCAACAGTCTCCGACAGCCACTGCTGAAGCGCTGGATAGTAGAACGGCATCTCTCCTCTGTTGATCATCGAAACTCGACTTGCGTCCATGTCCACTCCGATGACTTTGAGTCCTGAGCGGGCCATTACAACAGCAAGAGGTAGACCAACACGTCCCAACCCCAATATTGAGATAACTGCACTGCCATTTCTGATCTTCATAGGAATATCATGCAGCATAAATTGACACCTCTGCTAGCTCCCGTAGAACGACTCGCAAGGAACGACGGGTGTTGGAGAGAAATTTCGAGCGCGCGTCGACATGTCGCGCCATGATCTAGGCCGAATCGCATGAACAATGGATGGTCAAAGATACCACGATCGAGTTCGTAGTAGTGAATTGTGAATTGAATAACTAGAAGAATTGTGCTTTTTCTAGAAGAAAACATCTGAGCAGAATCGGTGGCATTCTTTCACCATTGCGGGATAGCAGGACCTAATCAACTAATCATTAAGGGTCTTCTAGAAGTCGGGTTCGCAAGTTTATTTATGGGCATAGCGGTTGGTTGGATTCATACGAGAAAGTCAAGGCGCTTGTTCTACTGCGATGGATGCGGCACTAGAGTCGCCCGCCAGTGAATCTTAGATTTAGTGCGACTTTTCCTCTCGGAACCAGTTTTTGGTCTGCCAAAATGCCCTGGAAGGGTGCAGAA
>CAZRDM010000026.1:0-26554 GCA_964598845.1 uncultured Candidatus Bathyarchaeia archaeon
CGATGCCAAGAAGTATCTGGCGATGAGAATTCAGGTGACGCAGAATATAGTTTCGGTGGTCATCTCTTACTACACCCTTATGTTCGGACAGGAACCCTGTCAAAATTCACCAGTAGCCCTAATCGCTTCACTGTCATTGCGAAACGCGGAACTAGAAATCTGAGATGCTATCTCCCAAACCCTAGTAGGCTAGAAGAGTTACTTACCCTCCGAGCCCGAATCGCTCTTGATAAGCACTCATCACCCTTTCGAAAAAGCAACTTGGCGTAGTAGCGATGTCGACATGAAGAGTATGTGTCTCTATTGACTCGCGCGTTCCGAATAAACTAGTCAGTGAAGCATTGAAAACCGGAAGACTGAACGAGTTTAGGCAATATCATCAGATTAGACCTGAGGTCTTCTTTCAAGATAGTAGAATCCATTTTCTTCCGCAAAGGAATGCCAAGAAATGTCTGCTCGAAGTGAAACCGTACACATTTGGTCAAGAATGACGTGGCTTTCTTTCCGGACGCTCCAACACAGAGAGGAGACATTTGCTTGCATTGCTTCGGGCGAAGAGAACTGGATTTCGAGCATGTGTCCTATTCGTGATTCAGAGACCCGATGCAGCGGCGTTTACGCCAAACAGAGAAAGATCCGAAATTCACTGATGCATTGAGCTTGCTCAAGGAAAATGGAGTCGAGATCTATGCGAGAAGATGCAGAATTCGTAATTTTCAAATTTCTCTAACCGATTCTGTGCCGGTTAGAGTCTGATTCAATCGCTATTCGCCAGCCACGGTCATATCCAACACTTGCGTGGTGGGTGCATAGACAGGACCTGAATTTTCCAGATCATTCGCTCTTAGATCCATCTTGCCTTTCAGCATCTCGAAGAGGCTCGCTGATACTATCGCACCCTTAACAGCTTTGGTTAGTTCTCCGTTCTCAATCAAGAAGCCGCTGGCAACCGTCGCGGTGAGTTCTCCGCTAATCGGATTCGATAGCCATTCCCCAATCGTTTCGACGATGTACAGCCCGTTTCGCGTTTCCTTGATGAGTTCATCGGCGCTGGCATCTCCTGGTTTGACAACAAGGTTGTTTGGGTATGGCGACGGTGTCCTGGTGTAGTTCAGAGGCGCGAAGAAGGTGCCGACATCTCTGTGAGCATTGCCCGTTGAGAGACGCTTCTCCTTGCCTGCGGTGTAGTTGTCGTAGAGGAATCCGCGTAACACACCCTTCTCGATTACGGGAGTGCGTTCTTGGGGTGTGCCGTCGTCATCAAATTGCCTTGTACCGACCCCTGCCATCATCTTTCCTTCATCGATTACGGAGACGCCTTCGCTGGCTACGGTTTGTCCAACCTTCCCGACCCAAGGGGAACGATTTCTCTGCACAGCGTCTGCTGTGATGGTTCGCGTGAGCACTGCGTCTACTGTACCCGCGTAAGCATCGTTGCGCCAGACGGTATTCATCTTCCCGCTTGCAAGATGAGTAGCCTTGACCATCTTTAGAGCCCTTTCAGAGACGATTCGTGCAATCTCTTCCGTTCTCAGACCTCTCCACAAGCGGGAAGTCCTGATCTCGTGGGCTACACCTTTTTGTTCCGATGAACCAGCCTTGACCGAGAGCCAAGAGCCGACGAAAGTTTCCTTGCGTTCGAGCTTACATCCGTGACTGTTTGCAATCGCGTTCGAAAGTACGTTACTCGTAATGTATCCCTTTGTGACATCAAGGGATGCATCCACTTCGCGAACTGTGTCCAGAGCCAACCTCACTTCATCGATAAGGTCCTTTGCAGAGAGACCATCGACCTTGTTGTCGAATACTCTCTCGACGCTGGCCTTTCCATACTTCTGTGTTAGAGACCTCCAATCTGGATCTTCATCGCTGGCCTTTGCAATCCTTAGGGCATGCTCGACAGTGGTTTCGATGTCAGCGCCCTTGAGTGATGATGTGGAGAAGAAACCGATACGCTTCCCGAGAACACCTCTCACACTCAGGCCTGCGACTACGCTCGTTTTCGCGGCCTCTATCTTGTTTCGGTAAATTACTTCGCGTTTCGTGATCTCTGTCCCAAAGGCTTCTGCTTCGTCGAAACCCTTCTTCATTGCAAGCCTAACTGCAGCTTCCGCACAAGCGAGAATCCAGGTCAACTGGCTCTCCCTCCTATGGTTAGCTTGCGGAGTCGCACATGAGGACCACCGTCGCCGACCTTTACCATCTGGCCATCTTTTCCACAGCCTCCAAAGACGCTGGTCGTCACCATGAAGTCCTTTCCACGCGCCTCTATGGTTCGAAGAGTCTCGAGAACTCCGCCCGCCAAACTCACGGCACGGACCATATGTTTCAGTTCTCCTTTCTCAATCAGGTATGATGGCCCAGCGCGAAAAGTGAACGTGCCACCGCCCACATCGACTTGGCCTCCTAGGCTTCCCTTTCCTCGAACGTAGAACCCGTAGTCGATCTCTTCGACAAGTTCGTCAAAGGTGAAGGCGCCGGGTTGCATGTATACGTTTGTCATTCGGACAATGGGCTTGTGCTCGAAGCTTTGAGCTCTGGCGTTTCCTGTTGGTTCTAATCCTAGCTGGGGCGCTGTGTCCCTAGACACGAGAAGACCGCGTAGCCTCCCATTTTCCACAATAGTTGTCGTTGTCTTCGCTAGACCTTCATCATCAAAGGGAACGACATATCCCCCTGCAACATTTCCGTCATCGTACACAGTAACGACTTCGTTGGCTATCATATCGCCCATGCGCCCTTCAAGCACGGATTCCCTGTTTGCTACCAAATCACCCTCTGAGGCGTGACCGAGAGCCTCGTGCAGAAATATGCCCACCAACTCAGAGTCCAAGATTGCGGCGTATGTTCCAGGAGGAGGCAGGGGAGCGGCAACTACTCTTGATGCAAGTTGGGAGACTTCTACGGCAAAATTGTTCCAGTTCGCGTTCTCGATGAACTCGTATCCCGCGCACTGGGAACGTTGCTCCGGAACTCGTTCCATCGACCCGTTGGCGGAAGCCACACTCATCTGGCCGAAGCCGGAAGTCGTTATGTCCGTCCTGATCCTCGCGCCTTCAGAAGAAACGAATATTCTCATGTCGTGGAGAAAACCCAGACGTGAATAGGAATTCTTAATCTCGCTCCCCGTAATTGCAGACTTGTTCGCTTCGAGAAGGAGTTTTACTTTCACGTCGGGAGCGACATCATCAGGATCCGTCTTAATCGAAAGCTTGAAGGTGGCTTCAAGAGGTTTCACTTTTGCGAGGCTGATAGATGTAGAAAGCTTGCGCGCAGCCTTCGCCATCCTAACCGCTTCCGAAACCTTCCGACGCAGACCAGCCTTGTCAAGTACTGTGGACGAGGCTATACCCCAGGCTCCGTCAAGAAGAACTCTGATACCCACACCGTAAGAACGATCGGATTCATAGCTCCGCAGGGAACCGTTCTCAGCGGTGATGAGTGTCTGGTTTACGTCTTGAAATCTCGCGTCTGCATATTCTGCTCCGAGAGAAAGAGCTTTCTCCACTAGGTGCTTCAGCAGATCATCCATTGAAGAAATCTTCCTGAAGGGACGGCAGCTAGAAGACGATATATAGAGTTGCTGGGTTAACCGACTACTTTCTTTCTCTCAGCTTCCAGATTCCGAATTCGCCGACTGTCTCGGACGTTTCGACTGGATTATACCATTTCTTCTTGGGACCTATGACGGAACGCATCTTCCAGCCAGCGCTCTTCGGTTCCTCTTCGATCGTGTCCAAGAGCGCCTCTATCTTCTTTGTTACGTCCTGCCTGTCCCCTTCATCAAGAGTCTCTGCGTCAGCAACATACTGCTTCAGTCCGCTTAGGTTTGTTGTGACCGTGTACCAGAAACCCCAATCCGCGCAGAGTTTCGTAGCGATGAATTTCGCGTTTATCCTGTTCCTCTCCTCTTGTTCGGAGACCTCGTGCGAACGGAGTAATAGTATCACGTCCTTGACATCTTTCTCTCCGGGGAAGACTATCTGGACTTTCTCCAGCAGAAGATCCGTAGGCGTCACTGTCGGCGTGTCCAAGTCTAATCGACCCCTGAAATCGAGCGGATGATTGGCTGCCCGCAAATGGTCGAAGAACACGTCCACGTAGAACCAGCCCTTTGGATGGAAGTATATCTGCCTCTGAGTTGCCGCACTGGACAGGGTTGCAGGCCTCTTCCCATAACCCATCTCTTGGAAGAAACTCTTCATCATGCTACGAAACTTCGAGTACGACATGTAATCCAGATCTGTGTACTCCTGCTGACCGGGACCTAGACGTACTAACTTCCTCGCGAATTCGAGGAATTCACTGCAGTGTATGCGAATAGCGACGCCGCCGAGAAGCCTCAGTGACATTCCATGCTTTACTGCCTCATCAACGAGCCGCCTGCCTTCCTCAATGAAGACCTCAGCGGGGATTATGCCTCCCCACTCAGGGGGCATCTCGACGATGCGCTCCTCCAAATCCGTCTCACCACATTGAACAAGATCTTGTCGACTCAGGACTTTTCTTTTGCGGTGGAGGAAAGCTCTTAACTCGACATGCAAGCGTCTCTCGTTTCGGATGCATTCTCATTTTGATTCGTGATGAAGTGAAGCTAGGTCGCGTCCGTGATGCGATGCGTCAGGAAAGATTGGATGCGCTCATACTGCGAATTCCTGAAAACGTCACCTATCTTTCCGGCGCATGGTGCGGTCGAGGCTTATCATACCTCATATTCTCAGTTGAGAAGGATCAAGTCCTAATTCATCCCGCTGGAGAAACTATCCCACCGACATGGGTTTCCGACATCAGACTCTACACACCGGAAACGTTTGAGCACATGGGAAGCGCTCTAGACATTGGAACAAACTATGTCCGAAAGGCTCTTTCTGATATGGGGTTGAACTCAGGAAACATCGGAATTGAACAAGGGTGGGAGTTTCTGCTTGGAACTCCGCTAAGGTATGAATTGAATGTAATCGGCGAGAGAACGCTCGCAGCGCTCAAAGAGAAACTTGCCGGCTATACCCTGAAAGACGCATCTCCGTTGCTCATTAAATCTAGGTCAATCAAGACCAAGGAAGAAGTGAAGGCCCTCAGGAAAGCAAATCATGTCGCAGAGATTGGTCTTGAAACCTTCGAACGTTGCCTCAAGTCGGGCATATCCGAAATAGAGCTTTCAGCGGAAATAGAGCGCGAAATTGTTACAGAAGGTGTAATGAAGCACCGCGCAAATAGAATTGTTGCCTGCGCATTTATCGTCTCAGGCCCAGCAACAGCAACAGCGTACAAGTACGTTGAGGGCAATGGCCGGCGCAAATTGCGACGTGGCGACTGGGTTATGCTGGAACTCGATGTCGTCGTAGACGGTTACAGCTCGGACACGACACGGACCTTCACTGTGGGAAAACCCGGTAAGAAGCAGAAAACGCTACTCGAAGCGGTCCTAGATTCAGAGAGTAGCGCGATAGATGCCATCAAACCCGAAGTGAGCGCCGCGGAAATCACCCGAATATCGATTGAGGTAATTCATCGTCACGGCCTCTCAGCATACTTGGTTCACCGTTTAGGACATGGCATAGGAGTTGGAATGCATGAGCCCATCCCGGCGTTGCATATTGAATCCAAAGACATACTCTTGCCCGGTATGGTCCACAGCGTCGAGCCCGGGATCTACGGTCAAAAGATCGGCGGAATAAGAATAGAAGACGACATTCTCGATACTGATAAGGGCACAGAATACTTATCGAACTTTCCGAGATTGCCCGAGTAAGCAAAGTGGCGCAGGAGCACCGTCAGAGAAACTTCCACCCCATGAGTGGGGGTTCGATGTCCATCTGCCAAAGAAGCGCGATAAGTTCCCCCCGATGATGCACTTCCTCCTCGAAGACATGGATGAGTACGTCCTCAGAGGTGACCTTGATCGTTTCACCCGCGTCGTTTGTAACCATGTACTCAGTCATTAGAACGTCCGGAGTCAGTGAATCAAGGTATCTCCGCGTACGCTCCTCCACGTGCTCCAAGTACGCTCGAACATCGTCCATGGTCTTGTAGTCATCGAAGTCTCTACCAGCGCGGAGATGCTCCTTCCGAAGGAAGTCCATCCAGAAGTCTACAGCGTGTAACGTATGTATGAATATGTCCCGTAAAGAGTGCCAGCTTGCCTCGCGATTCTTGACGAACTCCTCCCAGGGGAGTTTAGCCAGCGCGGTGAAGTATCTGCGTCTTACTTCATGATTGTATTCTATGAGCTCTTTAACATCAACCATCGTTCCTCATTCCCATTCGCACATAGATCGCGGCGCGTCTTGTCGATCGCACGTGATAATTGTATCTGGCCCATTACCCGCTGGGAGAAGTCCGTTCTGATCGAAACTGGATCTTACCCTCATTCAATAACAACGCCATCCCGGCTGAGAGATTTCTCGTTCTTACGTCTCGCTCACTAGGCTTAAGAGGGCCACACGCTTCTCCGGCCATTCAGATCCGTATCTAAGGGAACAAGTGCGCATTTCCTGCAGTAAGGTGAGTGGGTGAAGCCCATAGAAGACTCCATGACTCGGTATCAGAGGATAGAGGCGGCATGGAAGCTGAAAGAAGCAGACAGGGTACCCTCGGACCCACTAAACTGCTACATCTTGGCCTATAGAGGCGGCATATCCATACTTGAAATGTTCACTGACCCTAGCAAGCTTGTTCAGGCGACCGTAGAAGCCAGAAAGATTCTGGGGGAAGGGGATCAAGTGGATCCAAACATCACAACCCTAGACCATTTCTCCTTGTTGCCGAAATCCGGTTGGGATAAGGTAACGCTCCACTGGAGAATAGAGAACGAATTTCCGCCGAAAGGTAACATCCCGCAGCCCTTCTTCGAGAAGTGCATAATCGAAGACTACGACGACATCATGGAAAGAGGCTTCTCCACGATACTCTTCAACAAACAGATCGGCGGAGACATGTATGAGAGAGCCATAGACGAGGTTCTATACAATGGCTTCGAGTACCCGAAAGTCTATGCGGATGCATGGGCAAAATACGTCGATGAATACGGAGTCCCCCTAGTGATGGGAGGACGAGCGACTATTCCCTTTGAGCTTCTTCTTTATTACCGAAGTTTCAGCCGGTTGGCAAGAGACATCTTCGAACAACCAGATAAGGTCAAGGAATTGTGTGAGTGGCTGCTTGATTATGAAATCATCAATGCACTCAAGCAGGCGATGATTATGGGTGCAGGCGAGGTTCAGGGAGCGGAGCACATATTTTTCCAGGCAGGTATCGTGGGACCTCCGTACGTATCTCCTACGGTCTTTGAAGAATTTGTGTGGCCGACTCTAAAGAGAGGCGTAGACATGATAGTAGAGAGAGGATACAAGGCTCACGTCCATATGGACGGCGATTTGACTCCGGTATTGGACATCTTGAAGGATCTGGCGAAGGGATTACCGAGGGGAAAGCTCTTACTTGACTTGGAGAAGACGGACATGGCGAAGGCAAAGGAGGTTCTGGGCGACAAAGTCTGCCTGTACGGGAACACTCCATCTTCGCTGCTCGTCTACGGGACACCCAGAGATGTGGAGAAATACTGTAAACAGCTCATAGAGGACTGTGCCGAAGGCGGAGGCTTCATTCTCTCAACTGAATGCGAGACGCCATGGAACGCCAAGCCCGAGAATGTCAAGGCCATAGTTGATACCGCGATCAAATACGGTCAGTACCGACGATAACTATGGAACTCGATCAGATTGTCAGCCAATTCATCACGAGACTTTGGTGGCCGCACTTACTTAACTGGTTTGAAATGCGTTAGTTGCGGGGCCATCTACTCTCCGGAGCCCAAGTTCTTCATTTGTCCCAAGTGCGGCATAGAGAAAGTGGAGGGGATTTCTGTATTTCGGGGCCAAACCGACGCCCAGTACGATTACACGGCGATTGCGGACTGTATCAGCAAAGAACTTCTTGCCGGGAGACCATTCAACGCGCTGAGATACAAGGAGCTATTGGGTCTTAGCGAACGGCCCAGCATAGTGACTCTAGGCGAGGGCGGGACATCTCTAGTAAAATGCAAGAGGCTTGCCAAGAGACTTGGTCTTAGGAATTTGTGGTTGAAGAACGAAGCTCAAAATCCTACACACTCGTTCAAAGACCGTGAAAGCCTCCTAGCCGTGAACAAGGCATGGGAGTTCGGTAAGAAGTACGTCTCATGCGTCTCTAGCGGGAATGCTGCCGCGTCGTTGGCAGCGTACGCAGCGCGGGCTTCCTTGGGATGCTACGTGTTTATGCCCGCGAAGGCGTCCAAGGCGAAAGTCTCACAGTGTGCGGTCTATGGTGCTACAACGTTGTTGATGGAAGGGATCTACGAAGACATTTTTGAACTTTACATTGAAGCACTTAGAGGTCTGGACATTCTCGAGTCGAGTGCGGGCCACAATAGGTTCCGGACCGAGGGCGATAAGACTATTGCGTATGAGATTTGCGAGCAACTAGGATGGAGATCACCTGACTGGATCATGGACAATGTTGGTAACGGTACGCACCTGTATGGAATGTGGAAAGGCTTCAAGGAGTTAAGCAATCTGGGCCTCCTAGAAGATGCTCCGAGAATGATGGCGGTGGGACCGGAGGCGGGTTCGCCAATAGTCAAAGGATTCAAGGAGAGAAGAGTTCTGCCATTAGTGAGTAGTGGTGAATCAGTCGCCGAGGGCCTCGTGGGTAGGTGGGGCTATGACGCCGTCTTGGCCGTTGAAGCTCTGAAGGATTCGACGGGCTGCGCGGAGTATGTCTCTGACAAGGAGATCCTTGATGCAGTGAAATGGCTGGCGAGATTTGAGGGACTTTTTGTAGAACCATCAGGTGCCGCATGCGTAGCAGGGCTCTTCAAGATGATCGAGACGGGAACTGTTGACAGGCAGGAGGAAATCGTATGCATAATAACAGGAAGCGGATTGAAAGACCCCGAATCCGCGGCGACGATATCCAAGAGAACTACTCTCATTGAGCCTAGCGTCAACGAAATAAGGAAAGCCTTGAAATCTGAACATTGATTGCGCACTATTCTCCTCAGCAAGTTGGTACTGGAAACACTGTCTCTTTCCGATGAGGAGAAGCTACAGGTTAGCTTGTTGCCTTATGCTAGTGCGAACAGGTGGTGTCGACATTGATCTCCCTGCATCGTTTTGACCCCCAAGAAAGACTCACATTGCCCCGAATTTCGACATTCGCCTTCATACTAGAACGCGTTTGCAAGTTAGGTTATCCAGCGTGTGTTTTGAAGAATAATCTTATGTAAACGCTGAAATGTCAAACCTAGGCGTGATTGAACCAATGTCCGAAGAGTATCCTTTGCGTCCACCTTCGGACGAGGAATTCAACCGCGCTGTTGCCAAGCGAATGTTCGGGAAGCATGCGGATCAGATCTTGGCGAATCTCCCCTGGAGTCTTCTGATTGTGAAGCGGTTGTGGAAGAAAGGAGAGGAACCTTGGCGAGAATAAGCGACGCGATGGGCAATATGGACAAGGCCACGGTATTAGGACTGATTGAGAAGCATCTCAAGAACGGCCTTGATCCCTTGAAGATTATTGATGAGCTAAGAGAAGGCCTTGAGATGGTGGGCGACAAATTCGAGAAGGGAGAATACTTCCTACTCAATCTGATCTATGCCGCAGAAGTCTTCAAAGACGCAGCCGCTTTACTCATGCCCAAGCTCCAAGAGAGCCAGAAGGGAGTAAAACGCAGGGCCAAGGTGCTGATCGGGACTGTCCAAGGGGATATCCATGACATCGGAAAGAATATCGTGATCGCACTTCTCGATGCCAGAGGTTACGAGGTGACTGACTTGGGGGTGGATGTGCCACCCGAACGTTTCGTTGACAAGATTCGCGAGCTCAAGCCTCCTGTGGTTGGCATGTCAGGTCTGCTGACGGCCTCAATCGATTCAATGAACACTACGGTGAAAGCCATCGCTGATGGAGGCTTCCGCAGGGATGTCAGGGTGATCATTGGGGGAGGGATCGTCGGCGAAGAGTGGACCCATGGAAAGGTCGAGGCAGACGCGGTTACCCGAAGTGCTGTCGAAGGTGTAAGACTCATAGAGGGATTCACCACAACCTAGACTTGACAGATATTAGAAACGCCGGGTTCCCATGTCGTAGTGCCTGCACCACAACGTTCGCTTGGCCTTCTTGCATGTTGCAGACTTGTAACCATATGCTTCGCCTAGGAGCTCTTAGAGAATCGTGCTTCTCTTCGCTATCGCCGATACTGCCCATACTTTATGGCAGTATCGATTATGGCTCTGACGTTCTCGGGCTTGGCGTTCCATGGCGTCTCGCATTCAGTTGAGAGAATGAAGCCTCCGCCTTCGGCACAGTCCTCTATGAGCTGTTTACAGTATTTCTCCACATCTCTGGGTGTCCCGTAGACGAGCAGCGAAGATGGAGTGTTCCCGTACAGGCAGACTTTGTCGCCCAGAACCTCCTTTGCCTTCGCCATGTCCGTCTTCTCCAAGTCAAGCATGACCTTTCCTTTAGGCAATCCTTTCGTTATGTCCTTTAGAATGTCTAGGTGAGGCGTTAGGTCACCATCCCAATGACAATCCACTTTGAATCCTCGTTTCACTATGATGTCAATTCCTTTCTTTGCAGTCGGCCAGAAAAACTCCTCAAATATTTTGGGAGACATTCCCGGCGGTCCGCCGTTGATCCAGAAGACTTTCTCTGCTCCGAGCACTTCGCCGGCGCCCATCACTTCTGCCTGTCTCATGGCGATCGTCACCTCATAGTCCAGAAGCCATTCACAAACTTCCTTCACCTTCTCCGGCCTTTCAAACAAGTCTCTTGCTAGGTTTGGCATCCCTCGGTAGTACTGAAGAAGGTCAAGCGGAGTACAACCTCTTCCGCCCATGAGTAGAGGAACTTGATATTTCTCAACATACTCGCGCCACGCTTGAGCGTAGATCTTGGGATACTCAAAGGCATAGTACAGGAATTCGTCAATCTTTTTGTTATAGAGCTCTTGAGCGCCTTTATTGAAGAGTAACGTGGAGAAACCTCTTTCCATCATGTCATCGTAGTCTTCGACTATACATTTCTCATAGAAACTGGGAATGTTACCGTTTGGTGGAAAATCGTCCTGAATCTTCCAGTGAAGAGTGACTTGGTCCCACCCAGATTTCGGCAACGGAGAGAAATGGTCAAGGGTTGTGATGTTTGGATCTACCTGGTCTCCTTCTCCTACTATCTCTCTTCCTCTAATCGTTGCTTCAATGAGTTTCTTGGGGTCGGTGAACATCTCACGAATTGATATTCCACCTTGGTACGGCAGGATGTAGCAATTTAATGGGTCGCTTGGGACCCTGTCCGCTTCTTTCAGGCTCCATGCTGCCTCAATCCTCTCGTACCTCGTCATCGCTTCTTCCATAGTCTTGACCTCTCGATCCACAAATGAACGTTCAATGTTTCGACCCTTCCCGAGGATCTTACGCTGGCCCGTACTTCTCAGCGCGCAACATCATTTATGGTCTTTCTATATGTTCCAGATATTCAATGTAGAAGAGTTCAGAACATATGAGAAGCTCGGGATCAAACAGTTCTGAAGAGGAAAGAGAAGAACAACATCCCCAGTGGACTATCCTCCTTTCGCTGCGATCTTGGAATTGGTTGAGTAGCAAAGTGGACCTATCACCGCGAAGCCAGTAGCATAGGCGCGGTTTTTACTGGATTCGACATCGTCGTGAGAGTTCTACCAGTGTTCGTGATGCACGACTTCGTGGAACGGTTTTCGTCCTCTCTTGAGCGACGGCGACTTGACATCCTTAGCTGGATATCCTAACGAGATCACCCCTACCGGATGAAAATGATCAGGGATTCCAAGAAGCTCCCTCATCTCCTGGATACGGAAGACGCCTGTGAAGGCCGCAGCTAAGCCCTCATTCACCGCGGCCAGAAAAATGATCATGCAAGCGCAACCTATGTCGAAATACCAGAAGGGTACGGGCCACTCAATTTCGGTTCCATCTTCACGAAGCTTGTCTGGCTCCCTGTAACGATCGTGATAGACTTTCTCGCTCACGCATGCAACAATAAGAACCGGCGCTTGGGAGACGAACTTGTGAAAGCGCCTAGCGTAAAAGTCCTCCTCGCCTTGGACTCGACCTAACTTCTTCCGTAACGCCTCGTCGGTAACGACAACATAGGACCATCCTTGACTGAAACCAGCGCTTGGGGCGTGTTGCACCAGTTCAAGGATACGGTCCACAACTTCACGCAGAACTGGTTTAGGTTGGAAATTCCTAATCATTCTACGTTTTCGAATTACTTCCTCAAATTCCAAGCGCGATCACTCAGCCAAAGTGAGAGCGAGGATTTGAAATCTTGGGATCAAGAAGGAATCAAGTCTTCGGCACACTACCTAGAATCGGCACGGACTGGACATTTACTTCGGCTAGTTCTGGACGATTTCCTACGGAGATCTGACTGCATTCCGTGCGGGGAGACCGAGAAGATTACATAACAGGATATCCTATTGTGGGTGTTGAAAGGTAATCTGGGCACTATACTGCTCGTAAGAGGAAGCTGGCCTGTAGCCCTCCCGAGAGTGATAACGAGATGAGGATAAATGAGATTCGCAATGGCATGAGGAAGATCCACATCGAAGGCAAAATAGTGGATATGAACCAGTTCATGCTCGTCATCGCTGACGAGACTGGACGAGCCTTCGTGAGGTACAACTACAGAAATCTGGTGAAACCCATCCAGAAAGGCGATTACGTAAAGATAGACAATGGGCAAGCCGTTAGTTATTCTGGTATCCTTCAACTGAAATTACCTCGCAACGGCTTGATCACACCTTACAGCTCATCCTAGACGCAGCTTGTAGAGCGATTATCGCGTGAGGTTACCGCCGTAGATTTTCCGATTAAGTCAAGGAATGAACGAAAGTAGGTACCCTGCCAAGAGCAGCAGGGTTGTGTACATGCATAGTTTGATGTTCATCGACATGGCTGGCATCAGTCCATAAGGGTGCCTCACTGGTCTACCGCTTGGGGAAATTACGGTGAACTCGCAGACGAGTGCTTTCTCGAATACCTCCGTAAGGGGGGAAAAATCCTGAATACGCGCCAAGACCCCGTGACCTCACCAAGTTGCGTGCAGAGCTGCAAGAAAATATGACGCCTCTTATAATTAGGAGCTGACATCCGACGGCCGTAGTTACTCAGGGCTTAGCCTCTTCCTCTGATCGTCGAAGCCCAAGGCCAAAGCGACGTATCCCCATAACCAAGCGAGTTCGATCGGATGACCTGAGTAGTACCAATCCTCGATCGTCCCAAAACTGAAAGCAATGTCCGCCACAGTCGTCAAGAGTAAACCGAGAGAAATCCACAACCATCCCTCGGCCATAGCGCCCCCTTCGAATAGAAGCAGCATCGCAATCGTCAGGATCAGCAGAAGCGCATCCAGGCTCGGGTACGCCACATCGAACATCTTTGCAAGGGTCTCAGATTGGACGGTGACCAAGGGATTAAGCAAGAAGACATAGGTGAGGCCGATGATGAGCAGACCTGAGATTCCGGCAAGTGAGAGCTTCATCCCGGTCAGACCCTTCTTGAAAGCCCAGAGGAATTGGGAGACACCAAGAATTGCCGGAATGTAGCCGGCCAAATAGAATAGATCAGCCAAAGACGGGTAGGGAATTGAGATTTGATAGACAAGTTCGTAGATTCCCCAGATTAATTCACCAAAGAACCACAGAAAGACGCCAAAGAATAGACTACCGTAGACCAAACCGAACCTTCCTCCAAAGCCCCATTTTCGAACCGCGAGGAAAGCGAAGACAGAGCACATCCCGGAAACTAGGACAAAGGTGACATCAGATATTGGGACAAGAAGATCACCCCATGATTGGAGGACCCCGTAGAGAATAGCAAGAGTAATGGAGGCACTCAATGCGACCCCCAAGTTGGCTCGCATTCAACCACTCTGCATCGACGCGCATACCGTTACCTTAAGAATATAGCGCGGAAAAGGCCCGGTACCAATCTTCAGATGGTGAACCAAGCGTGCTAGATCTAGGCAAAGATGTCGCGTCCATGTCTTATCTTCAGCCCTATCTCTCTTTCGTGTCATGATAAGAGGACTATTCTCGAAGCGGATATTCAGCTCCCAGACAAAAAGGAACCCTTTTCACTCAGGCCAGAGCAGAACGCTGCGCTGTGCGGACAGAATCAATTTGACGGCCCTTCCTGACAAAGCGAAATACACTGGAGGAGGCAATGAGCGGCTGTCCGAAACAACCCCGACGATGAACTTCAGTGATCTGCTGCTCATGGCCATTGAGGAGACTGTTGTGGATCTTTTGAGTAGAAGGGTCTTGGAAGCGCTCTATCTCCATTTGAAGAAGAACTTCGACATCCCTAGAGATGAGATACCTTACCGTTTAGAAACCTTCTTCACGCTTCTAGAGAAGAACTTCGGAGCTAGCACGAAGACCATCGGGAAGGCGATCGCGAGGAACCTCTACATGAAGTTGGGCTTAGATTTCTTCGACGATCCAAACAAGAATCTTCTTGACTACGTTGAAGAAGCAAAGAAGCGAATCTCCGCCCCATCAATAGAGGAAAGAAGCAAGCGACAACTATAGGATCCGCAAGGCTGAGCAAAGGACGACCTGATCTGAAGGCCGGAAATAAACAGGTGAGAAATCGGGAGAAGAAATGCGGGCCGTCATCGTAGTGTCCGGGATTGTCCAAGGCGTAGGGTTCAGGCCGTTCATATACAGGATCGCAAGACGTTTCGAGTTGAAAGGATTCGTCAGAAATCGCGCCGATGCAGTTGTCGAGATTCAAATTGAAGGCGAGAGGTCCGACATAGATGGTTTCTTGATTGCTCTTAGGAAGGAGCATCCTCCCTTAGCCCGCTTGGACAGCGTCCATGTGGAGTATCTTGATCAGGAAACTGGTTTTTCTGATTTCACGATAGAGATCAGCAGTCAAGAGCGCACTAAGACTGGCTCTGTGATTCCGCCTGACATCGCGATCTGTGATGATTGTTTGGATGAATTGCATTCGCTGAAGGATCGAAGATGCGGATACTTCTTTATCACCTGCACCAATTGTGGTCCGCGTTTCACAACGATTGTGGCGGTTCCATATGACCGTCCGAACACTACGATGCGAGAGTTCCCCATGTGCCTCGACTGTCGAGCCGAATATACTAATCCTCTTGACCGTAGGTTTCATGCCCAAACCGTCGCCTGCGCCGTTTGTGGACCAAAGGTCACTTTACTCGACGCTCTCGGACATCCTGTTGGCAGTAGTGATCCTATCGGTGAAGCAGGAAAACTCATCTCAGAAGGCAGAGTCCTAGCTCTGAAGGGAAATGGAGGATTTCATCTAGCTTCATCGACGCTTCAGGATGCACCGATCGAGAAGCTGCGGAGAAGCAAGGAGAGAAAGAACAAGCCTTTCGCCATCATGGCTCGAAGCTTTGAGGCTACAGAGGGCTTCGCGGAGATACGTCCACGCGAGCGAGAACTTCTCGAATCGTATGTTCGTCCCATCGTTCTTCTGCGTAAGCGAGACCCATTCCCACTCTCGTCGCTGATATCTCCTGGATTAGACACCATCGGCGTAATGTTGCCTTATACTGGGTTGCATTATCTGATCTTCGATTCGGCAGACGGTCCGGCTCTGATAATGACTAGCGCTAATGCGCCTAACGAGCCCATAATCACAGATAACAATACCGCCGTTACGAGGCTTCGGGGAGTCGTAGATTACTTTCTTGTTCACAGTAGGGACATTGCGCAACGAGCTGACGACTCGGTTGTTCGGTGCATAGATCAGATTCCCACTCCGATTAGGCGCTCAAGAGGTTACGCCCCTGCTCCCATCGTGTTGCCGAATCAAGTCGAAACTCGCGCTCTGGGATTGGGGGCCGAGTTGAATGTGACGTCGTGTATGATACTCGAAAACAAGGCATATCTTACCCAACATATTGGTGACGCTGAAACCATTGAAACGGCAGAATTTCTCGAACACGCAACGAATTATCTAAAACGTCTGATTGGTTTTGAGCCGGAAGTAATAGCCTGCGACCTGCATCCGAAATTTGCGACTACAAAGATCGGCGAGCGCGTGGTTGAAGAGCTGAGCGTACCTCTACTCAGGATCCAACACCATCACGCACATGTTGGTTCTTTGATGGCTGAGTATGCGGTTCACGAAATTGTCGGAATTGTCTGCGATGGATTCGGGTTAGGCGACGACAAGAAAGCTTGGGGCGGAGAGATTCTGATCTGCAGAGGCCATCAGTATCAGCGAGTGGCACATCTGGAGCAACAACCTATGATTGGAGGCGACTTGGCCACTCGGTATCCAACAAGAATGGTGGCAGGCATTCTCAGAGATGAACCCACGATTGGCGATTGGCTGAGAGCAAACTCACCGCACCTTCCCCACGGACAGGAAGAGGCCGATACAATCCTTCACCAGCTTGAAAAGAAAGATTTCATCTGGACGACAAGCTGCGGCCGAGTCTTGGATTCGATCGCAGCCATCCTAGGACTCAGTCATGAGAGAACCTACGAGGGAGAACCAGCCATGAAACTCGAATCACATGCAAATGAGGGACGAGATAGACTCAAACTGAATCCAGAAATTGATGGTGAGAACCTTCGAACAACTAACATGGTTCGCGAGGTCTTCGAAAACAGAAAGAAGCTACCTTCCCATGACTTGGCGTTCTCGGCGGAAGCCTATGTTGCACGCACTCTTGCAAGTGCAGCTGTTGAGATCGCAAGGAGAGAGAACATCAAGACCGTGGGCTTCTCTGGGGGCGTTGCGTTCAATGAGCAGATCGCGCTTACGATTCGAGAGATAGTTAATGGCGCAGGGCTCAGATACCTTTCGAACAGCGCTGTCCCGCCAGGCGATGGTGGAATCTCATTCGGCCAAGCCTACTTGGCGTCATTGATCTAGCGAGAATACGACTCAATCCTCAAACCGTTTTTCCCGCCACTCGGCGAGAATTCGATTGGCCTCCTCCATGTCTAGGACACTGATGACATAACCTGCATGGACCAGAACGTGATCGCCCACCTTGGCTTCTACTAGGCCCATGTTGGCATCGACAATGGTTCCTCCACCTAGGTCGACCTTTGCTATCTCTCCCTCGATCCGGGCGATCCTGCCAACTTGGGCGAGATCGTATCGATCGCTCATAGGCGAAATTGACCTTACAGGTTTGGTAACTGGTGGCACAACCTAATAAGCGGACGAAAACAGAACCAACCTGAAGAAACCATGTGCCTCGCCTACCCTGGAAAAGTCGTAAGCATTGAAGACGATTTCGCTAGGGTAGACTTTGGGGATGGAACAGTCCGTGATGGCGTTAACATTTCCCTTGTGAGGGTCGGTATTGGCGATTACGTTCTGGTTCACGCCGGATACGCAATCCATGTACTAGACGAGGCAGAGGCTCTGGAGACTCTGAAATACTGGCGAGAAATGTTGGCTGCCATGCCCGCGGAAGAGATAGTCTATCAAAAGGAGACAAAGGGCGGACTATCCTGATTCTCGAAGGATATCGGGATCCTGCACTCGCAAAGAAGCTTCGGCTCGAAATTGAGCGACTTGCCCAAATCATCAAGAAACCCATCATGCTAATGCACGTATGCGGCTCTCATGAGTGGACGATAACTCATTTCGGAATACGAACACTACTTCCCCAGAATGTTGAAGTTCGGTCAGGCCCGGGCTGCCCAGTCTGCATTACCCCAGCCGCTGACATTGATTCAGCTGTGAGGCTTTCACTCGACGGTAAGACGATTCTTACCTACGGTGATATGTCCAGAGCAAGAGGCTCTGGCATGTCCTTGTTCGACGCAAAAGCTGCAGGCGGAGACGTAAATATCATTTACAGCGTCCACGACGCCGTTCGAATGGCGTCAGCAAAGCCAGCTCGAGAATTCGTATTCTTCGCGGTGGGCTTTGAAACAACAGCGCCGCCGACCGCCTATGAGATACTCAAAGGGCCACCTGACAACCTGACTTTCTTGGTTTCCTACCGCTATGTTCCTCCCGCCGTGGGTGCTGTGGCAATGTCTCCTGAGTTAGCGGTAGATGGATTCATCAACGCTGGTCATGCATCTACGATAACCGGTATGAAGGCTTACCAGCCCGTCTTCGAGAAAACCCATAAGTCCATGGTCTTCTCAGGCTTCGAACCGAATGATGTTCTGATCTCGATCGCCATGCTTCTCAGGCAACTAGCCCAGAATGAGCCGAAGATGGAGAATGAGTATACGCGGGCAGTGACGTGGGAGGGGAACGTAAAGGCTCAGCAGGCCATGGATAAGGCGTTCGAACGAGTTGAGGGCTATTGGCGCGGAGTGGCCACAATCCCCGATTCGGGATTCAGAATCAGAGAAGAATTCCTTGAGTATGATGCTCGTGCGAAGTACGGATTGAAGGAGATTCCAGGCAACGAACAGTTTGTTCCTAAGGCCAGATGCGGTGAAGTGATCCTTGGGAAAATCGACCCCCCAGAGTGTCCTCTCTACATGAGGGAATGCACTCCATCCTCGCCTAAAGGGCCCACGATGGTCTCATCTGAGGGTACCTGCAAGATCTGGGCGGACCACAAGATGCTCGCATCGATGCGGTGCCGAGTCTAGCAGATTCTCGGAACCGGATCGCCTTCCGGTTGGGGGACTATACGTCTGCCGCCGACAACTGTTTCGATAGCAACTATGCCAAAGTCCGAGGTTGCTTCACCGATTATCGCAGAATCCTTTCCATGTTCAGTTTCTCTCATTGCCACTAACACACTCTCAGCTCTCTCTGGGACAACAGCTGCAACAACTTTGCCTTCATTGCCGATCTCCATCACATCTAACCCAAGCATCTCACAGGCAGCGCGAACCCCTTCCCTGACAGGAATCGACTCCTCATACAGCAAGATACCGACTTTAGACTTCTCACTCCACTCATTCAAGAGATTGGCCAAACCGCCTCTTGTTGGATCCTTCATAGCCACTATGCCCCCAACCTGGAGTATGTGGCTTGTCAAACGATTCAACGGCGCAGCATCAGACTCGACCTTCGTCTCGAACCCATAACCTTCACGTGCTGAAAGAACGGCGATACCATGATCCCCTATTGTTCCAGAGAGGATAATCTTGTCTCCCTTGCGGATGTTGGAATCGAGGAGCCATTGAGCCTCAAAGTCACGAAGCTTCTTGACCGCAGCGAGATTTCGATCTAACAGAGCACTCCGCCTTCCGATTCCTGAGGAATTGATAACGAACTTGTCTAGCGCTCCCCTCTCCATTACCTTGGTATCACCGGTTATGATCGGGACGCCTGCTTCATTGCAAGTGCTCCGTATGCTTGCAAGAATCTTCTCGAGTTGCGACAAAGCGAACCCTTCTTCGAGGACGAACCCAGCCGCCAAAGCCAACGGCTCAGCCCCGAGCATACAGATATCGTTAATGGTCCCGCTGACTGCGAGTCTTCCTATGTCTCCGCCCGGGAAGAAGAGAGGCTTCACTGTGTAAGAATCAGACTTGAGAACAATCCCTTGAACAACGCCAGCGTCATCAAGAGCCTCGAGTGGAACTTCGACATTCGCGCCGCCCAAGTGCTTGAGAACGTATTGTTTGATCAGAGATTGCATTACGGAACCGCCCGCACCATGAGCCAACGTCACGAGGTCGGAAACCAAGACTGGAAGTCGCCTTCCTGCAACTTTGAACGGTCCAAGCTTAATATGCTTGCAAAAACCGAGAGCGCGATGTGACCAAGAGTAAGAACCAGACCTCGCGTACCACCATTTGCAGCCAATTGCACACCCTATCTGCGTCATCATCGAATTCATCTGAAAAGGGGCTAGGAACGATCAATGTGGACGAGATTGAAGTCAGAGGCGAACCCGTCGCCGCTATGAGGAGGCATTATGAGCAAGCTGTAAAGTCGTGGCGAGAGATTCATAGATAAACTGAGCTGCTGCTCTTGCGAGCTAACTTTCCACTTGTTTGTGGCAGTATTACCGCTACTAAGACGCGAAGGCGCAAATACGCCTCTCGGAAATATGCACGTGATGACAATGGAGTCGACGAAGAGGAACAGCGGTCTCTCTATTTCTGTTTCTTCTTCTTCCTTACCTGCCTAGGCTTTCCCATTTTTCCTTCTCCAATTGCATGATGGGGCAATTCAGTCTTAACATTACCGGCAAGGCTTGTTTGACGAACGTTTACACGGCCATGCTTCTGCAAGAGGCCAGCGGGCCCAGAATGATCATGCCTGTCTATTGTTACTGGTCATCTGAAGCCCCAATCATATCTGCTGAACTAAGATATAGTGCGCTTTATGAATGAGATTGAGCCGGTTAACCGAAGCACCGAGAGAATTTTCTTCGGTGGTATGGGCCGGTAGTCTAGCCTGGCATGGACATCGAAAACAGAGCCGCAAGCCGCCCTCTCATACGAAGTCCTGCATTACTTTCATTCGACTCCTGACTTAATTCTGACCATTCCGTTGCCGTGAATGTGACACTTTGAATTCTCAGCGCAGCGTTCTTCCCCTCAGCCTTCGGTTGAGTCTGCACTCCGAAAGCATCCGATTGGCAGAGAATACAGGTTGGGGTTACAAAAGAGTCAGCAAGGCACTTTCACTGAAGCATGGTCTTCGTGTCCCCACTTCCACCGTTCATTCGTGGTTAAGGGGACGCTGCACACCGTTCGGAAGTTGCAATGTTTTCCGAAATGAACCATCCCCGGAACTTTCCTATGTGATCGGTGCCGTGCTGGGTGATGGGACGGTGTACACATCAAAGCGTCACTACAATGATGAGGTTAGGCTGTCGGTCACAGATAGGGACTTCGCAGAGGCATTCGCCAATGATCTATCTGCACTCTTTCCGAATCATGATCGATTTCGCGTAGCGTCTGACGCATATGACGGCCTCCAACGGTATGTTGTCAGAGTAGGGAGCACAATGCTCGTTGAGTTCATGTCTCAACCCCTCTCCATGTTGGACAGCCTCATCAGACGTTACCGACACCAGTTTGTTCGCGGCTTCTTTGATGCCGAAGGTTCTGCCATAGTTTCAGTCAGTAGGAACAGCCGCCTTTCGTTAAGGCTCGAAGCTTCCAACAATCAAGTAATCATCCTTCAGTATGTTCAGCAGCAATTGAAGCATTTGGAAGTGGATTCGCGGATTGGTCATTACAATCGACCTGTGCGATTCGTCACGTCTATCCGAGGGAAGCCTGTTACGTTCACATCGAGAACTTACTGGATCGCCATAACAAAGCTTGATTGCATCCGGCGCTTTGCCAACGATGTCGGCTTCTCAATCGTGAGGAAGCAACGGAAGCTAAGAGACGCCCTCACACTAATTGACAGAGTTGGAACAGGAAGAGCAGGAACCGAATGGCTAAGGATTTATAGAAAGGACGGTACTCGCTGGATCAGGTTCCTGCAGCAGCAAACTACTAATTCCCAGGCAGTGGGCTCGTGGTCTAGCCTGGTCAGGACGCCGCCCTCACATACGAGGCCTCGAATGGGAACGGCGGAGATCCCCGGTTCAAATCCGGGCGGGCCCACCACAATGTAGGTCGAGGGTTCGAATCCCTCCCGGCCCACCATTGCCAAATCACGCTCGATTGGGTTCAGATCACCGACCTGTGAGGAGGTTCATCTCGACTCCAAAGAGAGCACGCACCCTGCTCGTCACTTCTGCGTCTGATTGACGCGTCTTTCGAGTTCTGTGAGTCTCTTATGATCCTCAAGAATCATTGATAGAAGCGACGCACTTCCTTGAAGGATTGGTAGTCGGCCATCATTCACCAGTTAATCGTTCTTCCGCCTATAACGCTTCTTAGGAGACGCTTGGTGTGGGCACATCTCTCGTAGGGCAGTCTCTATTCTTGCTTTGTCGGCGAGGACGACAAGGACGGTGCAACCGAGGAAAGCCGGTGTAGTCGACGGTCTACGCGCCTACCAAACACCCGCCATCGAAAAAAGTACCCTTGCTGATTAGCTGTACGTGGGCCCATTCGCAGGCATAAGCATAAGCAAGTGCATGTACTTGAACACTTGGCAGCTTGTTGAACGAAGACGTGCGAAGTGGTTGAGTCACGTGAGACGGCTCTCACTATCAAGAAGCGTTCTCTCGCTTCTGCTGATCTTGGCGGTTGCCTCCAGCTCCATCGCGGTCTACTTCCTTCATCCCTTCACGACGACTACTTTCAAACATGTGAGGGAAGGCGGAGCTGCCATCGTTGACGCACTGTCCGAACTCAATCCCAATCCGAGCTTCCAAGAAGCAGCCACAGAATACCTGAATGCGGCCGGAATGTATGTGGATGTATACAAGTCATCAACTGTCTCGGTGGACTTCATGAAGTCCTTCCCCGCAGGCTATGAACTCATAGTATTCAGGGTTCACAGCGGAACAAGTAGACGCGCGCGCGGCGTCTTCTACTTCACAAGCGAACTCTACGACGCGTCCAAGTATCAGCCGGAACAGTTCCGGGAAGAACTGCTGCCCGCCAAGAGCTACGAAGGGGATGCTCAAGTGTTCGCATTTGGTTCGAAGTTCGTGGACACCTACCTTGAGGGTCGTTTCCAGAGTGCGATAATCATCGGTATGGGATGCTTCGGCGCCGGAATCTCATACGGGACAGGAGAGGAGATTGTGATAGAAGACCTTCCAGTCGAGAAAGGGTCGAACCTCGCAGACGCGTTCCACCGACAGGGAGCGTCAGCGGTCATAGGGTGGGATAGGCTTGTGTCGCTCAACTTCAGCGATCAGGCAACGCTATGGCTCATCAGGGCATTGGCCGTAAACCGTCTAACCGTCAGCGAGGCAGTCTACGCAACGAACCGGCAGCTCGGACCCGACCCGATCTACAAGAGCGTTCTGACCTTCAATCCCGAAGACGGCGGCAGCCATGTACTGCGCCTTAGGACATCGCGGGAGAACCCGCCGAGAAGTTCTGAGTGGCTTATCCCCGACTTGGCGGAGCTGTTGCGTCGTCCGTTTGTTACTCATAAGGGAACGGATTTGAACAAAAGGTTTGGCGCCGGGGGTGAGCGTTGAACTGAAGCTTCAAGCGCCCTTTCCATGTAGAATCAGGCTGCTGTTTGACGCGGTATCGGTGTCGGGTTTCTTCCAAGGCTTCGCAAACTGAGACATTAGCTCTGTTCGGAATCTGAAGTAGAGGCGGGTGACTGAAGGCTATTCTCGTTCTCCGCATGTGCGCCTCTCGGCGCGTTCGCGAAAACCCTGATCGTCACAGGGAGGGTGTGAGCGGCGCAGTGAGCAAGAAAGGACTTGGATAGTCTTTCCGGCGGACCTGTTGGGACTCATCAGGATTGCCACAAGAGTGGTGATCTGGACGCATGGTTGACCTTGAATCCTCGTGAGCCTCACTTTGTACGCGAGTAGCTCATCCCTCTCTTCGCTCATGACATCCGACTCAATCTGTTGCAGGTTCTTTGAGGTATTTCTGAATGTACAGTGCAGCTATTGCGACCAAGATTACCGATACCAAGTAGGGTGCACGGGGGAACCATCGTTCGGCGAGGTATCCCCCAATTATTGGCGCCGGAACGCGTGCAAGTGCGGTTAGAGTCATCCAAGTACCTACGTTATCATGTAGCTCTTCGCCGTTGGAGGCTTCACTAACGTACGCCGAAACGATGGGCCCCCAGCTTGAGATTACGAGTCCCATCAACAGAGCCGAAATGAATATTGGTTGAACATTCGGCGCCACCAAGTACAGACCCAAAGTCAAGATGCCCAAAACCTCGGAAATCGCCAAGAGCGACTTGCGGCCCCACAGTCTATCTGACAAAACCGCGAACATGACGTTGGTTGCAGTGGACGCTCCGAACACCAACGTCTGAATAAGGGCGATATCGTTCTCAGTAACTTGGAATATGCGCGCTGGCGTTATTGAGAAGAAGGGCATGCAAATACTCCAAGAGAATGAATCGAGACATGTCGCCCAATAGAATCGCCTTAGTGTCGAAGAAGTCTTACCGAACCTTACTATGCCGAATCTCATTTTCGACGGAATCGATTCTCTGGGCAACCAAAGCAGAGCAACGACTAATCCGACTACGCTTGCAAGGCCGCCGGCTAGGAAGACTGTGAAGTAGTTCGAAATGGTGAAGGCGATGGTGCCAAGGTTGGTTCCAACTATGAGGCCGATGTTTGCAAGTGTGATGAGTATTGCGTAGGTTGTCGCTAGACCTTTGTTCTGCGCGCTTCTTCCTACCAGTGTGGTTCTTCCAGCCATGATTAGGGCCATTGAGATTGCTGACAATCCCATCCCCACAGCTATGCCCACTGGACTTGGCAAGAAGGCGTAGATCATCATCATTCCTGTAGACGCAATCAAGCCTGATACGAAAGGCAGGCTCTCGCTCACTCCGCCAAGCCTCGACGATATGGCTCGTGCCAAGATCCCGAACAGGCTACTGGCCGTTGAGAATGTGCCATACAGCTCGTCCCCGACTTTATTGTGTTCCAAATAGAAGGGCCAAACACCAAGCTGAATATTCGAACCTACGCCATTCAGAAAGGTAGATGTCGACAGCGCCGCGTAGGTTCTCCTCTTCAATTGTTTTCACGACTGGAGCAAAAGGCGGAGAAGTCTTCGATGTATTTCAGTTTCAGGTGAAATTACGATACAATCAAAACCTAACCGATATAGCCAACTTCGTCTCTTTCACGGCCCCGTCCTTGCATCTGTTCCATAGACTTGACGACGGGCTCGGATTCTTTGATCTTCTGTTCTAATTCCGTGAGATCTAATTTGAGGCTTAACCTCTGGCTCAACACTCGTAACACTGCGCGAGCCGCGCCCGCGTCCACAATGTATCCTGAAGTTTCGCCGGATAGGAAGATGGCTTTCAGATTTCGTAATCTGGATAAACCGACGAGCAATCCGTTCATCCAGGTGATGCTTCCTTCGTTGATGGGCGAAACCCCCATTGTCTCTAGTTCCTTAACTAGATCTTTGTCGGTCCCGGTTCCGAAGACTCTCGGTTCTTTCGAGAACTGGCCTGTGATGTAAGCGCCAACTGTGAATACGATGTCGGCTCCTAGCGATTGTCCTATGTCCAACGCTTTCTCGGCAAGAGCATAGGCCGCTTCAGGATTGACCGGTTGCGTATCGCCAGTGTAAAGGAGGATATCCCTGTCTCCAGTTTCATTTGTCCAGAAGAACAATGAATGTTTCAGGGGGTTCACAGTTCCGTCCTCGCGAATCAAGACTCGGGGAGGAAGTGAGTAGGAGTATATCTCAGCGAACTTCACTGCCTTGAGTTGCCTGACCAATTCATCGATAACCAGCTTGGCCACATTTCCACTGTCGGGGAGCCCACAGAGCATTACTGGTCTTCGTAGCCTTGGCATCTTTTCGAGGTAGACTTGAACTTTGGATGCCAAGAGCCAGCCATCTTCCCAGGATGTGATTAGGGTCAGTTCATTGGACTCGGCTATAGGCTTTTGAGGGCAGTTGGTGTCCTCTTCATTGATCAAATTTGACGTCGTTTGATTCGCGAAGCGGTAGAGACCCGGTATGAAGGCATTGATGATCTCAAGCACTGGTCAGCTTGAACTCAAAGAGCTGTCTATACCTGACATAGGCGAGAACGAGATTCTTGTTCACATGCGTGCCTGTGGAATCTGTGGGACCGACTTGGAGAAAGTCCACGGCGAATCGATTACCCCTCCAGTGCTTGGACATGAAGTTGCTGGAGAAGTAGAGCGAGCAGGTTCGGATGTTCGAACATTGAAGGAGGGGGACAGAGTGGTAGTTCATCATCACATATCTTGCAGGCGTTGTTACTACTGCAAGAACGGTCGGGAGACTCTCTGCGAGGCCTACCCGAAGAGCAATCTGGATCCGTGCGGGTTCGCCGAATTCTTCCGCGTTCAAGAAACTCTCGTAGATGGATGCACCGTCTACAAATTACCTGAATCAATGTCATTCGATGAAGGTTCGCAGGTAGAACCTACAGCTTGCTGCATCAGAGCGTTGAGGCGAGTGGGGGTGAAAGCTGGAGACAGCGCTGCAGTATTCGGAGTAGGCCCGGCGGGCCTCACTCATGTACAGTTACTTGAACTGTACGGGATCGTCCCCGTCTTTGCCATCGACATCCTTGAGAATCGAAGAAAAATAGCGATCAAGCTCGGAGCTGACTTAGCGATTAACCCCATCAAGGAAGACCCAGGGAAAATCATCCTCAAAGAAACATCAGGGCTTGGCGTGAATCATGCGATAGTTGCAACAGGAAATCCCAAGGCAGTTGAGCAGGCCTTCAGCTCAGTGCGAAAGGGTGGAAAGATCATTCTCTTCGGTGCCCCAGCTCGCGGATCAAGCTTCTCTCTAGACGCAAGCCGTCTGTTCTTGCACGAGATTGGCCTCGAATCAAGTTACTCCACATCTGAAACAGAGATGCGAATGGCGTTGGATCTGATTGCCTCTGGACGAATCAAGCCATCCCTCATGATAACACACAGGTTCCCACTCAAGCAGGCTGTGGAAGGCTTCAAAGTAGCT
>CAZRDM010000027.1:0-9569 GCA_964598845.1 uncultured Candidatus Bathyarchaeia archaeon
CGATGGTGAAGTCGAGTCTTCTCCGCATCACGTCGGCCCTGAGCGAAGACCAGACCTATCATGTTCTTTTCGATAAACTACTTCATTTAGCGCTTGTAACCTTGTAAGGGGCGGTATCGCGCTACCGCCCAGTTAAGAACCGCCTAGAAGACCCAGTGATGAGCAAGATGAAAGACATGTGCCTGCAGTACGGGTGCATCAAGTGCTGCTTGAATACCGAGATGCCACTGAGCAGTTCAGATATCGTCCGGATAAGGGGCCTTGGTTTCTCTGAGGATTTCTTCATCGTCAAGAAGAACGGGAACCGGCAGCTCAAGAATCTGTCGGGCAGATGCGTCTTTCATAACGGTCAGCGATGCACCATCTACAATTATCGGCCTCAGGGTTGTCGGCTGTATCCGGCCATCTTCCATGAAGACGCGGGAAAGGTAGTTCTCGATTCATACTGCCCACATCACGGAAAGTTTCAGTTGACGCCAAGCATTTCACGCGAAGTCATCAAACTCGTCCAAAAATTGGATGTGGAGAAGAAAAGATGATTCTGAGATCGAGGGGGAATGGCGAACGTCGAGGCATCTCAGCTCCTCAGCTTTCGCCGGTGCTTCGTGACCGTAGGCGGACGCGCTGTGCCGTTACACTCAGAACCAAGCCCTACGTACTCCACAGCAAGGGTATTCGTACGAGTTAGCCCTTACAAACGGTCATGCATTCGCGAGCCGACCTGGCATCATTCTCCTAGCCAACAGCACTTCGCGTACCTGCAATCTGAACCGAGAGCTTATTGAGCGTCCTCCGCCTATCTCTACTCATGGCAAGGATCAGTGTGGTCGTTCGCCGACATAATACAAGAGAAAGCGGAATTCACACGTACGAGACCACTGACGAGATCGCTCACTACTGGCAGTTACTTACGAAAGAGCAGCAGATCAGTTTGGATGATCAAGCTGCGAGGAGGCATGAGGACTTGCCAGTGCTCCTTGAAAGGTTATTCAAAGAGCGGAGGCTATAGTAAGCCAACAGGGGGCCTCCCGGGTGTGAGCCGGCGGCGTCTGAATCAGCTGGGATTTCTGCTTGATTACGTACGCTTCCTTTTGCGCTGCTTTTTCTTCTGTCGTTTTCGCATAGCGTAGTCTGTCCTGCTCAATTTATGGGTCAAGCTACTTTCTCCTACATTGCTGTTCAACATACATTGGCACCTGTGCTTCAGGATACCTAGCGCCAAGGCGGTCTTGGTTTGGTTGAACTTGAGCTGGTCGTGAGTACTTCCCCGCGTGGCGTCCCAGTAGCCACAAATTGCTCTCATACGCCTGCCTCCCTAAGGTAAGTTCCTTTGACCTTCCAGGCACCCTTGTCATCTGGCCCTTGAGTCTCCTGTTCCAAGTTCAAAGAAACGATCTTATCGTGGAAAGTCATAGTGCCGAGGAAGTACCTCCTTACCACGCTTCTTGCATCTTCAGCCCCGCTTCAACCAACCGAGTAGATGAAGAAACACAGATTAGAGCAATTTGGTTGAAGCCACACCCGGCGATGCGTTTCAGCTATCGTCGCGTTCATAGCGGGACCAAAGATGGCTACCGCGAATCCATTATGGAAATCTAATCTTCCACTTGGGGTAGTGTGGGGGTGCGCATGTTCCTCGATGCTTTACGCGTGTCGTAGAAGAATACTGTGGGCTCTCTCTGTTGTGCGAGGGTGGTCTACTGTCGCGGTTACGTTGGTCTTGTCACGGTGATCTCGATAGTTGACACATTTCGTACTTGTCCTTCCTCGCCCAGCTGCTCGGTTCCGATGGTGATCTTCTTTACGTGAAGCTTGCCTTCGAAGAATCGTCTTCTGCACACTTCAACGACATCAACGGCCGCCGATATGGCTCGCCCTCTCGCTTTAATTGAAACCTCATTGCTGCCACCGGTGAATTGCATCACAATCGCTGTAACATACGCCATGATAGGCTTCTGTCCAATGAAAATGGTGTTGGAGCGCATTCCACTCTGCCGGGTAGTCGAGGTTGCCTCAACTTTCTCTTGTTCTGTCATGTTCTGCTCACCACTTTACGCTTCTGTTACACACTGGATAGGACGAAGAATCCGAATCCACTGCATACGTCCATGGAAATGGCGGCCCTCCGCTTAAGTATCCTTTGGTGGGTTCACATGTCAGCCCCCGGAATCTTCCACCTTCTCTTGTCCAGCAGCTACCCTTATCCGATGTTCGATTCGGGTTGAAGTCTACGGTCGGTAATTTGCTCGTCTCTCATAGAGGCTACGCAGGCTTTCTCAAGCTTGCTGCTTTCCGGCGCGATGAGTTGACTTCCGTATCGGTCTGCAAGTTCCTTGTCGAAGAGCCGGTCCACTATCTATCTGCCTTGGTCTTCGAAGAAATTGTCCCGCAGTTTGACTGTCAGGACGCCAGCCGTCTCTTCCACACGGCCTACGTGGCAATGCAGGCACGGAGGATTATGGTGACCGTGAGACGGAGGAAGCGCACGTAGATGTGAATGCGGATATTGGCGTCGTGAGACTGAGTCTGTGAATGCTGTACTGCGAGGTTGGGCAGCTATGTCTTCAGAGTGCGCCTTTATTGTGTTGATTGCTTCTGATGACTTCGAGCTTACTATTTCTACCAACGCTCACTTGCAGTTCGCCTCTAAACGTTTTTACTCGCCCGTTCTCGATCTGGACAGTGTCACCAATCGAGACCGTGTCTATTTGTGCGTTCCACAGCGGCAACCTCATGGACCCGGTCCCATCAGAGATTGTCGCGATCGATAGAGCGAGGGGATCGCCGGACCTCGAGAAGACGTTCCTCGTATTCGACTTCCCAACAACCCTAGCTGTCATGTTGACCCACTTGACTCCAGCATCTATGTCTTTGATTTGCACGTCGATCGTTTCCAACTTTTTCGTTTCGTTAGCTTGGGTGAATTGGATGAACGGGAAACTTGCGGGGTCCACTTCTGGAAGGTAGTCCAACAGCTTCCGGCTAAGGTGTAGCTGCGCGATCACCTTTTGATCTTGTGTCACGAGAAAGACGCAATTGTTCTTTGTCTTCTGGCGGAGTAGGACCGATATGCCATTGTGCGACGATTTCTCATGAGTCAACGCGTGTGGAAAACACATAAGAAATTTGCGTGGGTCCAGTCCGTATTTGTTTGAGACCCTGATCAAATACCAGAGACGAGTCATTTCGGCAATGGATTGCCGCGGGCCGCGTGTTCTCCCCCGCCCATAGTGCAACATCTGTCTTGGTAGAGCCTTCAACAAGATCGTCATATATTGGGTTGCCTTGCTCTTTAAGGCCCCTCAGAGATACGCACACTTGCCACTTCCTCACACGCTTATTACAAGAGAGAGCGAGGCGTAAGGAAGCAGAGGAGAGGAGGGTGAGCTTCTGACTCGCTCGAGCCAAATGCAACCATGTGAAGAAGGCTGCGGTGAGTGACTGAAGAGATGCAGAAGGAAAAAGGATCGGTTCACTCTGAAGACGTTCCGGAGCGCAAGCGCCCTCGAAATGCGTCGCCAAGCCCATAGACTGCTCTTCATACTCTGTCACCGCCGCAGAATAGCACGTTCTTCCCTCGTATCAAGCAAGGCAATAACCGTGCCAGATCAACGGATCGCAAGCATCATCCAATCGAGTGGCCGAGAGTCCGAAAGCAAGAAATCCGATGATCATCAGGACAGAGAAGCTCTGAGCGGTCGGGTAAGCCCGGGTAAGAGCGAGAGCGCGGGGGGTGGGATTTGAACCCACGAGACTCAGAGAGTCATCGGCTCACAGCACACGCTCACGCGGGTTTAGCAAGCCGACGCCATACCAGGTTACCCGATCATTACGATGATCTCTTGGCTACCCCCGCATTTCGACGGCTAATCTCATTGAGGTTCTTCTAGAATAGGATGTCGGCCTGCCAAATCCAGAGCTCAGTCCTAACTAGTATTCCTCTAGAGTTCCTCTTCTTCGTGCGAGCAATTCAAAACCTACGAAGAGTACGTAGCCCGCCAGAATGCTGGCCACCCCTGCACCGGCCTCCTGCAAGAGTACTGGTGTAAGTTCTACTATCCCTGCTCCGTTCACGGCGGCCCTTGCGGCCAAGGTTCCATAGGTCATTGGTATCGCATAGGAGACCGGCTGCAACCATACGGGAAGGTCTGTTACCGGGAAGTTCACGCCACAAACAAGTAGTCCAATGAATAGAAATATGTTCGCGATTATCATTGCAGTTCGCATGAAGAGACCGACACTTCCTAGCATGAGGCCGAAACCAGTCATTGTGAGCGATGTTATGAGGATGACAATGGTGAGTGCGGCGAAGTCGGTTCGAGACATGTCAACGCCGAATATGTAGTTAGCATAGAAGAAACCCACCGCTATGGTCGCTATGCCATTCAGTATCTGGAAGCTGGCGCGACCGAGGAAGAGCGGGAAACGGTTTGCCGGCGTGGCTATCAATGGTATGAGTGTCCCCTGCCACTTCTCTTCAGATGTGATGTTGCAGACAGCGAAAATTGAACTAAAGGAGGCGACCTGCAAGGCATTTCCGACGGCGATGAAGGTTACGTTTGTGACTGTGGGTGAAACAAAGCGGGCGAGGTAGACGAAGAAAGCCATCTGGAAGAGGGGAAGTGCAAGTAGCTGAGTGAGCCACATCGCTGGGCGGAGCCATGAAAACAGTGCTTTGAAAGCGAAGCTTGCACTGCTCACGAAGATGCGTAGAGGAGGCCACTCTCGAACCTGCAGAGTCACCGCCTAGTATTCCTCCAATGTTGCGTCCCGACGAGCCTTATTCTCCACGATAATGAACAACCAGAATCCAATCGCCAGATAGACGATCGTGGAGAAAAGGACCATCAGGAGATCTGTCCAATAACCGAAGCCCATGCCCGCGTAAGTCGCGTCCGCAGCGTAGCGCATCGCATCGATCCCCCAAGTTGGTCCCAATGACAGGGAAAGCGGATGAGTCCAGAACGGCAGGAGAGCAATTGGGAACATTGAACCCGAGGCGACGTAGATGGGCATCTCTAAGCCATTCGTCAAAACCTGGGCTGAACGTGTGAGCAGAAAAGAGGAACAGAAGACGATGCCCAAAGCCGAGAGCGAAGTCAACGTCAGCATGAGGGCCAAGAGGAAGAGTAAGGGGTTAGCGATTCCCAGTTGAGTTCCGTAACCGAGGACTGCAACCACCAGGATTGCCAGAGCATTGACTAGTCCAAGGAAGGCGCTTGATGCCGATCTGCCTGCTACGATCCACACGAGCCTTGAGGGCGTTGCGAGCACATACTCAATCGTCCCGTTCCAGCGATCAAACGCCAATGCGAAGCCGGATCCGTAGAGTGTGTTGCCCCACATCCCCATCATGCCGCCTCCCAGAACCGCGTAGAGAGCTAGAGATCCGGAGACGTTTCCGAAGAAGATTAGGGCGACAGCTGTGAAGACGAAGGGGGCGATGATGTTGGGTATTATCCACTGGGGATCAGCGAAGAAACTTAGCATGCTCATCCGAAATGAGCCCCATAGAGTCTGCAGTTCAGCCATGGCTAGGCCACCAACTTCAGGTATGCATCCTCCAGAGTCGGTTCCTTCGTTCTCACGTCCATTATCCTAGCTCTGCTAAGGAGCTGGGTTACAGTCGGAATGAACTCAGAACCTCTGGGCGTCTGAATTCTGATAGTCTGCCGTTCGCCTTCGAGATCTGCACTAACATTTGTGACCTCCGGTTGACCACGCAATATCGCCAAGTCCTTCTCCGCGACCCCGAATGCTTCAACTTCAATTACCGTGATATCCTTCACGAAATGCTTTAGAGCTGAAGGTGAGTCCAAGGCCACAATCTTGCCGTTGCTGATGACGGCGATTCTCTGACAGAGCTCATCTGCTTCGAACATGTAGTGTGTTGTCAACAGAATGGTCTTGCCCTTCTCAACCAAACCTTTGATCATCGCGCGTGTTTCTCGAGCAGCTTCAGGATCAAGGCCTATGGTCGGTTCGTCCATGAACATCAGCTCCGGATCGTTAATGAGCCCCTTCGCGATGTGAAGCCGCTGTTTCATCCCTCTCGAGTAGCTTTCGACCCTATCGTCTGCCCGGTCAGCAAGTCCCACCATGTCAAGGAGGTCACTTATCCTCTTCTCACGCTTCGACAGTGAGACACCGTAGAGGTCGGCGAAATAGCGTAGGTTCTCTCTACCGCTGACGCGGTAGTATAGTCCTCTCTCTCCGCCGAAAATTATTCCAATCCTTCTCCTGATCTCCATCACGTTCTTGACGATATCGAAGCCTAGCACCTTGGCTGTTCCTGATGTCGGGGTCAGCAGGGTTGTCAGCATCTTGATGGTTGTGGTCTTCCCAGCACCGTTCGGACCGAGTAGTCCGAAGAGTTCCCCGAAATCCACATTGAAGGAGATGCCCCTTACCGCCTCGACGGCCTCACGCTTCTTCCTAAAGACACCCTTGGAGACATGGTACACCCTACGTAAGTCTGAGAGGACGATTGCTTTCTCAGGCTTTTCGGGCATGCGCCAAATCTCCAATAAGGTTCCTTGCAGGGGCAAGGTGACAGGAGCTTATCTACCTTACACATCTAGCCGTGAGTAGCATATTATGCCCCAATACATATGTCTAGACGGGTTCTCCACCCGCAGCTGGAGAGCAGATTGACTAGCAGTATTTGTCTGTTAAGCGGCCGGCCGAAACTGGTCCAGTGAAAATCAAATGTCCGTGCGTTTTGAGCAAGTGAAGCAAGACAGGGAAATTGCATCCCGAATGCCAGTGTTCCAGCCTTGTAAGTCGATGACCATTGGAAAATTCGGTGTACTTGCTGCTGTCGCACTGCCATTGCTATTGCTCGCCTTAAGTCCGGCGGTTCATGTCTACGCCAATCCAGTCTCGGCTAAGGTAGTTCATGTTGATCATCTAGGACGCGTTTTGCCCGACAAGTATTTCACCGTGACAATCATCGTGGAATATTCGGAGAGGTTTCTGGCCGATGTTGGGATTTGGGATTTGCGAGCTGGTGAGATTGCTGATAGTCTCACCTTGATCAGCAGCTTCACGGGCCCAGGAAGGGCGAACTTCAGCTTTGAATTGACGGCGCCTTCCACCGAGGGCGAATGGTATCTACTGGCCATGACGCGTGTTTGGTGGCAGGACGGATGGTTTCAGGATCCAAACGGCGGAAGCATGCCTTTCACGATCACCATCTCGAATGAATTCATACTTACACTGAGTTCTCAAAGAGATACAAGGGTCATGTTGGACGGTTCCGAATACCAAGTTCACGGTTCGACATCGCTTTCTCTCAGGGTTCAGGGAGGTACGCATTCCTTGGAGGCGTCACGGATAGTCCAGGCGTCACCGGGAAAGCGATTTGTTTTTGTAGGATGGAGCGACAGGGTGAATTCGAATTCACGTTCCATATTGATTACCAATGACACGAGCATCGAGGCCCTGTACAGGACGGATTATTATCTCTCAGTCAGATCGGAGATGGGAGAAGTCTCCGGTGAAGGATGGTATGAAGAAGGCTCCTGTGCAAGCTTTGGCGTGACCCCAGCTCACGATGTGACTTCTTGGTCAGGACTAGTAACAGAAGAGTATCGTTTCAGTATCTGGTCGGGGAACAGTGGTTCCACCGACGAAGTGGCTTCAATCGTAATGGATGGGCCGAAGAGCGTTAGGGCTGAGTGGGTTCATTCAGCGAGAAGAGTAGATCTGGATGCATTTGCGGGCTTATTCTTTCTAGGTTCGGTCGGCTTGGCTGTCAGAATCGTTTACCGCTACTCCAAGGGCGGATCCCGAAGCGCCCGGGCGCTTCCTAAATTCGCGAAACGTTTGGTGACATCCCTCTTCCTGACATTGTCACTGGTTCTTTCGTCCAACATCGCTCTGACCGTTCAAGCCCAACTGCCATTTCAGCCCAGCGCTGAGAACGTAGAAATTGGCGACGCTTACTGGTACTACTGGAACACAGCCAACAGCGACACTTGCCTTCTTTGGTTAGGAGGCGGAATCTCGCAAGAATCAGTCATTGGGTATAACTATTATTGGATCAATCCCTTCGATTACGAATCCTTTGGTACAATCCACTTCATCCAAGATCTGACGAAATACTATTGTGTACTCGCTTTGCAGAGAGGCTCATACAGGGCTTTCAACGCTGCCGCGAATCGCACAATCTACCAAGAACTTTACCAAATCCAAGCGCCCTTCATCGCCCAAATCCATGATTGGATAAGAGACCAAGGCTACCAGCACACATTTCTAGTTGGATACTCTGTGGGTGGTCAAGCTGCTGCAATGGAGGTCACGTTACGCGCACCGCAAGACTGGACAAGCCGAGACGGTTTGGTGCTCATCACTGTGCCACTCGCAAGAAACGTAATCGATCACGCCCACCAGGTCGGCACGAGTCTACTCTTTCTTTATGGTGGCAACCTTCCAGAGTTTGTGGCAACGGGCCAGCAGTTCTTTGAGAATGCACCCCCAGAAGGGATGCATGAATCGGGATACTATCACAAGGAATTCTATGTCCTCGGAGATGTTGGGCACGAGGTCTGGACAGTACGTGAAACCGGAGCATACACAACTAGAGCCGTCAAACTCGTCGTGAGTTTCATCGAGAAGTCAAAAGCCCTCCAACTAGATCAGATCAGTTCCAAGATCGGAGAATTTTCCCAAAACACATCACAAGCTGGCGAGGTCGCGGTTTTGACATCTATACGGGCTCCTCGTAGAATCGGACTGAATGAGGTCTACATGATCGAGGCGGACGTCACCTCAAAAGCTACTAAACCAGTACTGGTCACATTTGCTGCCTACGATGCAGAGGCACATAGGGTCGTGAGGACCATGGCCCTCTCATTGATGCCTCATGACAACAGAACGATTAGACTCGTGATGCCGCCTGTTTCGAATGCGACTGAACTGAAGTTGTCTCTCATGCTCCTTGACAAAGTAGGAGGGGAATGGGTTCTTCTGGCTCAACCGAATCGCGTAGAAATAATCGCTACGAACTTCGTTACGCTAACAATCGACACATATGTTCCTGGCCTTACGATAGTTGTTGACGGGCTTCCCCACCGCACTGATGCGACCGGACGAGTTAAGATTGAAACCACCCGTGGGACATACGTCATCCAACTTCAACCCGTACTCTATGTGGATAACGTAACTAGATTCGTCTTCGCCAGCTGGGAGAACGCGGCCGTGACACCCACAAGGACGATGGATCTCGGTAATGATACAAAGCTAATCGCTCTCTACCGGAAACAGTACTTTGTCGCCGCGAGTTCGCCTTATGGAGATGTGCAAGGCTCCGAATGGCACGATGCGAACTCAACGGCCAGAGTCCTAGTCCAGCCCTCAATGATCACGCCGCAGGGAATGATATTCGTTCAGTGGTCTGGCGATTCCAGGGAAGGGAGTCCCCAAACTCTAGTCATTGTCGATTCGCCGAAGGAACTTCGTGCAGTTTGGAAGCCGATTGAGAGCGAGGTTCAGCAGAGTATGACCTACAAAGGCGTGTGGTTTCTCTTTTCATTACTGACCTTCTTTGCATTATTGATCTTGAATCT
>CAZRDM010000027.1:9669-16869 GCA_964598845.1 uncultured Candidatus Bathyarchaeia archaeon
GTTTTGAACTCGCGAACAGCTTCCTCGGAGTCTGGAGTCTGGAATATTCATGAGTTTGGGTTGGGATGGACTTGAGGAGCATTCTCTCCTGCTACTACTTCTTCCAAGTACTCTTAAGTACAGTTTCGGGGCAGGTGTCTGGTCGAGATTCTTGGATTCGGAGGTGAACTGAATGTCAGCTAAGAAGCGGAAGGTCAAGATGTATGTTGTTGAGAAAGGCAAACTAGTCGCTTCAGACCCAAGCGAGAAGCAGCTTTTGGACCTCATTCAGGGCTCCAAGAAAGCAAAGATAGTGTTAAGGCGTAAGGGGATTCGCTAGACTCGTCAAGTTGTGCGCGAAGACCAGCACCGCGATTCTGATTCCCGCAACAAGAATCGCTAGGGATGTCGCTACTATGGAATGGAAATAGCGCCCGGAGACCCTTCGTCTAGGAGGTTTTCTTCGCGGATAGAATCGGTTTCGGTCTCCGGCCGAACATGCCTATCACTGATGCCTTGACTGCTGTGAGGGAGGCGGAAAGACGGAGATTCGAGTCGGTCTGGATTGTAGAAAGTAGCTTGACTCCTGGAAAGGATGCTGTCTCCTACTTGGGGGCTCTGGCTGTCTCTACTGAGCGCATCGGGCTTGCGACTGGTGTGATAAACATCTTCTCACGGTCTGCCACTCTGATAGCGTCAACCGTGGCGACCTTGGATGAGATCTCCAAAGGGAGAATGATGCTGGGAATAGAGACTGCAATCGCCCAAGTTTCTGAGGGGATGGCCAAGGAACTGACCCTAGTCGGCTCACCAGAAGAATGCTCCGTGAGGATCGATGCATATAGACGTGCAGGCGTTCGGTTGCCGATAGTTTTCCCATTCTACACTGAAGGTGATCTTAATTCAAACGTAGCACTCTCACTCGAAACATTTGGGCATTAGACTCCGAGGTTATAGTAAGACTCAAGTTTGTACGGCTTATTTCTCTTCGGAAAGCTTAGTAGGGCTACGCAGGGTGTCACTGTCTGGCGCAGCAGTTGAAGAAGCGCTCTCGCGTCGACATTTACGCTGACATACTTGAAGTTCTCAAGCATCGACCGGAGGGTGCCTTAGTCACTAGGATTTCCTATGGAGCAGGGTTGCCTCTCGATAGAGTAAAGCCAATGCTTGAAACTCTCGCAAATTATGGTCTTCTTTCCATCCGTACTTCGAGAGAGAGTCGCCTCTATCATATTACACGTAGAGGCCTGGAGTTTCTTGAGGCGTACAGAAAGGTGCAAGGTTTCATGACATATCTCGGGAGTAGCCAGCAACCCTAGGCACAGTCATGCACTCACATGTTGTGACCACAGTCTGTCATTACGAAACGTGCCCTGACCTTTAATTGGGAAATGCCGAAGCTACCGTTCGATGGTCAAGAATGTTTCGAGACAGAATCTTTGAACTGCCCCGTGTCTTAGGGAGCGCAAATGCGTTGAATAAGGTCAAGGTTTTCGCGCGGGCAAGTCGTAGCCGTCTGAGAATAGACGCTCACAGAGCGGAAATGAACCGCGAGCTGGGGAGGGCATATATTCGGCCCAGCGAGTTCAACCGTTAAAGAAGAGGATAGAATGACCGTGGCGGACGTAACGGTTCAACGTCGTTCAAGAGCAACTCTTGGGCACGTTGAAGGAGACTTGATTGTCGAACGCGACGCCGTAGTCAAGCCGGAGACTGACACTCTCATAGTAGACGGAAGGGTGGAGTGTGAGGGAGGGGTTGCCATTGACGGTAACTTGAGGGCTTCAGAGGTTCATGCTAGTGACCGGGATCTTGATGTAAGAGGCGATCTGACAGCCTCAGGTAGCGTGCGAATCACGGATGCTAGTCTCCATGTCTCAGGCTCTCTATCAGCCAGATCCGTTGATGTGGACAGAAATCTGGGGGTAGGTGGCAATGTCACCGTCGCCGACTTCGATGTTGGTAGCCGAGCTGAGATACATGGTACCCTCAACGCAAGATCGGTGGCAGTAGGAGGGTCGCTGGATGTTTCAGGCTCGGCGGATGTGGAAGAGATAGATGTCGGTGGATCTGTCCGAATAGCGAAGGAAGCCAATTGCCATAGCATAGATGTTGGCGGCTCTGTCGTAATAGGTGGGGGCACGGTGACACGTCAGATTGACGTAGGAGGATCGTTTGAATCAACTGGTCCTCTGGAATTCGATGAACTAGATGTTGGTGGTTCCGTGCTGCTACGAGGAAACAGCTCGGGAAGACAGATCGATGTTGGAGGCGTCGTCAAGGTATCTGGAAATTTGAAATTTGAGAAAATCGACGTTGGAGGCACGATTGAGATCGAGGGAAACGCCGAAGGCGGAGACGTAGACATCGGTGGAGTGCTCAGAGTTGGAGGCAACCTCAACATGAGTGGTCGCCTCGAGGTCGGCGGAAAATGCAAGGTCAATGGCGTCCTCACAGCGGACAGAGTTGAGATTGGGGGTTGGCTTGAAGCGAATGAGGTTAAGGTTCGAGAGATAGAAGTCGGCGGTTCAATCGTGACTGAGAAAGGAGTTCGAGCGGAGTCAATAACTATCGGTGATCGTGGCCGTGTAAGAGGGCCGCTCGTGGGCACTACCATAAGAATTGGAGAAAGGTCTGAGGTCGAGGCCCTCTATGGCAGGACCGTAGTCATGGAGGAACGCGGCAGAGCAGGAAGCATACACGGGGTTGATCTTCGAATTGAGTCGGGATGCAGGATTCAGGGTGAGGTTCTCTACTCAGGCTCACTCGAGATTGAGGAGGATGTCTCTTTCGGCGTCGAGCCTAGGAGAGTATCGTCGCTTCCCCCAGCTCTGAGCTGAAGCCTTCAACTTGCCTCTTGGGGAGATTGTTTCTTTTCTTCCTGTTTTGCCGGTACGTCTGGTCTTGGAGGCGCCGAGACAGCGAGAGCGACTGTCGCCTGCTCGACTGGTTTGAGTTGTGTTGATTGAGGAAGGGACGTGGCGGGTGTCGTTGGCTTGGCTGGTGTCGGAGCCGCTGGAACACCTGTTCTGGGTACTGGAGCTGGCGTTGGCGCAGGCGGTGCTGGTTCAGCATACTTCAACCCGAGGTATTCATACAATAGTTGAACACCATCCTCCTCAATGGCTATGAATATTTGATATGGGTCGTGCAGGTCAACAGCGATCTTGGCCATTCCTTCGGGCTCAAGACCTAGAGAGGCCTTGAACTTTTCCCAGCCGCTGATCTTCTTCACAATGACATGTGTGACGCCGTCCCACAGCACTTCGCCGAGAGCGCGAGGCAATTTCGATGGAAGACCTCCGAACCTTATCATCTGATAATTGTGCGTGCTGACTACTTGCCCAAGTTTCTTGAAATCCAAAGGATCTTTGAATCTCACCCAAAATTCATCTCTTGTCAAATAGGGAACATGCTCAACCTTCTCTACTCCCTTAACGAACCTAAGCTCGTTGAGCCTACGGTGAAGGTCAGCTATCACAATTCTCCGCCTCGAATTTGTTTCACTTTGCCTACTATCGGTCCCAGAACTGACGGGTAGTTATGAACTTTAGCTTGGCTTCTAGGAGATCCTTGTAGAAGGATTTTTCATCGTCATGCATCTTGGCCAGAATTCTGCTCGCGGTTTGGGGGCCGATCCCGTAGACGCATTGTGCTATTATGGCCTTCTTGCCATACGATAGAACTAGATCTGCCGAGCGTCTTGCGCGGGCCAACGTGTCGCGTTCAGCGTCCTCGAGGCTTCGCCTTTTCAGCTTCTTCTCCAAGAGGTAGACTAGATAGTCTGTAGACCAGGAGGAGACAGCCAGCAGTGCTGAGCCGCAGTTAGAGCACTTCGTTTTCGTCGGAAGAGACTTGATGACCACGGCTTGCGTCAGAGCGCCACATTCGAAGCAGAGTAGATCAACGGTCATGTTGTCGAGACTGAACCTTAACCTCTCGATCGTGTCCTTGGCAACAGTCTCGGGGGCTATCAGTTCCGGTATATCGATGTGCTTGTTAAGAATATGGAAAGCAAGAGGAGTCGGCTTGTCCTGCGCCTTGAAAAATGCAACTTGCATGCCGCCCTCGCGAATCTGCTTATTGATTTCTCGCACACGAGGAAAGTCAACATGGAGGAGTAGGGCCTCACGAATCGTTTCATCGTAAATTGGGGTCATACGAAAACGTAGGGCCAATTCCCTCAAGCTTTCGCCTGAGAACGTAAGGCCTCGTCTGAGAGCTCCGAACCTTTCTGCGATGAATTTCATGTAGTAGCCAAAGGGAAAGTGCCTATGGAGCACGCCGCTAAGCACCCCTTCAAGAACTTCGGGTTCGATGCCTACGATCATCGAGCCAATTTCATCCATCGAAAGGTCTCGCGTAGTAGTTGTCAATTCGATCAGTATTCGATAACCGTCTGACCACCATTGCCTGACTAGGCCTTTCCTCGATAGCATTTCTTCGAATACCTCACCCAGCGTATTGTTGACAGTTTCCCCGAAGCATGCGTGGACTATCAGAAACCTATCGAAGGCTTCTAGGACTAGGCCGCGGTGGGTCGGAATAGACGCTCTCATGTTCCGGTGTTCGGCCAGTTCCTCGACGACTTTGCGTATGCCGAAGCGTTCGGTAGGCCACGATTGTTCCAAGGAAGCAATAACCGAGGACGGTTCGCTCGATTCCAGTTCCAGAGCGATCTCGGCTCGAAGTTGGCCAACCCTCTGAGCTAGTTCGAAGGGGACGGGTAGCATCTCACCGTCCCAGCCCGGAACGGCGGCGGTTGGATCTTCCACTGGCGTTACGTACACTCGTGCATCATCCGTTATCTGTTCGATTTGCCAAACCTTGCCTTTGACGATGAAGCGGATTCCAATCCTAGCCTTCACCATCATGAATTCCTCTCCAAGGATTCCAACAGACTGCTGCGTGGAGAGGTCGATGACCTGATAGCGTCGCTCGTCGGGAATCATGGAGAGGTTCTCAAAGTAATACTGTCTAGCTCTGCTTCCTCGGAGGAGAAAGCCTCTATCTCTCCTGAGATAGCGCATCTTCTCAAGGAAGGATGCTATTTTCTCGAATTCTTCTCTCGCTAGTTCTCGATATGGGTATGCCCGTCGAATTAGCGTGTAGGCCTCTTCGGCTTTGAGTTTGTCTTCAGATTCCAGAACTACTCCAGCTATCTGGTGAGCGAGAACATCCAAAGCTTTCTCCTGTATCTTTACAGGTTCAACTCTTTTCTGTAGAGCTCTTTGAACTGCTGCCACAGATTCCAGAATATCGTCAGTGGATACTGCAACGATTGTACCTTCGGACACTCGGTCCAGTCTGTGACCAGATCGTCCTACCCTCTGAATGAGACTTGACACTTGCCTAGGAGACATGTACTGAATGACAAGGTCGACGTTTCCGATGTCGATGCCAAGTTCCAGAGTCGAGGTGCAGACGAGAGCCTTGGTTCTTTGGTTCTTGAAATCGTTCTCAACTCGCACTCGCTCTTCTCTTGGAAGTGAGCCATGATGCACAGCCACGTTTCGCTTTAACAGATGAAACTTGGAACCGAGAGTTTCCGCGTTTGTTCTGCTGTTTACAAAGATTAGGGTCGAATCATGGTTTTCCACAAGTTCCCAGATTCTATCTAGACGGGCTGCCGCTTCAGGTGCGGTGTAGAGGCTTTGAGCAACTATCTGGTCTTCATCTGTTGGATGCGGGAATTCGACAAAGTACTTAGCTTCTTTATGAGGAGAGACCTGCAGAACCTCGATCGAGCTCTCTCCCGCGATGAAAGCCGCCACTTGCTCAGGATTTCCAACGGTGGCAGAAAGCCCTATCCTCTGAAACTCTCTATTAGTTATCCTCCTCAGCCTCTCAAGCCCAACAGTAAGTTGCACCCCACGCCTATCATCTGCAAGCTCATGTACTTCATCGATCACAACCCAGCGGACATGGCGCAAGTGAGCTTGCATCCGTCTGCCCGGGAGTATGGCCTGAAGCGTCTCAGGGGTTGTGACTATGAAGTCAGGTGGTTTGAGAGACTGTCTACGTCTCTCTTTCTGGGGAGTGTCTCCATGCCGGATTTCGACGGTGAATGCCAGTTTCCTACTCCAAAAGTCGAGTCTCTTTAGGAGGTCTCGATTCAGCGCTCTGAGTGGAGTGATGTAGATAACCGAGATGCCTTGACGGTTTGGAATTCTTACCAGCTGATCGAAGATTGGGAGGAGAACAGCCTCAGTCTTGCCAGAACCGGTCGGTGCGATAAGAAGGAGGTTCTTGCCGGCCATGATCTGAGGTATGGCGGCAACTTGTGGTGATGTGGGTTCCTGAATGCCGGTTTCGATCAATGCCTCCCTGAGCGCGGGAGAAAGAAGCGAGAAGACTTGGATTGACAGGATTGAAACCCAGCTCTCACAATACTACATGTCAACAGGATTCTTTCAGTCAAAAGGGTTGAAGGGGATTGCAGAATATGAGGCTTTGCGGCACTTGAGAGCTATTGACTTTTAAACGAAACACGTTGCTAAGTTACAATGGATAGTGACGACTAATGTTCGAGTATCAGGGAGTCAAGTTGACATGGCTCGGTCATGATGGTTTCAGAATTCAGGATGGACAGACAATCTACATCGACCCAATCCAGATCGGGGGCGGAGGACGCAGAGCAGATATTCTTCTGGTGACTCACGAACATTTCGATCATTGCAGCGTCGATGACTTGAAGAAAGTCGTTGCCCCAAATACCACGATCGTGGCTCATGCCCAATCGAAGAGCGAACTATCCAAAGTCAAAGCGAAAGAAGTCAAGATCGTGAAGGCCGGTGACAAGATTAACGTCGGCGACGTAACAATCGAAGCGGTCCCAGCGTACAATATCAATAAGTTTAGAGAACCAGCCAGAGTATTCCACCCGAAGGAAGATGGAAAGCTTGGTTTCATAGTTACCGTGAAGGGTGTGCGCATCTACCACGCCGGCGACACAGATCACATTCCGGAAATGAAGAACATACGAACCGATATCGCTTTGCTCCCAGTTTCAGGAACCTATGTCATGACAGCCCAAGAGGCAGCGGAGGCGGTTACGTCGATTAATCCGAAAATTGCGGTTCCAATGCATTTCGGCGCAATAGTTGGCAGCAGAAGCGACGCGGAAAAATTTCACAAGCTTGTGAAGTGCGAAGTGAAGATACTAGAAAAAGAACGATGAGCCCATGGCTAAAGAGAACGGTGAGCTTTCTTACCTCTCCC
>CAZRDM010000027.1:16969-24497 GCA_964598845.1 uncultured Candidatus Bathyarchaeia archaeon
CCTTTTCTTGGATTCGGTAAGGCAGTTCGAGAATGGAGCGAAACTGATACTTGCCTGCGAAATGTATGAGCTGGCGGCGTCATGTTTCGGGAGCTTAGGAGACCGCAAAACCGCGAGAAGACTTCGTGCTCATGTAGCAAGAATGCACTAGTCCTCATTTCCGTTTGGCTTGTCTGAAAACGTACTTGGGAATCGCTACGCGAACCGTAATCTCAGGGTCGACGATATTGGCAATCTTGATGTCGGCTATTGCTCCAAGGAGCGCGTAGGCTTCCTCACGAGAGAGCGCAGTTTCTTCCGTGAGTAGATTGAGCATGTCCTTCAGGGCGATCTTCGAGGCGTCCTCCAAGGTCTTCGCGGAGGCTATCGTCATCCTGTGAGTTGCGGTCTCCAACATCGATCTGGCCCGCTTCTTTCCCTTGATCACATCAAATCTAACTGTGACCTTCATTGCGGTTTCGATGCCGACTCCGTTAGCCTCACCATCACCCATGACGGCTTTTCCGTCACCCAACGAGAACAGAGCACCCGGCACGAATACTGGAAAGTATACCCTCGTGCCAGCTGTGATGTCGTTGATGTCCATGTTGCCACCATGTGGACCAGGGTACAGGTTACCCACAGCACCCTGAGCGGGAGCAACGCCAATTGTTCCAATCACAGGCCGAACAGGCAACCTGATTCCTTCTGGAAAAATCACCTTCCCAGCTCGGATTGGACAGACTTTCTTCCATTCCTTGTTGAACTCATCTTGTAGCGCTCCAAATCCCGGAAATATTATCGTTACACCCTGTCTTGGAAGAGTGATCCTCTTCACGTCCACGACCAAGGTGTCTCCTGGCTGAGCGTTTTCAACGTAGATGGGGCCCGTGGTCTGATTTACTCGTTCAAGGTCAATCACAGGGAACGGATCTTCATCGCGTTTTATTGCTCCTCCAAACCCGTCCTGCGTCTCTATTAGTATAGTCTCACCTGCTTTCACAGTCATAGCTGGCTTGTTTTCTGCAGTCATTTTGTAGACGAAATATTCCGAGCCAAGTCTACGCATCAGCCATCAACCCTTCGACTGGAAGAAAAACAGAGTTAGTATATGAAAGTTAAGCGCTCATCTGGAGATCTCTTCGACAGTGTTCCACCACTGCTTGCCTTCTCCCGAACGTTCTCTAAGCTTCCATTTCAAAGTCTTCGGTTGTTTGGCTATTGCCTCAAGGATTCGGTCCGCCTTGCTTGAGACATCCGAGAAGTCCGGTTCAGATAGCGTCTCCTCATCGCGATATTTCTGAGAGTAGGAGAGCACGTCTTGGAGGTTCGTGGTCGCATCCTTCCAGAATCCCCAGTCGTCCGAGAGTATCATCGCTACGTATTTCATATTGATGAGATCCGGGTCATCTCTGAAGTCAAGTTGGTGAGCTCTAAGCAGGACGATTATGTCCTTCAGATCCTTTTGACTGATAGAGTGTATCTGCAGTTTCTCCAGTAAGAGGTCGGTTGGAGAAAGCGTGGGGTAATCAAGGAGAAGTCTGCCGGTCTTGGGATCCGAACCAATCGAAATCTCATGGCTGAAATTTAGCTTATCGAAGAAAATGTCGACATTGTAAACTCCCTGCGAATGATGATAGAGGAGCCTCTCTTTTCCACGAAATAGGAGGACGTTCTGGTCTACCACATATCCCAAGCGGTCTTCCATGAGTTCTCTGACTTTCGCCCGTTGTCTTGCGTAGCCGATCAGATCCATGTCCGTGAATCCGCGGTTCGCATCACCAAGTCGCTTCAGGCTTTGATAAAGGTGAACGAACTCTCTTGAGTGCAGAGAGATCGCCACCGCACCCAACAATCTCAGCGTTACATCGTGCTCTTTGGCAGCATCAACAATCTTCAGCGAGTCTTCTAGTAGAGTTCTGTCGTTCTCTGATTCCAGCAAATGTCATCAACCCAGTTTCTGGGGAAATCTTGCTAACCAGTTGTGAAGATATAATCCCTGATTCCCATCTCATCCAACTCAGCTAGAAAGCCTTTGAGGATGCCTTCAGTATATTCGCTTCCGGGATTCACGCAGATGGTTCGTCCAATCTTCGCAACGCCTTTGGACTCGTGTATATGACCGTGTAGGCCGAGTAGGGGGTGGTGCTCCTCTATGGTTTTCCGCACAGAGATGCTTCCGACCGGCGCCATCTCCATGCCGCCTCCAGGTTCGAGAATCGGCTTCAGGTCTTCGGTTAGCTTTGGTGCCAAATCAATTGTAGTTCCATAAGGTGGACAATGGAAGTTCAGTATGCAATTGGACTTATCGCTCACCTTGGACATTATGCTCTCAATCTTCATGCCCAAATCTTCCTCGGGAAGGTCTCTGGGACATTTCCAAGGCGTCATATTCGTGAAACCGCAACTTGCCATCTCATGCTTGTCATCTAGTTGTACAACCCTGCCTTCAGGATATACAACATAGTTCGACGAATGCAATATGTCGTCGATGTAGAACTCGTCATCGTTGCCTGCTGAGACGAAGCATTTCACTCCGGAACCTTTCAGGCGTTCTTCGGCTTGACGAACCAAGTTCTTCACAGATTCGATCATCATCTCCTTGAACTTCTCTCGCAGCTTGGAGGGGTTCTGAGCCATGTCTTCCAGGTCCGTTTCCGTGGTGATTTGCGGGTAGTAGCCAACCGCCTTGATGCTGATCATCATTGCTTTGAGCTCTTGCTCATTTCTCAGTCTCTGTTCTCTCCCCAAGAAGTGCGCTCTGAAACTGCCGTCATTTTCCTTCACTATGGGTACGATCATCTTTCCGGTTATGTCCCCGCCGAGGATGAGTACGTTTGCCTTGTAGACCTTTGCTGCGCTCAGGAATTTCCCGAAACAGCGGTCTGAGCCGTGAATGTCTGTAGCGAAGAAGATGCGTGTGCGAGGCAAGGAGTTTTTTCCGAACGCTCTATTCGGGTGGCAGTTCCTTGAACGATAGCTCCAGCGGGATGCCTTTGCTCCTATGGTACATGGAGGATATGGCATAGATCACGATTCCGATGATGAAGAGGCCTAGCGTAAATGCAACAATTGATGGGTTAAGCGTACCGACAAAGGCGGGTGAGATGCTCGCGTATCCCAGCCATATGGAGATCAGTAGAGTCAATACGCCCAAGATTGAGATGACAGGAACCGGGCCGAGCTTGGATTTTGTTACGGAAGGTGAGATATCGAAGATATCCTTTCTTCTCCATGGGAAGACTATCCCTGATATTGCCACGATGGACTGCATTATCATGTATCCGAACACGGCATACGCGAAGTAGCCCAGTAAGGGAGTGAAACTCCAAAGCGCCTGGAGAATGATGGCGACGATCGTAACAGCAAGCAGCGCCATATACGGAGAATTGTGTCTGCGATCAATTTTGGCTAGCGCGGTAGGAACTACCCGGTCGAAGGACCAAGCGAAGATAAAACGAACGCCGATGAAGATGTACGTCAGCGACGATGAGAGAGCCATCATGGAGAACGCGAATGCCGCTAGGGAGAATGCGGTTGGGGTGCCTGCGGCATACTGGAAGAGCACATGAAGGAGAGGTGGAAACGAGAGAGTGTAGGAGGAATCTCCGGTCGCTGCGAGGTATGCCATAGCGCCTAGGAACTGGCTTCCCATTCCAACGTATGTAGCTTCGTATAACAGCCACGTGATTAGACCGAAGACGATTATGCTGCCAATTATTGCGACAAACTGTGAGCGTCGAACCTCCTTGATCTCACCAGCATAGTAGACGGAGGCATTGAACCCTATGAAGTTAAGGTACGTGAACGCGACTCCAAGCAATGTGGCCGAAGTCAGGAATCCCGACGGAAGACCCGCACTCTCCGCCTTCTGAATTGCTTCGTTGTACTTCATACCTGAACTAGCATCGAAACTTGCTGCGAAATGCGTCGGATTGGTTGTGAGCAGGGTTCCAATGTAGGCTCCCACACCGAGAACGATGAGGACGAAGAATATCCAGAAGGCATAGTGCGCTGCCTTTGCTCCCCGAGAGATTATCGCTGCGCAGATGAGCCAGTAAATCACTGCCCATGCGAACGTGAACTCATTCGATGACACCAGGGCGGCGGTATTTGTTTCGCCATAATACTGCAATATTGGTGTGATTCCCCATTGAGTAAACCAAGGCATGTAGGAGCCCGCGATTGATAGTAGGATGAGAAAGAGCACAACATTGTTCATGAAGCCAAGGACAGGGTGAAGGACTCTGCTCACCCAAATATAGTCGCCTCCCGATCGTGGCATAGACGCTGAGTAGAGAGCATAGAATAGACCCACTATGACTGCCAGTGGAATCGAGATGAGCGCTGTTGTAGGAAGGTCAACACCAGGGAATAGGATCAGAGCGAAGAATCCGTAGACGAAGATTGCTGTCGGCGCCATGAATATGACATTATAGATTAGGGCGTCCCAGGCAGATACGGTTCGAATAAGACCTGATGCCGGTCTAGCGAAGATTCTCTTTTCCATACGTTCACCATGAAATAGACAATAAGCCTGCGGAATCAGTATAAATGAGCTTTCATTTGGAATCCCTCAGCTCACACGGAAGTCTCTCTTCATTCTGGCGCTTTGCGCTCGCTTGGGCCGGTGTATACTATCTCGTTCCATTCCGCAGCCTTGTACGGCTTCTCAAAGTACATCTGCTCATATGCGTGCGCGACCAGCCCTGGTGTACGGCTTACGATGAAGAAGCCTTTCCCTAGGCGCCAGTCGAATCCCATATCAGAGACGATGGCAGCCATGCAACCATCAACGTTCAAGATCAAATGTTTGCGAAAGAATCTTTCAGTCAATGATTCGATAATCTGAGCTAGCTCTATGTGTTGGCCTATCAGACCCGTCTCCTTGGCAATTTCGAGGAGTCTAAGAGTACGGGGATCTCTCGTGTGCGTTGGATGGCCATATCCAGGTACCTTCTCATCGCGTTCACTATGATCCTTAAGAATCTGCTCAGCAGTCTGAAGTAACGTCAGTTTCCTTTCTCTCATATGTGTAATACCTTCTTGGAGCATCTTGGCCGACTGCTCTATTGCCCCGCCATGCCATTCACCAATGGCTGCGACTCCAGCAGAGACAGCCCCCTGCAAGGGAACTCCAGATGAGGCCACAAAGCGAGTTGCGTCTACTGAAGGGGCGTTGAGGCTATGTTCAAGACAGACCGTGAGAAGTGCGTCCATCATTTGTGAGTGGCTAGGTGAAGGAAGTTCTCCTCTCCAGAGCAGATATGTCAGGTCAGCGTAGCTGTATTTTCCGATGAGTTCCATTAGGTTGTAGCCGCGAACCAAGATCTTGTTCGGCTCAACCTTCGAAATTGCAGTCTTCCAGAATGGTTCCGGCATAGCCATTGACTCTATCCGTTTGTCCGATTAGCAGGTTATACCTTCGAGTACTGTGGAACGTACTGGTTTGTGCCATCAGGGAGCTCTTTTCGCTTGAAGTCGCCGTAGAGGAGCGGATAGTTCTCGATGCAGATCTCGGCAACCTGCCCGAAGACTTTGCGAATCTCGACCTCAGCGCTCGGATCGGTCCTCATCTCTATGACCCAACGTATGGTTCTGTGGTTGGCTGTCCAGATCAGATTGGTCGCGATGCCGTCTGGGAGAATGCGACGCAACGCCGAAGTAACCCGCTTCTTCTCGTCAAAGCTCAGCTCGTCCCAGTCAAAGCGTGACTCCAATTCACGGTAGTGTTTCTCGATCTCTCTGACGATCTCCTGGAACTTCTCGGAGACGGATTCTAGGTCGGGTGGCTTCCAGACGTGAATCTCGCGTGGACGAACATACCGTAGGCTCTCTTGACTCATCGCCGTTCCCGCGCGGTGCCTCACGATCTCATGCGTAAATATCCTGCTCACGTTTAGGAAAGCGAACGTAACGGTCGCGTGTTCGAGAATGCTTCCATCACCTTTCTCTAGGACGTTAGTGATGTAGTCCTTCGGGTCCCCCCTAATCCTAGTAACATTCGGGTTTAGGCCGACTCCAAAGCTCTTGTAACAAGACCTTCCAGCAACTTCAATTAGGAATTCTGCGTCGCTCCTCTGAACCTTCCTAGTTTGATTCAACCACTCTAGGGCTTGGTAGTGGGCTAGCATGTCCTTAAGGCCAGTTTGATCAAGTTTTGTTTCAGCAAGCTTGATCACTCTAGGTTCAATCTGATTCATTTCTGCAACCACTGATTTGTCCCGGCAATCAGACTATATGAATCAAGAATATAATCGATAAATTAAGACGGTCGGTCACAAGCCATTCGGTCCTTCGCGAATATATCTACTGAACAGCAGCAAGAGGCACCGCAGCTCTACGTGTTGGGAATAAGGCTAAATCGAGGATAGAGTAGTGGACGTTCCACTATAAGGGGGAGCATCGGGAAAACTTGTCTTGGACCGACGAACGAACGAAGGCGCTCGAAGACATCAAGAAATTGGAGCCTTCGGATCGCTTAGGCCTTTACGCTTCGCTGATACGCATGAATTCAGCGCTTTTCGAGAGTGTAAGAGGATGGGACAGCTGGCTCAGAAATCCATCTTTCATCGAAACCTTTAGCGAGGAAGAGCTCAAGCAAATATACAAAGAGTTCAAGGACGTTTGCGTCCGGTTCTTGGAAGAGGACGTTAGGTGGACGGGCAAGAAGGAGAAGATGCTCCCTATGGCTGGGAAGCAGCCCAGAGCTGAACGACCGGAAGCTGAGAGACGATACGCATAAATTAGCCACCTAGCCCGCAAGTCGAAGAGGTTCATCTCATGAGCATTGCACCTTTTGTGCAGACACCCGTTGAAGTTGCGAGGAAGATGCTTGATCTCTCGCAACTGAAACCCGATGAAGTACTTTACGACTTGGGATGCGGAGACGGGCGTCTTGTTATTTTGGCCGCCAAAGACACTGGTGCATATGCAACAGGCATAGAGCTCAGAGACGATCTTGTGGACAGAGCCAAGACTGAGATCAAGAGGCTGAATCTAGAAGGAAAGGTAAGAATAATTCACGGGAATTTCTTCGATGTCAGCATATCAGACGCAAATGTGGTAACCCTGTACTTGACGTCAAGCGCGAACGAGCGCCTGAGACCAAAGCTTGAGGCCGAATTGAAACTTGGCACGCGAGTCGTTTCTCACGACTTCAAGGTGCCAGGCTGGAAGCCCAGCACAGTCTATGATGAGTTGTTGGGTCACACCATCTACGTGTACAGAATCGGTGACCACCTGTAGGATGCTCTCAGGAATGAAGATGGCGCGTCAGGCATAGGTCGCTGAGTTTATCGGAACCTTCGCATTCGTTTTCTTCGGAATGCACTCTGCCATTCCCGATATGGAGCTTTCAGCAGACCAAATCGGCTACGTCTACAGGCGACTTGCCAATCACTATGCCCTGCCGCAAGAACTAGGATGGGGAGACGGTCGAATGCGAAGAATGGGGAGGGCAGGAAGAGAGCGCATTATGCTTCGCAGGAAAGCAGGTCTCAGGACTCTCTTTCACGAGCTTGCCCACGCCCTAGACTTTGAAGAACCC
>CAZRDM010000027.1:24597-26320 GCA_964598845.1 uncultured Candidatus Bathyarchaeia archaeon
ACCCGAGGCTCATGCAAGATGGGCATAAAGACTCAAGGAGACAGGGCGGGGGCTGAAGCGGAGAGCCAAATGCAAGTGAAATACGTGGGAAACTGGCTCCCTATACTTCAGGAAGGCTGGCCTCTCTAGTTTGTAGCACTTTGCTAGGGGAAACTAGTTGTTTTCGATGGGATGCTCTTACCCACTACGGTGCTCCTCTTCCAGGTCCGCAATCGGGCAGAGCAATATTCCAGCTGTTGTGGTTGGGCTGAAAATCACATTCTTTCTCATGATCTCTGTTTATGCTGTTCTCTACACTGGCAAGGTACCTGCGGGTGCTTCTGAGGTGCTGATTGGGATGACATTGACCACCGATATACTCATAGCAGGACAATCGATCGCATACAGTACCTTAGGTTCACCCATTCGGCACATCACGGTATCTGTTGAAAGGATGGGTCAGAGCAAAATGCTTCACTGACTTGAGATTGAGAGCGTGAAACCGAATAGATCAAGACGTGGCGGTGGTGTTCCGCTCCAATTAGCTCGGCGGGCGGAGTGCGATCTTCAAGGCTTTTCCGCTGCCCATGAGTTCCAAAGCTTCGCTGGCTCTCTCGAGCGGCATTTCGTAGGAGATCAGAGGTTCAATGGAGACCTGCTTTGAAACTATCAAACGGAATGCTCGCTCAACGGCGGCAGGCGTGTGGTGAAACGCTCCTTGCATGCGGATTTGTCCGTAGTGTATCTTATCTGCGCTGAAGGACACGTTTGTTCCTGATGGACAACCTCCGAAGAGCAGAACGGTCCCTCCTTTCCGAACCAAACCAATAGCGGATTCCCAAGTCTCAACTCGACCCACGGCCTCAACCACAATGTCGGCGCCTCTATTTTCCGTGAGGCCGAGAGTTCGATCATGCAGGTCTTCAGTTGCCGAATTTATTGCGGCATCTACCCCGATCTTCTTGGCTTCGCGTAATCTGTCAGGCACTATGTCGCTCAGGGCTACGATCTTCGCGCCGTGAAGGCGGGCAAGCTGGGCGTGTAGTAAACCGATGGGGCCACCTCCAAGGATAATCGCCGTCCCACCGGGTATGGGGCTGAGTAAGTTCCATCCGTGAACAACGCACGCCAAAGGTTCCAAGCTCGCAATGCTTTCCAAGGGGACCTTCGTAGGGACTTGGAAGGTGTTCTGACGAACAATCCTCTCGGGGATCCTGACATATTGTGCGTAGGCCCCAGGCCAAGTGAACCCGACGATCATGTCATCCAAATGATCACAAAGGTTGGGTTGATGCATGAGGCAGAAGAAGCATGTATTACACGGAGCTGAATTTGCAGCGACAACTCTCATTCCAAGTTGGAAATTCTCAACGCCCGCTCCGATCGCTGTTACCGTACCCGCAAATTCATGTCCCATTATCTGAGGAGGTTTCGCGAGGGGATGACCGCGTCTGAACATCTTCACATCGGTACCGCACGTCAATGCAACGGAACTCTTGACGACCAATTCACCCGGTCCGGCTTCGGGAATTGGCATCTGCTCGACCCTCAATTGACCAGGTTCGTAGAACCTCACTGCGAGCATTGACTTGCCCAAACTACATTCTACCACTCACAATTCGCGAACAGATGATATCACATACATCATGCGTTTTGAATGATGACTTTTACCGTTTCGCTACCGGTTTCAGCTACTTTGAAGCCTTCCACAGCCTGCTTGAGTGGGAACCTGTGTGTTATCATG
>CAZRDM010000028.1:0-2744 GCA_964598845.1 uncultured Candidatus Bathyarchaeia archaeon
ACCATGTCGAAGGGTTGACGTTGACCGGACTTGCCGGGAAGTTCGTAGGGTGCGAGAACGGTCAAACCCAGCGCTTCCAGCATTGTCACGGCATCAGCGTACATCAGCATCTCACGTCTAATCTCAGCCAATGCGTCGGGATTGAGCCTATACTGGTAGACTGGAACCAGCCGCGCCCTATCCATTGTGAACTGGTGCCTTCTTGGTCTGCAGAAGTGTGAGTGGCTCGGGAGATTGAACGATTCTTTGCAATTGCCGCACTGATACCAAGCCCCCACGGCCCTATACTCGATTCCATAGTTGTGGAGTATGGTCTGACATTTGGGACAGATCAGCTGATCTCCTTTCCTGAATGTGTCGTCGCTAGCTACCTTGCCACATTTCAAATGCTCGAAGAGGAAACTACGTGCGATGTCATAATTGAAACATTTCGGACAGACATAACGTGTGCTGACCTGATGCGAGCCACATTCAGGGCATGCAGGTGCCTTATCCACCAAGTCAGCGACGACAACTTTCGCCTCTACTAGGCGCTTGAGAAGGTCCAAGGTTTCCGAGGCGCTTATGCCAACGACGGGTTCAAGTTCCGGGTATCTTATCTCGTCCGTCGAAACTATCTCTGGGCTGACAGGGGTTCTGGGGCTGCGCAACATGAAGTGAGCGATTTTCCGAGCTTCCGGGTTCAGATATATCTCGCGGTCTGTAGCGCTTGGCTTCACGTCTAAGCGGCTGGTTACCGTCATTGCGCCGTTTCCTTAAAGATAGGTTCTTGTGGTCTAACCTCAAAGCCTTCAGGTGAGATTCTGTAAGCCAGAATCTTCTTGTGCACCCTCACTCCGCGCATCTTCTGAATCTCGAGCATCTGGATTGTTGCGTCCTTGTCCCGAAGCATGTGAAGGAGGAAGCTTCCCTGTGCCAGAATCGTTTCTGGACCAAACATTTCGACGACAGTTGTAGGAGACTCGGTAAGAACCAGGGTGGTAAGTTCCAGTTCTGAGAGAGCTCGATAGAATTGTAGCAATTTGAATCGGAATTCAGACTCATACCTGTAGGCCCCTGAAATGGAAACAAGTGAGTCGATTACGCATCGCTTCGCAGCCACTCTCTTCCTTGCATTCGCTATTACGCCTACTAAGCCGTCTAGATCGAATTTCTCTGTCCCAAGCACGCCGCCTCGAATCTTCAGTTCGCCGCCTGGCTCCTCTTGTTGAGGTGACGCGTCAACCAGCACAAGTTTCCCTTGACTTTCTAGGTCGAACATGTTCCAGTTGAAGCGCATCATCGTGTTTGCGAATGAGTGAGCAGGCTCCTCAAGCGACACATAGAGACCATTCTCCGCATATTGGGTTGCGCCACGGAAAAGGAACTGAGCACCCATTATGGTCTTGCCAGCGCCTGGAGGTCCAACCACGGAGTGAACGTAATTACGGGGGAGGCCTCCTTCGAGGACTTCATCGAGGCCCGGTATGCCTGTCTTAGTTCTTGCAACCTCGCTCATTCAAAACTCCAGCTACCACATGCGATTGTAAGCCTCTCAATATAAAACACAACGTAACTTGGGTACTTCCCCTCACGAGACTCAACAAGGCTGGGGCTCTCTCATAAGAACCGTTACACCGATTGGATGGGGCCTAGTCCAAGAGGGCTCGGAGAATCAGCATGAACATGTCAACTCCCACGGAGCTCCCACCAGAGCAACCTAACAATCATAAGCGGTCGACGAAGGCTCAACTGTAATTCGCCCTTAAGCTCTCTTCCACCTAGTCGTAGAGAAAAGAGCACGGAAGCTGCAACAACTCTGGTCTCCTTGCCACTCTATCTTACCTTCTCATGTCGCGAGACTATCTTTGAGATCTCTCGCTCTGCGTCTTCGAGTCTGTATCTCATACCGACCTTACGGTTGGTGAGTTCATCGAGAAAACGCCAGATAGAGACACCGGCAATTCTTGATGACTTTTCTAGGGATGTTCTACCCTTCACGTAAGAATCCACCCCGAGCTCAATTTTGAACTCTTCGAGGCCTTTTAGCATCAACTTGCGCATCAGTGTTGACTTGTCGTCCCCTGCGATTGCCGTGAGGGCCTCGATCTCATCCCGAAGCTTCTTGGGGACTACCAGTGAAACTCTCCTAGCCAATCACATCTGCCCTCCTGAGAAATTCATCCACAACATCCCCTCCTATCCAAGCTTTGGATCAGAAACGCCAAACATTAGTGGCATACACTTTTTGTTATCTTCGCGGTCAGCAGGAGCTCCAATAGAATTCCGTCATGCTCTGCCAACCTAGCGGATTATGCGCCAACCATACGTTTCCCTGCGCAGTCGGAACTTTGCTACGCAGGTCTCGAAGGTTTCCCTTATTTTCCGATAGAACCCATCATCAAAAAGGACAACGCCGTCTGCAACAATGTCGTAGGTCAAGAATCGAAGGGAATCCAAGAAGTCTAGAAATTCTAGCGGGCGAAACCCTAGGGCTCGAATTCTCGGAGTTCTGTAGAGCCCAATAAGCACTCTCCTCGCGAGTTCGTCATCCGGCAGGTTCTCGGCGATAAGACAGATGTCAATGTCGCTACCTTCTGTGAAGTTTCCCTTCGCGTAGGACCCGTATAACAAAACTGCTTTGGGACGGAGGGGGCGCGTCTCCTCAAGAAAGGCCGCGATTAGCTGGTCGGCTTCACTCTTGAGTCGTTCTCTTGGCAACAATCTTGATGCACTCATTGAGTATCTGCCTAGCAATTCGTATG
>CAZRDM010000028.1:2844-4539 GCA_964598845.1 uncultured Candidatus Bathyarchaeia archaeon
CTTGAGTAGGAATGTAAGATCGTGACCTTTCACATCTAGCCCCAAAGAATTCAAGCCTGCTTTCAGGGCCATCTCTGCCCTCCTGATGAGAATTGAAGCAGACTTTTGTCCATCTACCCGTTGTGAACAGGTCATCGGCTGCTCCAGCGAAATCCTCGGCGTCCTTTAACAGATCCTTTGCGCGTTCCATGCTAACGCACAGGCAAGTCATGAAGGAATGTTCCTCTAGATATGTTCCATCATTCTTGCCAGCCCCGGTCTCAGGGACCCTGCCACTCGTAGGACTCCTTCTATAGGCGGATAACCCCATGATGCGAGATGTCGCCGGTAGCGCTATTGCAACTGGCAGGCGAGCTGCTTGGGCAATTCACGGGCTCCACATCATTCGTGAACTAATTCCTGGGCTAAAGGAGCCGACAGGACATAATGTCCATTGAACATGGCGGAACATAACGGCTGCAACCAGCACCAAGTTTCGCGTTCTTGGTGGGCGCAACTCGAAAGCGCCCCTTCTTCACGTGTTATTCCTCCAATAGCGATTTCATCTTCTTCGGGTCTTCAAGCACGATGTATTCGCCTTGCTTGTACTCTTTCAGGCCAGACCTTATTCTCTTCAGGCCTTTCCGATCTTCAAGCTCTTCGAGGGTAGCGACGATCTCCTGTATGCGACGCGCATGCTCTTGGAGCTCTTTGAGGACGGATATCGGGACGGAAAGGGTCTGGGTCAACCTAAGACTTGACAGAACGGAAAAAGAAATATTTATGGAAGTGGTGGGCAGTCTAGATCACCAAGGTGATATAGGTGACATTGGTTATAAGGGGTCTCGATGAGAAGACAAAAAGATCTTTCCGCGCCGAAGCCATCAGACGAGGCCTGAAGTTGGCACAAGCCGCTAAGGAGGCTTTTCTATTGTGGCGGTCTTACGATCAGGACGCTCAGACACTCTCGGAGAGGGATATCAACAATGCTGCTTACAACGCTCTCCGACAGGAGCTTGAGAAGTATTCAGGCAAGACTGTCGTAATCGCATCAGGAAGACTGATCGGAATCTATAATGACCCCCGGACGGCGGCCAAGGATCTTGGGACGAAAGCGCCGGAAGCCCAACATGCGATCATTACTGTGGTAGGTACAGACAAAAGAGAGGAATTAGAGTGGCTCGGCGGTTCTTTGAATCTCTAGAATGTTGGCCTTGGCTGGATGAAAGCCGACCGGGAATGCCTGTGACCCTTAGCACGCTAAACGGACAACGAGTAATCAGTAATCAGATGACGCCCATCGACACAGGATTCGCAGGAGCAATGCTGCTCCCCCGAGAGACTTTCACCCTTTTTGAGAAGGCGGAGCTTCCGGAAACTGAATCGCGCATCTATCGCACTCTGATAGGGCCTGTACCCATGCGAACCGCACGCGCCCTTCTCAAGCTGCCACATGATGATGAGTTGGAAATTCTGGTCGATACACCGAAGTTCGGTGTTGGAAGATCCTTGATCGGCTTGAAACTGCTGACGAGAGTCGAAATGCTGCTGAGTGGGCGACGTTCAGAAACATGCCTTCTGAAGGAAAAAAGCCGAACTTGACATCAGACACTTTCAGGGATGTGCAATTTGCGGGCCAAACTAGGCGCCTAACAGCGATTGGCGTGCAGTCAGAGCTTCAATGATTCTTCCTAATCTGCCCGTCTAGAGACATCT
>CAZRDM010000028.1:4639-26134 GCA_964598845.1 uncultured Candidatus Bathyarchaeia archaeon
GGCGTGCAGTCAGAGCTTCAATGATTCTTCCTAATCTGCCCGTCTAGAGACATCTAGGTCTCCAATTAAACGGACCACTGTATGAAAAGACGAGGTGAAGGCAACCGCGACTCGGAGATGCACCACAACTAGCCGAAGCTCACAAGAGACTCGAAGAAAAGGGAAGCTAGGCCAACTTCCGGGTCTATATCCATGTTCGACAGAGAAGTTGCGAGATCTGGCTCTTCCGAGAAAGGGCTTAATATTCGGAATGACGAATATTTTTCGGAGAGATCTCTCATTTGACGGAATACGTTGTTCATGTCAGAGATAAGGGTGAAGTCACAATCCCGAAAGAGTTGCGTAAGCGATATGGTCTTGGGCCGGGGAGAAGTGTGAGCCTAGTCCCACGACCGGAGGGAATTTTGATCAGGCCTAAGTCCGAAGATCCTGTATCAGAACTGAAGGGTCTCGCAAGAGAGGTCTGGCCCAGCGGTCGCTCAAGTGTGGACATTATCAAGAAGCTACGCAGCCGTGCGGATTTCGAGGCGAAGGAGAAACTCTAGTGCGCGTCCTGGTCGACACGAACATCTTCCTGAATGTGACTCGCGAAGAACGAAAATTCCTACGCGGTTCAGAAGAGCTACTTAGAAGGATTGCCCGCAAAGAGATCGAAGGACTGGTGTCTTCTATCGCACTGATGGAGATTAAGTGGGCCCTATATGAGCGAGGAGAACTGGCCAGGGCGGACAGAGCTACGTCGCTTCTCGAGGAATTTGTCGAGATCGTTCCAGTCGACAGGGAGACAGCTAAGCAGGCTATCGACAATAAGATATCGAAGAGACTTGAACTCCTAGACTCCATTCACGTAGCAACCGCAATTCTCCGAAACGCCATATTAGTGACTAGAGATGAAGATTTGAGAAAGAAATGCCGAGACATAGCTTCGATAAGAACCCCAGAAGAAATCATGGAGGAAAGACCGTAGAGGAGCCTGCACGGAGACTTCCTCTGGCTATCTCTCAATCCTAATCGCTAGTTTGCTTCAGTCGTGGTTGTGCGGTAGGCGAAAGAGTCGATCAAAGCATTCTGACTGAGTTGACTCCTACAGAATACTTGCGATTCGATTCAGCTGTATTCTACTCGTAGTCGTTTGGACATGTTCGGTCTGATCTGAGCAACTACGGCGTGGTGATATTTGGGTGAGGAAATCAGCGCTTCCCCGTTCCCTAAGGAGGGAAGAAGAGTCCACAGGGAGTCGGGGACATTGCCAGTCGAATTTCTCAAGACCTCTATGTTCGGCTCAGAGCTAATTCTGTGCATGAATCGAGTGTTGCATAACTCGACCAATTCGGACGGGACTAGAGCTGGCTGCTGAGAGACTAAGCCCAACCCTATTCCTCTCTTTCTCCCCTTCCTCGCCATTTCAGTCAACATCGTAAGCGTAGCAGTCATCGTTCGCCTCTTGGCTTTGCTAAGAAACGTGTGTATCTCTTCCATGAAGATCAATATAGAGGCAGATTCTCCGAAGCGAGTTTTGTGATTGAAGACCTCCTTGAGAAGATGCGCGATCACAATGTTACGAACGACATCCGATGACTCGCTTACATCAATTACTGAAATCCTTCCTGGCAAACAGAAGCTCTCGGGGGGGATCTTGTCGTATATTTCTCCCGCTTGATGGGCATCGAGAATTCCCGCGCGATAAACAAGAGAGAGCTTCGTGTATAAGCCCATGTGGGCTTCAGCTACCACTTCGGGCAGCGACGCCTTGTCAACCTGCGCGTCAATTCTCTTTTTCAGTACCTCTAGAACCGTCCCGATCTCATATGCCCGGAAGCTCCCAGAGATCTCTTTCGTCTTCCTAGCAATATCAAACATGTAGACCCTTTCAAAAGGTGTAAGTCCCAACACTTCACTGAAGATTTCCAAATCCAAGTCCGCGAAGGGTATCCCAAACTTTTTCGCGTCAATGTTGCGACTCGTGTTGGGGGCGGGGACGTAGACTTGGAAATTCTTCATGCCCTGAGGTTTCACGTCAAATTTCTTTAGGATTGGTATGAGCGCGTCCGTGGGCTCATTCATGCTTACATACTCGCCCTCGATGTCGAAGATGAGGACGGCGCGGTTGGATCTGCTTGCTTCTTCGGCGATGACCTGCAAGGTGTTCGATTTGCCTCCGCCCGTGGTTCCAAAGATGCCAATATGCCTGTTCAAGCTGATGGACTCCACTGCGATGTCGACTTCTTCCTGCCCGATAAGCTGACCAAGCTTGAAATCGCCGATTGCACCAACATAGGACTGCACCTGTTCCGCTTCCAAGATCTTGACCGGCGTTCCAGGTCTGGGCCTACTTGCAACAGCCGTTCGATGATCCCCAATCAACATGGACGTCAATTCAAGTAGGTAGTAGGCTCCAGGTTTCTGCGTGTAGAATGGACCGTCAAGAATGCGTCCCACAAATGACCTCTCAGATGAAGCCATACCAACCTTGACGTAGATACCACGAGCAGGTTCAGCATCCTCCGAGACCATGAAACAGGTCACGCCCTGCGCGGTGGATCTGATATCTATGCCAACGTCATCGTACGTCACATAGCCAAGAATATTGGCAGTGGCTTGCTTTGATTCGGTTAGGAGCGTATCCAAACTACCAACCCTACAGGCGACTCATATTCTCAATGGCCATTTCTAGATAAGCATACTGTCATCCGATCTAACGGACTTGTGTTTCACATCTGTTCAATAATCTCAAGGATTTTCTTGCCTACTTCATTCGGTGTCGAACCCTGAGCGACTAGTATATGATGTAAAGAGGCAACGTCCCGGGCTCTTCTTGAGAGCCGGGGGATCGCACCGAAGATCGCAACAGTCGGTGTTGCCTCCAGCATTTTGACATACAACTCCAAAACTGGCTCCACTTCAACTTCCGTGTCACTTTGGGAGAGGTCAATCGCAATGGTTCCAGTCTCCTTGTAGGCCAAGAGCGAGAAGACGACTTCCTTCGTCTGTCCACCCATAACACCGGGACTCTTAACCTCGAATCCCCTTTCCCTCAGAATACTGGTTAACGCATGCACTCCTAGAAACCGGCGGGCCTCATTGAGGGAGTTCTTGCTCATCGCGTATGAAAAAACATCAACGACAATACCCGTAGGCAACTCGAATTCGCTCATGCACTTACGGCAGAAGAAGCTCTCGACTGGGTCTTCGAAATGTGCGCGACAGGAATTGCATGAGCATACAACTCCTATGAGTCGGTATTCCGATGCGCTTTGGAGGAGTTTCTTGCAGGTGGGGCAGATCAGATTCTTGCCTACGCGAAATGCGCTTTCTTGATGGATTGTGCCACAATGAAGGTGCTCGATCATTCTGTTTATTGAAATATCGATTGAACCGCACTGTGTGCATTTGAAGCGAAGGAAAACGTTCGAGGGGCTAGCGCAGCGTGGGCAGTGCAGGATCCTTTCGAATAATGTTTCGGTTACGATTCCGACATCGGCCATCCGAAGTAAGAGCGATCGATCGACACTCACTCTCTCGCCTGCCTCCGCTTGAATCGGATACTTGGGCAATCTGTCAGCTCCAAATTCCGGTTCAAGAGTCTTCCCATTGCTTCGCAGAAAGTGCTCTATGACTTGTTGGACCGCTGGGTCGTTGTAGTTTCTGAGCCTCAGTCTCTTGGCGATTGAGTCATCTTTTCTAGCCATCACGTAGGCTTGGGATTCAGCTCTGAGGATCCGCTCCTTGAGCTGCCTTGATAGGACTTCAAACTCCTCTGGCTTCAGTTTTCGTTCGGCGAATTGCTTTTCAAGGTTGGCAAGTTCACTAGTCAGATTGTCATGTTCGGTTAAAGGATCGGCGGTGGACTCAGCCGTGGCCATTATCGGCATGCTCTTTATTCTTATCAACCGGACTCGGGAAGCCAAATATAACTAGTCCTGTTGTCGTGTATGTGTGGGGCATCTTGTTTGTGAATGAAAAACGCCTGCTTCTACTCCTAATTGTCATGTTCATATCCCTCACGTTGATGATGAGTCCGCGCGTGCCGGCACAAGTCAGTCCACCCAGGCTCGCGACTGACAAGCCTGTATATCCTTACTGGAACACTGGTGGGAAAGTCGTCCTTAATGCCTCACAGCTAAACGTCAACATGACCTACTACCTTTGGTTACATCGTCCTGATTCCAGAGCCACTCGAGTCGGGTCACCGTTCCAAGGGAAAAATGGGACGGTTCTTCTTGAGGTTAATGTTGGAGCGAGGGATCCTGCGGGAACTTACGCTCTGAGCCTTTCAACCTCAGGCTCCTCAGATACGGGGGAGGCAGTTGCGCACTTCGGCATCTTTGGAACCGATAAGAGCGCCTACACGAGAACACAGGTCATCGTGATATCTGGCGGGGGTTTTGCTCCAAATTCAACGATCGCTCTAGGCGTCAGAGGCGTCAACGAGACGGGCGCAGCTTTTCAGTTTAATGTTGAATCCGAAGCCAATGGTGCGTTCAGTTACAGATTCAGGATTCCACCTTCCCAAGCTCTAGGAACAAATGTCGTAACCGCGAGCGGTCCCAGCTTTGACAGGGGGATTCGAAGCAGTGTTAGCGCTAACGCAAGTGTTGGACCTTCAGCAGTAGTCATAAGGCTCGCGGACTCTCCTCCGCCTACCGTCGAACGGACGGCTCCAACTTCGGTTACGTATCAAATCACCTATCCAGATAATTCGCCAGTCACGACTGCAACAGACAACTCCAGAAAAGTGATAGTTGTAAGAGATCCGGACGAGACCACGGTGGCAGAGATCCCCCTAATTCTTTCCGATTTCGCGCGTGGGATTTGGAGAGCTGTCTGGATTCCTTCTGTTGCAGCCAGTCTTTCTTCTTATCATTTCGAGATGTCACGGGCAGAATTCGATGATTCCTACGGAAACCTCGGGATCGGCGCGAGAATCGTCTCGGAGGAGTTCGAGGTTGTTCGAGCAGATGTGGGGATAGCATTTCAGGTGAATTCGACTTTGCAGCGGACACAAGAAACAAACGTCACTATGGCTGCGAAATATCATGACGGATCCAATTTTGCGAACGCTACGCAGATGTCTGCTTCGATTACGGACCCCGGTGCCAGCCCGGCCACATTGAGGATCAATAGTACCTCCAGGGGGTTTGTTGCTTACTTGAAAATTCCAGTCAACGGCCGTCTCGGACTGTGGCGAATTGCAGCCAACCTCGAAGATGCCTACGGCAATGTCGCTTCGGGCACGTATTTGATTCAAGTTCAGAAAGCAGTTCTGCAGTTTTCCGTCGACACACCAGCCTCCGCTGAAAGAACCACCATCATGAACGTTAGTGCGAGGATAGCTTATCCGGATGGAACGACGGTCACTCCAAGTGAGATTCCGTCAGGATTCAATGTTACGATAACACACGGCAATTTCACTTGGACTCATGCAATGAGCTTCAATGGTGGAACAGGAAGATGGTCTGCCGGTTATGCCATCCCACAGAATGCGACGCTTGGCGACTATGGAATCGCAATGAGGACGGAGGATGAGTGGGCTAATGGGGGGTCCTTCGCAACGACATCGGTCGTTGTTCCAGCAACGTTCAGCTTTGATGTTCCTCAAAGAGTTGTCAAAGCCGAAGCCAAGACATTTGTCGACATATTCGTCTACGTGAGGTACCCTAACGGCTCCGCACTGATTCCGAGCGTTGGGGGTCAGGTTGTTGCGACTCATACAAATTCGTCAGGTACTTTCGGTTTTCCAATGGTCTATAATTCAACTGATGGTTCATGGCACATGTTCTTCTACGCACCCGACTTGGGGGTGAGTTTCGGCATAACCTTAACTTTCTCTTTCGATGCGAAAGATGCTTTTGGGAATTCGGGGGCCGTGGCGAATGCGTACGAGGTTGATGTTGGTGCCGGAACTCAAACACTAATCCTCGCAACTATCCTGGGTGCTGTAGTACCCGCAGCCCTAGTGGGTTGGGCGATTGTCACGATTTCCGGTAGAAGACGAAAGCATAAGCCCTGATCTCCCGAAGCGTCTCCGCCTCCCAACTAGTAGGCTCTCGGTGAATCAACGCCTCGCCAAGAGAAATACCGTCGAGAACACGACATCACCAAGAATCAGAGTGACGATCAAACCAACCAATATGAATAGGAGCATGGGTAGGCCGGGTGTAACCCACACCTTCCCCCTGTAATCAAGCTTTGAAAGCGACTCGGTGAACTTCGAGACCTCTAGTTCCCGATCCGTTTCCGCGCCGAAGTATAGATTGAAGGAACGATGCGGAGTGTTCGTGCCTTCAATGATTTTCTCCATCGGATAAAGATAGAAGGTTGAACGGAGTTTCGAAACTTCACTTGGGTAGCCTGTGAGGATTGCGACAACTTTCTTCCAATGTGGCTCGCTCTCCAAGCCCTCAAACATTCGATTTCCGATCCTAGCATACGTGAGGGAGTTCCTGACGGCGAACCAGACCGCGATCGACGCGGAGGAAATGAAACCCGTCAGGGTCACAACCACTGGAAAGAGGGGATGCAAATAGCCGATTAACGGTTTGGAGGCCGATGGTACGAGGGGAATGGTCAACCCGAGACATATGATTGCTTTGGCATCGGCGCCACCGTACAAGCCGAAGTAGAATAGCCCAAACGAAATCAGAGTAGTGACGATGATCGAGACGATCGTGAGCAGAAGTTGGGACGGGTCGGTGAAAAGTCGAAGGATGGTAAGGGATACGCCGATGGGACCATAGATTAGCCACACCCTATCGTCTACTTCGCGAGTCTTTAGGTCAAATAGCGACCCTAAGGCGAAGAAGAATAGGCTGACGAGGATTGAGGCTGAGTCTGTTATTTGGATAATCTCCATCGGCCCAACCAACAAGATTTGACATCAATCAGTCTGGGGTTCTCATGTTCGGAATGCCTTAACTTTGCCTATATGCCATGGTGTGCATAAATACCCGAGAATTATGAACAGGCATCAAGAATCAATCTATCTATAGATGGATCCAGCAGTTTTCTGAAATTTGGTGGGCGACGGTTTGGCCGTTGAGGAGAAAGAGGTAGCGGCAATTCAGCGGCTTGGGTTGACTGAGTACGAGACACGGATTTACCTCACCGTAGTCAAGATGGGGCCCATCAAGGCGAGTGAGATTAGTTTCTTCGGACAGGTTCCTAGAACCAAGACTTATGGAGCGATCAAAGAGCTTGAACGGAAAGGTCTACTTCGCATAATACCCGGGAAACCGGAACTCTACGCACCTCAATCTCCAAGTGAGGTTCTCATGCCCTTAGTGACCAAGCTGAACCGTGAGGTGAAGGACTCGGAGACCGTTGTCCAAGCACTCACCGTGGCCTTCGAATCTAGTAAATACGTGAAACGTGATGTGCCAAAGGAAGCGAGCGAGTTCTGGGAGATCGAGGGCCGACAGAACCTATTCAACAAGCTGAACCAAATACTCAACGACGCATCGAAAACCATCAATTACTGTACGACTGGAGCAGGTTTGATCCGAGCCTACAAGGCTCATTCCGAGATTCTTGAAAGAGTCAGGAGTAAGGGTGCCCTCGTTAGAGTTCTTTCGCCAATCTCATCAGAGAACAAGGGGGTCGCCCAGGAATTGTCCCACGTGGTTGAACTCAGGAATCTAGAGAAACCCCTCGGTGCAAGCTTCGTATCCGTGGACACTAGGGAGCTGGTGGTAATAGAGAGTAAGCCCGACGACCTCAGAACCGATCGCGGCTCCGACTTGGCTATCTGGACGACGAACAAATTGCTGGTTGAACTGTATGAGCGGCTTTTCGTGCGTGTCTGGGACGCCTCACCACGAATATAGTGTATAGTGCGTAATCTATCGTGCACATAGCGGGCTCCGATGGATGGTTTTATAGCCGTATGCCCTAGCTTTGAGTTTTTGCAGCCGGACCGATTAGCGGAGCGGATGCTTCGAGGTAGCGACTTGTGACAGATGACTGCCGTGGGCTAAGGGCCAATAGGCGCCGAATCGCCGCGGCAGGAACCCTCCTAGTAATGCTCTTCCTTGCCATGCTCCTTCCTTTTTCTGATGTGAATGTTTTCCGGGATGTGAAGGCTCAACCGCCGCCGAATTCTGCCACTATCACCCCAAGCCGGTTCTGGGGGGTGCTCTTTGGCACGTCCGGGGACGTGCAGATAGATATCAACAGGAAAGGGATCGCCGTCCGGGTTGAGATACCCAGGGAGTTTCTGGAAGGAGTTGTTTCAGGTGAGAACGATACTCATTTCATTGAGAGCGACATAAGAAACGACTATTACTATTACAGTGTTGTCGACGAGAGCAGACATTGGAGTTATGATTGGGATCGGAAGGTCAGCGACGCACCATGCTTCAAACCTAGGTTCTCAATCTACGATCCCAACGCGCCTTGGTGCGTTGAAATCTGGAACTATCAGAACGGAACTTTCCTAAACTTCACGGCTCCGAGGTTCATTCGCTTCCACGACCTCAAGGCGCCGACTATCGCTGGAAACTACAACTTCACCCTCTTCGTGGCGGATCATAACAACACGGTCGGTTACCCAGACTTTGTCAACGCCTTCAACAGGACTCTCGTCGTTCCGGTCAGTATGAATGACAACCCAGCCAGCATAACGGGTGTGATATGTGATGACGACGATCCCTCCAACCTCTGCCCCCTCATTCTGACTAAAGGAGTTGTTTACGCCCGAAACATCAACACGGGTCAAGTAGGTAGAGCGTACGTTAACCAAACTACGGGAGCCTTCAACCTTACCGGCTTGGCTCCGGGAGATTATGAACTCCGAGCCTCAGCAGGGGTTTACCGAGGTGTGGCCTACTCGCTCTCCCCAACCTGTCCCGCTCCACTATGCGTGCAGGTTTTCGGTCTACAGAGGGGAGAACTCAGGCCAAATGTGATTATCCATCTGAAGCGAGCACCGCAGGTATGTGGGACGATCAAATACCGGAATTCCACTGATCCGGTTCAAACAAAATTCCTGCCTCGCTCCCTAACAGATCACCCATTCCTCAAGAAGGTTGGTTTCAAGGTGCTGAACATCACCGTTGAGGCAACAGACCTTCAGGGACACATTTTCAGGTTCATGGGTACTTCGCGAGATCTCGATTCTGATAATTTCAGGATTCTGACCGGCTTCGGCCTGAAGTATGCGGGATTGGATCCTTACGGAACAGAGTTCGCTGGTCTTCCCCCGGTTGATCCGGGTTCTTACGAGATGACGGTGAATATCTGGATTACAGGCTACCTGCAGAAGTTCATTGAGACGGTTACTGTCTCGACGGCGCCGGGAAAACAGGTGCCGATACTCTGCAATAGTATTCAACCGGATCCCATCATTATGGAGTCGGGTGGAGTCGTAACTGGAACACTTGAATTCCGCAACCTGGTCGATGTGGAGACTCCACATCAAGGCGAGGCCTCCTTGGAGGTTGGGCCAGTTACCGACACTATCTTCGGCGGTAACATTCTGATCCAAGTCTACGACCACACCGGTGTCTTACGGGGAATCGTGGTCATCAATGGAACACGCGCTGATGGGAAGACGATATACGCAGATTCGACGACGGTTCGATTCTATGTTGTCGGTTTCAGCGAATATTACAATCGGACATGGGCTGGGACCTGGGCGCAGAAGGATTACGGGCTCCCGGAGGACGAGGCATACAGGCTTTTCGTCTACATTAGAGGTTATGAACAGGAAGGCACAACGACCATATCATTAGCTAGAGGCTCGAATCGAACAGTAACTGTGCGTATGGACAGGGGCGGAGCCATACTAGTCACTGTGACCTCCTTCAACAACCGTCCCGGAACTCGCGCCGTTCAGGCTGAAAAGCCACTCAGATTCCTCAACTTATCAATCCCAATCAGGGCAAGGGTCTACTTCTACGATTCCGCGGGAAGAGAGGTGGGCTATGTGGAGCGTGCGCTGGTTGAGGGCGTCAACGGTGTCACCCAAACCACATTCGTCGTTCTCTTCGCGGGGATGAACTGGAGTCTAAGGGAAATCTGGTTCTTCGGTTACATTCCCACCCACATCACTAGTGACAGGTACACAGTGAAGGCCTATACTCTTGGCTATGTTCAGCAAGAGGATGTTGTGACCTTCGGCGATCTCGCCAGTCTCTCAAGAGTATTCCTAGCGCTCCTCATAGGGAATGATATTGTAATCACAGCGCCAATCTTCGCTGAGCCGAATCTCTTCTGGCGGATCCCGGAGCATGATCACGTCATAGGTCAGGTCTTCAGCAACGGCCTGAGCGGTGCGATTAACGGGAATCTGACCGCTGGCATTACCACTCTGAATCTACCCGTATTCGGCTTTGGCGCGCAGATGCTCGATGGACGCTTCACAGGGCAAGGTCACTTCTTCTACGTCACACCTGAAGGAACCCGCTACTATGACGTAGGTCTCGATGTTGGAACCTACACGGCTGAAATTCCTGAGTTCGGATTCAACAAGCATTTCATGCGAATCTCGGCGATCGTCTCGATAACCTTCGAAGACCTCCTCTTCCGCCGGGACGCTTTCGTGAATGTCATATCCATGGCGAGGGTTATTCATGGGACACGGACGAATCCGAACGCCTTAGTCGCAGGTTGGGTTGCCTTCGCCAAGACGAATGAAACCGTTCCGCTCTCATGGGTTCGAGTGGAGGCGGTGAACGCGACGATTAGCCGTTTTGTTCCAACATTGGATGGACGATACAACGCGCAGGGCGCGCTCTTCCTGCCCGCGGGAACATATAACATCACATTCTCAGTGGAGTTCTACCAGACTCAGTCCCCAGTCTTGTTGACGGTTAACTGGAACAGTACATATCCGCTCCTTCCGCCTCTCGGACCACTCTGCCCGATCGCTGATCCATCAGTCTGCCCAACACCCTCACCTGCTCCAAGCGCCTCCTCGCTGATCACTCCCATCAGCTTCGGCCCGTTACTTGGAACGGTTTACGTCTGGGCGAGAGATGCACGCGATGAGAGACCCCCACCCATAAGGTGAGCTGGTTGTTCGAAGAGAGGACGGCGGAGAAATAGGGGAAGTTGCAGAGAAAGCTATTCGCGACACTAGTAATAGCGCTCTTCCTGTTAAGCATCCTCGCAGTCGCGAGGCCCGTCTCAGCTCACTTCACGCTCGGTGATTACACTCCGACCATGCGTTTCCGGAAGAATGATTTTGACCCGCATGTTGCGGGACCCTTGGCGTATGTGTGGCCCGGTGGAGGCTTAGCTGCCTATACTGGCACTCTGGCAGGTTTCCCGCCTGGTTATCAGACTCCATTTCCCGGTGGCAACCCTCCAGGCCAAGTCTCAACCATCTATCAGCTTGAGGGGAGGCTCTCGCCTTTCGGGGCGATCTTGACCTCCACGGACGACCATCCCAACAGGGGTCCGTTAATATTCGCTTTGAACTTCAGCACGCCATGTAAGTTCGGATGGAATGATGTGGACAATAACTGTGGACGCGAGCAGGTTCCTCCCAACCCAACGCCCTTCTGCGGGCCCGGCGTGAGCTACTGCGCCAACTACACGGGAGTGACCATATATATCCCCCCGGAATTCGACCTCTCCTCCGCTATGAGTAATCCAGGTCTAGTGGAATCGACCTTCGGTTCAACTGCTAACGATCTCGTGATAACCAAGGCGGACAAGTGGGATCCTTGGGGCCCCTACTGGTGGATCCTTCACGTTGAGGGAGATATTCACTGGTGGCCTCAACACGATTACAGGGAATGGTATTACATTCGCATCAATGACGTGATTGCTCCAAAGATCGCCGGCAAATATTTCTTCAAAGTCTTTCTCTCGGATCAATTCTTCAACTTCGTTTATCCGGGAATGCAGCGAACGTTCGAGATTAATGGATTCCAATGTAATCCCGCTCCAGGTGTATGCTTGAATGGTCCGGACCGGTTTACTGCCTTTCGCGTACCTTTCTCTGGACCCACGAACGCCACCGTCTCGGTTGAGAACTGGCCCGTCCTCCTCGTGAAGGGGGATGTAGACCCGGGCACGATTATCGGACGAATTCGCTACGGCTCCTACAACATCAGCCTCTATCAGAGACCTATCGATCTCCCAGGGAAGGTTTGGGCTGAGGGAGTGGCGGAGGATGGGAGACCACTCTGGGGCATGGCCCACTTCAACCAGTCAGCTCAAGGTCACTACGAACTTGAGGGTCTCGCACCGGGGACATACGACCTCTACGCCTCCGCGGCGGGTTACCCGACGCAGCTCATAGCGGAAGGCATCTCTGTTCTTCCAGCCCAAGCTTTCCAGAGGGACGGCTACATCAACCCTGGCCCACAAATTCATGGCCGAATCTACAGTAAACATCAGTTTGCTGAACAACCTTGGCCAACGGCTCCAAGACCAGTCTACGTGGAGATCTACAATAGCAATGAGTACAAGGACGAGAATGTGGTTGCATACTCACCGCTCAACCTGACCCATCCACCTTACATGACTTACGATTGGGACATGTTCCAGAGTATTCCAACACCTAGACCCATAGCCTACCCCTGGTCTGCGCTATTCGCAGCATGGGGAAAACCCCTCGCTAATGGCTCATACTACAAACAGAACTTCACGAAGCCACCTGCAAACCCGAACTACATCTCACATCCGAACGCAACCTGTGGTGGGAAGTTTGATCAGTGCGGTAAGCCCAACGGCGTGGGCCAGGCCCAATACTGGTGGGTTGACGCTGCAGGGACCTTCACGAACGGTGGAGGGTCAAGTAGCTTCATCTTCCGTTTCGGAGCGAAAGGACTCTACGGTGCTCCAACGGACATGGATGGCCATGTGCCGCAGACCCTCGCGACATGGGTGAACGGCCTCGAACCGGGACGTTACTGGTTGAGGGGATGGATTAACGGTTACACCCAGACATTGCAGGATGGTGTAACCCTAGACGAATACTCTTTCGAGGTTGGCAAGTACGAATGGGCGGGAGACATCTTCACACCCATGGACCTCCGCGTGGGAAGCACGATCATCAAGACCGTGCACTTCCATGACAAGCTGAACACCCTAGAGGACTGTCCAATCAACGGATGCGCCGCGAATCGAGCGCAGGGTCTATCCACCGGTCCCAGATTCCTAATTGCCGAAGTCCGGGACAACGAAGGAAAACTCGCTGGCATGAACTTCACCATCGTCAACGACTGCCAATACGACCCAGACATTACTGACTGTGCCAGGACAGCAGACCTGATCGATTTTGTGACAGTTCAGATTAACGGGTTCGGTATGATGGGTCCTGATCTTGTTGGCGTGAAATATTCATATTTCAGGTATCAGGGTTACAGGGATTACGGTCTGCATGCGGGCACCTACAAGGTCTACGTGTACATGCGCGGCTACCTTCAATCAGACCAGGAATCCATCTCGCTCACGTTGAGCGGTAACCCTGCTTCAATAAGCAACCATGTCCATCGCGGTGCACGCCTCAACATCACAGCGAACAGCATCGACTGGGAGAACCCGAGAGTCGAGCGACCATGGCAGTTCCCCGGTGCACGCTTCCGAATATACGTCTTCAACAGCATGGGAGAGAGCCGATTCTACGTTGGCTACACGAACTTCAACGCCGCTGGGGGCGGACGGAGCGACGACCCAAATAAGCAACCCGCATGCTTCATCCAGTCTTTCGACCCACCCTTCTGCCCTACCGGTAATCCTCAAACCATCAATCCAACAGACCAGCTCGGAGACACGTTCATAATCAATGCATGGGACGGATTCATCGCCGCCGACAGCCTCGGCCCGGATAAGGTTCCGTTCTTCACCTCTCTTCTTTTGGGTGGTAACTTCAGGCCTTGGTGGGATAGCGGAGGCTTCCTGTACAACCCCGGCCTTTACAGGTTCGGGGGGGCTGAAAACTTCAAACCTAATAGCGCCTTGGCCTCCGACACGTACGCAGTCTTCGGTTTCACCTACGGCTACGTCCAGCACAAGGGGTTCAGCGAGTACGCGACTGAAGGCGGATTCGGTAACGCTATTCTGAACCTCCTCAAAGGCGTAAACATAACTATCAACATTCCACTGAAGAGAGAAGGCGTTCTCACGCCGACGGACTTCAACATGACGATGCGGGTACGAGTATTCGACGATGCAGGCAACCTTGTGGCAACAGCATCCTCCAAAGGACCCGATAATGGCTGCATCAATCTTTACTGCAGCGATCTCGCAACCGCCTCTGACACTTTCACCTTCTTCGGCCTAGGCAGGTTCACTGGAAGCAATCGGAACCCACTTGCGAACAGCCCCTTCGACACTCTATCCGACTCTTCGGCGGTCTTCGGGAACTTCCCCCACGCTGGTAGGAAGGGAGCCCCCACCTTCGAAACCTACTATGTTGATCCATTCGCCTCATCACCCTCCTTCGACAATGGCTTGCTCACTATCGATGGGACTACTAGAGAGACAGGTGACACATTTCTATGGCACGGGACTTGGAGCGTTGGTCCGAGTGGCAGTTCTGTGAGAGGATGGCAAGCCTTCGACAGCGACCCAGACCGGGATTTCGTCAGTAACTTCGCGACTTTCCAATTCAACCGGAATGGGTGGGGCCTCTTCGAATGGAAGACATGGATACCATTCGGCACAGACGAGGTGCGTGTACTCATAGCTGGGATTTACGATCCCTTCGGCGATCCCCTTGACGACTTCAACGCGGGCATACTGCACACGAAAGCTTGGGACAGCGCTACCGAAACTGGGATGAAGGTTGCATCGATGTGGTATGGAATTGATGGTTTCTCCTCTACATTTCTGAACAGCTACAGTGGTACCTGGACGATTGAGGTTGATACTTGGAACGAATATCCAAAACCAAACTTCCAAACAAGACCGAGATTGTCACCGCCAATATCCAACTGGTACCCACCAGTGGAAGGACTGCTGGAAGGGGAGAGCTTTCACCTGATTCCCGGCCACCCAGCAGACCCCTTCGGGTACACGGGCAGTAGCCTCGCCCCCAACGGGTTGGGACCCTATTATCAGCGCTCGCTCTGGGCTGTGCCCAACGCGCATCTAGGGGCCGAAACTTCGGTTGTAAACGAACTCGACAAACGCGGGCACATCACAGGTCACGTGTACGCGTACGTTCGAGGCGGTGAACTCCGGACGCAGTCATGGCTGATCGTTCAAGCATCCTCAGAAAATCTCACCTTCACAACGCGGACTTGGGACTCTATCTATGACATGTACCTACCCGCGGGTGACTACGACTTGATCGTCTACGCTTGGACACCTGAGAGCAACATAGGATACTACACGATCAGCTCACCAATTCACATAAGCGACGGACAATCAACGACGGGCATCACATTTGAACTCAAACAGAGCGGGATACTGATACCTGAATTCAAGACGGTTACGTTAGTATACTTCTCAGCGCTAGCCGCATCCATCTATCTACTCCGACGACGGCGACGCCCCTGACACGCCAGGTCTCCAAAGGATAAATTCGTTCGGGAGCCAATAGGGCCATCGACCTCGAATTTCGATTGGGTTCAAGAGAGCGGACATAGAGACTCCGAAATGTGAAGAAACTATCGTTAGAACCTACTCGTCCGACAGGAATAGCCTGCTTCTATTAAGAAAGAAAAAAGGCTTCGCCATCGAATCAGAATCTCCAGACGGACGATATTCTAGAGATGGTTTGGGTTGGCGTTTTGGCCGTAACCCACCTTCTGTTTTAGGCGACATTCATCTGATCGGGATACCCGCGCCTCCAGCGGTGTTCACAGGCGTCTATTATCCCTTTCACGGCGTGGGTAGGCCTTTCACCCTCACGCCAGCCTCCTCAACGCTATGCGCATCATCGTCCCAGCGCTGACGGAGGTATCTTTCTGCGCCTTAACCCGACCTCTCAGCCGACACCTCACGGTGCCACGCCTCCGCCGTGTGGATGGAGTTTCCTCAAGCCCTCACATGGGCCCGGAGTCGCCCACCAACTCGCCAACCCACATAGGAACTGTAAAGCGGAATAAACAAACATTGCGGGAGACGATGAAAACAATCAGAAGGGGCCGTAGGTAATCTGAATCTGGTCACCGTCACGGAGGACGTAGTTCTGGAATTGTGTGTTCGGCGCACCGTTCACAGTCATCCTGATCGTATGCGCTGAATCAATCTTATACTCCATAATCTGAGCGTTATCAAAAGGCTGACCCCAAACCAAGAAGAAATCCTTCAAAGTGTAGGGGTAGATCACCGGTGATTCAACATGGATCTCCCCGCTTTCGTCATGTGTATGCACAGGCCTAGTGCATGTGAGTGAGACTCCAACATTGGCTGGAATCGGTACAGGCTGCCCGTTGATCACAATGCTCAGTTTCACGTGAATATGCATAGCCAGGTTTGCGTCGTCTATGCAGGTGGTCAATGTTGGATCTTGTGTACCGGTTGTGGGTGATGTGTTGGTCATCCTCGTGTTGGATGAGCCTTGCGAGGAAAGAGAAGGTGAAATGAAATACCACCCAGCACCCGCAAGCACAACTACGATCACAAGGACGATCGCAAGCCCTGTTATAGTCTCCTTCTTCTTCTCACGCTTGATCCTCCGCTTCTTATCGGAGCCTTTCAGCTTGGTACTCTTGGTGGACAGGGTTGTTTGAACCTTCCCTTTTGACCGGTTTCTTCTCCTTAGCGGCATTTGAGTAGGTTTTCAATGCTGCTAATTTCTTAAATAAGGAGATGGGAAGCCATGCGGTGTTCGCGGAGAGGGTCGGATTATTCCAAACTCATAGAGGGGAAAGCCCTCTATCCTCACCAACAATCGTCCTCATAATCGCAAACATCTTGGCCTACGTGGCGCTTTTGATCGGCGGGGATCGAATACTACTCCTCCTAGCGCAGACCGGCGTTCTTTTCTTTCAGGATCGCTCTTACTGGCAACTCTTCACATCGATGTTCGTTCATTTTGGAATATTCCATATTCTCTTCAACATGTACGGGCTATACTACTTCGGGCGATTGAACGAAACATACTTCTCCCTTCCAAGATTTCTGGCCATATACTTCGGTTCAGGTCTGCTTGGAAATGTTGCATCCCTGTACCTCATTCCCCCAAACATTCCTTCAGGAGGCGCATCTGGGGCGGTCTTCGGTCTTGTAGGCTCATATGTCGCGCTTGAGAGGAAGGCTCGGCATATGGGAATGGCATTAGTCTATGCAATCTTGATGTTCGTTCAAAGCAGCGGACCTGGCGTAAATATCTTCGCGCATGCTTTCGGATTGCTGGGAGGGCTCATTCTCGGTCTTGTATTCACGCCTCGTCGCGCACCTGGCGGCTACACCATTACCTACACATTGACCAGTTGATTCGAAATCATCCTCAGGTGTAGACGATGACTATTTGCTCACCATCCATCAAGACGTGGTTCTCATAATCTAGGCTTGGCTTGCCGTTGACCGTCATCAGTATCTTGTGATTCGCGTCTGCTCGAAGATTCACCTTAAGCTGCATCACGATCTTGCTCGCGGAAATGCAGGTTGTGAGTGTAGGGTCGTCTGGAGGCAAAGTATAGAGGCTGACCGTGGTCAGACTTTGAGACTGGTTCTGTTGCCCCATGGGCCTGAGGCCTTACCAGACGCTGAACACTGCAACCAAGACGACAACGATGAAGAGACATATACCAAAGACTAAGTCTCCGCGACTTCTCTTGGTTTCCTTGCCCTTCCGCGGTCAGACGCTTTATCTCTTCTGGCCATTCATGTACCAGTACAATAGGCTTTGGATATTTCTTACTTTGAAGGTGAAAGCGTCAGTCGAGCATCGGCATCTTGATTTTCTTTTCTCGCACGATCCTTACCGAGCTTTCATATCCAGCGTCCGCGTGTCTCACTATGCCTATCCCAGGATCGGTGGTTAGGACTCGATTGGCACGCTTCTCCATTTCTGGCGTTCCATCCAAGACTAGGCACATGCCTGCGTGAATGCTGTAACCGATCCCGACGCCACCACCATGATGGACTGAAACCCATGTGGCCCCGGCCACCGCATTCAAAAGAGCATTCAGAATAGGCCAATCAGCCACGGCGTCCGAACCATCCTTCATATTTTCCGTTTCCCTACGCGGAGAGGCAACGCTTCCAGTGTCCAGATGATCCCTACCGACCCAGATTGGACCGGACAGCTTTCCAGAAGCCACCATATCATTCACAACCTGCCCGAATCGCGCTCTTTCTCCATATCCCAACCAGCAGACTCTGGCCGGAAGTCCCTGAAACTTCACCTGATCGCGCGCTTTCTCGATCCAACGTACAAGTTCCTTGTTGTAACCGAACTCACGAACGACCATCTCATCAATTCTGAAAATGTCGTCTGGTTCGCCGACGAGAGAGGTCCACCGGAATGGTCCGCGTCCTTCACAGAACATTGGGCGGATATATTCAGGCACGAATCCTGAGAAGGCAAAGGCCTCATTCAGACCTGCGTCGTATGCTTGTTGTCTGATGTTATTTCCGTACTCGAATGCGATCGCGCCTCTCTGCATCATTTGAATCATAGCTCTAACGTGCACTTTCATGCTCTCTTTGGCTCGACGTAGATACTCTTCCGGATCGCGCACTCTAAGCTCGTCCGCTTCCTCCTTGCTCAGGCCAGCGGGGTAGTATCCTCGCAGCGGATCATGAGCCGAAGTCTGATCGGTGACAACATCCGGGATAATGCCGCGTTCTACAAGCTTCGGATGAACTTCGGCCGCGTTGCCCAGTAACCCGACGCTTAATCTCTGCTTCTCTTCCTTCGCAGCCTTAACCATTCGGAAAGCTTCGTCTAGGCTGTTGGTCCATTTCTCAACGAATCCATGTCTGAGACGCCGCTCAATTGCGGCCTTGTTAATCTCAACAACCAACGCCACGCCCTCATTCATCGTGATCGCCAGAGGCTGAGCACCACCCATCTCTCCAAGCCCGGCAGTCAAAACCAACCGGCCCCTGAGCGAGCCGTCGAAATGTTTTCTCGCAACAGCGGCTAACGTTTCATAAGTGCCCTGGAGAATTCCCTGCGTCCCTATAAAGGCCCAAGAACCCGCGGTCATCTGTCCAAACATTATCAACCCTTTCTGCTCGAGCTCGTAGAAGTAATCCCAAGTAGCCCATTTCGGAACAAGCATTGAATTTGAAATCAGGACGCGCGGAGCCCATTCATGTGTCTCGAAAACTGCAACTGGTTTGCCGCTCTGAATCAGCAAAGTCTCGTTAGGTTCAAGCTCTTGAAGAGTATGAGCAATTCTGTCAAAGGATTCCCAGGAGCGCGCTGCCTTCCCGGTTCCGCCGTATACGATTAGACTTTCTGGATCCTTCGCCACCTCAGGATCAAGAACGTTGTGAAGCATCCTGTAGGCGCCTTCGATCTGCCAGTTCCTGCAATGAAGGTTCTTCCCAGCGACTGCCGCAACTGACGGCTTGAACTTCAGCAAAACCCGTCAGCTAGTAGTCGTCTACAAAGTGATTTTAACTTTCAGCAGGATACTCACTTGTCCAAGCAACCATCCTTCACAACGACTCTTCCATCTTTAACAACCGTGTCAATCAAGTTTGAACCAAGTCTGTAACCCAGAAACCTGTAGTCAGGTATATTGAAAACTGCAAGGTCGGCTCGCTTTCCAATCTCAATGCTTCCAATCTCAGGCCCCATACGAAGAGAGTGAGCAGCATTGATTGTCGCCGCCGTGAGCGCTTCGGCGGGCGTCATCTTCAATCTGTAACAGGCCAAGGCTATGATCAATTGGTAATTCTCAACCCAACAGCTCGGGTTAAGATCACTCCCGAGCGCCACAGCTATTCCCTCATCGATCAACCTCCTTGCGTCAGCATACCTATCCAACATAAGTGTCAGGGATGCGGCGGGAAGAAGAGTTGCGATGACTCCAACACGCTTCATTTCAGACAATCCTGACGCCGAAGAGTACAACAAATGGTCAGCTGAGACCGCCCCGACCGTCGCAGCTAATTCGGCACCACCTAAAGGATAGAACTCATCGGCATGAATTCTTGGCAAGAGTCCAACCCGTTTGCCCGCCTCAAGGATCCTTCGCGAGTCACTAATCTCGAAGACACCTTTCTCGCAGAAAACATCACAGAACTTCGCGAGTTGGCGTTTCGCGATCTCGGGAATCCAGACTTCGCAGACTGTATGAACAAATTCATGGGCCTTTCCCCGGAATTCAGGTGGAATTGCATGGGCCCCGAGAAATGTCGGCACCAAGGTAAGTGGCCCCTCAGCGTTCAATTGCTGAATGACTTCGAGCATTTTCATCTCGTCATCCAAACTCAGTCCGTAGCCGCTCTTGGCTTCGATGGTAGTCGTCCCGTGAACGAGCAGATTTTCTGCTCGTCCTCTGCAGACGCGTAGTAACTCGTCTTTCGACGCGCTGCGAGTGTCCCGGACCGTTCGAAGTATTCCTCCTCCTCGCTGGAGGATCTCCATGTAGCTTGCACCCTTGATCTTCAACTCGAGTTCACTCTCGCGTGAGCCTGCGAAAACGAAGTGCGTATGCGCGTCGACTAGACCTGGGGTTACGACTTTTCCGGAAGCGTCGATTTGCGTCCGTCCTGAAAAGTTATCGAGTATTTCGTCATTATTTCCAACGGCCACTATCTTGCCGTTGTGAGCTGCGACCGCTCCGTCTTCGAGAATTCCTAATTCTTCCATCTCAGCGCCCACAGAAGGGCGTTCACAGTGTCCTTGCACCGTCACGATTTGGCGTGCATGCGCTATGATGAGGTCGACTGATTTCTTCTGCAAGACCCGTTACCAAAAACCGCTTTGTGCTAGCGTTCTCTACGATCTATTCTATGGGTTTCGATTGAGGAAAATGGAACGTATTCTCGATTCTTTAACATCGATATGCTTATATTGGCGCCGAAGGCGTTAGCATGATTTGTCAGCGCGTCTCTTCGACGGCGTTGACTTCCCGCGATTTCCCGGCGGCGGCGTCAACTTGACTAGTAGGGCTTGTGCCCTCGGATGAACTGTTGACCTCCAATTGCGGGAACAAGAATGAGGGCCTAAACAAACTTGGGCGCTTATCGCGTTCATGAGAAGTTTAGGTCCAAGATAGGCTTGCAGTCACTCTGCCAAATTCCAGTCCGTTCAATTCCTTAAACGGCCGGAATTCTAAATCGTCCTAACTTGCTCAGCTTGCCAACTCCGCTTGATCCTGGCGGACCCAACTGCTATCGGGGTGGGACTAAGCCATGCGAGTTGTGCGCTCTCTAGCCATGGTGGGAACGCAGCGCACGGCTCAGTAACACGTGGCTAACTTACCCTGAGGACGGGGGCAACCTCGGGAAACTGAGGCTAATACCCGATAGGTGGGGAGGCCTGGAATGGTCCCTCACCCAAAAGGAGCTAGTGGCATGCTTGCTAGTTTCACCTGAGGATAGGGCCGCGTCCGATCAGGTTGCTGGTGAGGTAATGGCTCACCAGGCCTATAACCGGTACGGGCCGTGAGAGCGGGAGCCCGGAGATGG
>CAZRDM010000029.1:0-24740 GCA_964598845.1 uncultured Candidatus Bathyarchaeia archaeon
TCCCAACCGTCCAATGAGAATGTTACGTTTCTCGGCAGAAATGCCATTTCGAACGTACTGGAATTGCAGTTAGCCGTTACGGGAAGTTGCTGATCTGAACTTACAGTTGCATGTGCCAGTCTAGATTAGGAGGGATGCTATTATTCGACGGAGGTCGAAGCCATGCCTTTTCTTGTACGCTCCAAGGTCTAGGAGCTCTTCCAATCCATCGTACTCCATGTCCATTTCTAACCCTCCGTAGATGTGTAGAACGCATCTACACTATAAAAGGATTACTAGACTAATCGACTGCCACAAGTCATCACGATGAGACAGCCATTGCGCGGGATCGTAGCCCTTCCCATTCTAGCCATAGGTCTTCTCGCCACGACCCTACGACTGGGCCTCCGACACTATGCCTCTAAGTCTGTACCTCATGCCTAGCTATCAAGCCTCTTAGCGCTCGCCATTCCTGCGTCATCCAAGTCAAGCGTGAACGCGCAAACCCACGCTAATCACAAGATGCAATCGCTTGCGCCTCGGCGAAGCGTTATAGGAGGGTCCCATCGAAGTCTCACAGGTCTGAGGAAGTTGGCTAGATCCGTCCTAGTCCACGAGTGGGTAGGACTACTCATCGTAGTGATTGCTCTTGCGAGTCTAGCTGGCACTGTATGGAGCGTCGTCCAGAACGCCTACTTCTATGAATGCCCCGCTCCACTGCCCGATATTCCCGAGGAAGAGCGCGCCCTAATCAGATGCCCAACTCTCATGGAAAGAGTGGGCTGGAATATCCCAGGACTCTTCGTGGGTTGCGCCATTCTGATATTCGGGCTCTGGACCTACAGAAGGGGCAAGGAAGGCGTCCCACTGATCTCCATAAGATCCGTTTGTAGCGCGGATCTCAGCTGAGTCACCGAGTGAGCTCGAACCTAAGAGTTCTCTTGGCTGTCCAACAATCACCGACTAAGCGTAGTGGTATTATGTCGGAAGTTCTTATGAGGTAGCTCCACATTCAACGGCGAAGCGCATGACTTCGAAGACGATTGAGTTAGGAGAGCTTCCCCATTGGGATCTCTCCAATGTATACCCTGGCCTCGAATCTGAGGAGTTCAAAAACGCCGTTACGAACCTGAAGTCTCAACTTGACGAGTTCGACGCGTTTCTGGACGCGAATAAAGTGGCTCGCTCGAGTTTCGACGCAGTAAGGGCTTCCAGTAATGTCTACTTGAAGAATGCTATCGACGGTTACCTCAATCAGATGAACACAGCCCTACGCTTGTATCAAACATTGGATGCCTATGTCACATCCTTCGTCACAACAGATTCGTACAACAACACGGCAAAGCGACTAGCCTCCGAGCTCGAGATGCTTATGGTTCGATTGCGCAAACAGGAGGTGCGCTTTCAGGGCTGGCTTGGACAGGTGGCTGACAAGCTCACATCCGTTCTAACACAGGATGGTCCAGCAAGGGAGCATGTGTTCTACCTGCGCGAGACGGTCGATCAGAGCCGCTACCTGATGAGCGAGGTCGAAGAATCGCTGGCCGCTGAACTTACATTGAGTGGAGGCAACGCATGGGGCAAACTGCAAGGAACTGTCTGTTCTCAGCTTACAGTGAACTTTGAGCTGGATGGCAAAGTCAGGAAGATGCCCATCACAGAATTGCAGAATCTAAAGCACCATCCTGACGAAGAAGTGCGTCGACGAGCATACGAGGCGGAGTTGAGGGCTTGGGAAAGCGTCCGTGAACCCTTAGCTGCCGCTCTCAACGGTGTCAAGGGCCACTCGAATACCGTGGAAAAACGTCGGGGCCGAGTCGATGCGCTCCATGCTTCACTCGACCATTCCCGCATCGACCGAGAGATTCTACAAACGTTGCTTACGGCGATGCAGGAGTCCTTTCCAATGTTTCGTCGCTATTTGCGAGCAAAAGCAAGGCGGCTGGGACATGATGCCTTGCCTTGGTGGGATCTCTTCGCACCCGTAGCCAAGAATGAGCGTCGCTATTCTTGGAAGGAGGGTATGCGTCTCATCATATCCCAGTTCCGCACATTCAGCGATAGACTCGCAGGTCTAGCGCAACGCGCCTCCGATCACCGTTGGATTGACGCTGAACCACGCGACGGGAAAAGAGGAGGGGCGTTCTGCATCGAGGTACCGGCTGTGGATGAGTCGCGCGTACTGTGCAATTTTGACGGTTCATTAGACCAGGTTTCAACGGTCGCCCATGAGCTCGGCCACGCCTTCCATAACGAATGTCAAGTCGGAAAGACTATGCTGCGGACACGCACTCCCATGACCCTAGCCGAGACAGCATCGATCTTCAATGAAACGATCATTACCAACGCCGCACTGGAGCAAGCCTCGAGTCAAGAGGAGGAACTGGCCATCTTGGAGACTTGGCTTATCGGCTCGACACAGGTTATCGTCGACATAACATCACGCTTCCTATTCGAGAAAGAAATCTTCGAACGACGTGAAAAATCAGAGCTGTCCGCGGATGATTTCTGCGAGATTATGCTCCGCTACCAGAAGGCGACTTATGGGGACGGGTTGGATGACCGATATCTCGACAAGTACATGTGGGCTTGGAAACCTCATTACTATTCGCCAGACTTTGCGTTCTACAACTATCCATATGCCTTCGGCCTACTCTTCGGGCTGGGACTGTATGCAATCTACCACGAACGCGGTCCATCCTTCATTCAAGACTATGAAGCACTTCTAGCAAGCACCGGAGAAGCAACCCCCGCTGAATTAGCAGCACGTTTCAGTATCGACATACGGAAACGAGATTTCTGGCAAGGCAGCCTGAAATTGATTGAACAACGCATCGCACGCTACCTTGAACTCTAGGCCCTTTTGGATCGCCTAACGGACGAAGCGAAAACGGTTCAAGAAAACCAGTTTCACGGAGTGGAAGAAAAACCAGAAGCGCAGAACAGAACCACAGCGTAATGGTCAAGTTTGAAGAGTGCTGCGATAGGGGTCATGGCCTCAATGAAGATGGGCGAGAGGAACGAACCCGCGATACTTGCTGTCATCAAGTAGCCCAATCCTTCTCTGCGGCGCTCTACGGAATACATGTCCATTATGGCTATGCGGCTCTGCTGAGTAACACCTGACCCAAAGCCGAAAACAAGCAACCCTAACCAGAAGAGTTCAAGACGAACCCATACAACAGCCAAACCCATCATCAACAAGGCCAAGCAGCCAACAGCGATTCCAATTAGGAGCACGCTCTTCCTGCCAATTCGGTCCATCAACCCCCCAGTCCGGTATACTATCAGAACCCGTCCTCCCCAGACTTCAGCAGTCGCCAAACCCGCGAGAGTGGCCGAATCTGTCAACGTGAAAATCACAAGGGCTGCAAGTATGAACGCGGCCTGGCTGACACACGCGTAAATTGCCTCACTCGAGAGTAAGTGGATTGTGTTGCGTTTCACGACCAGTGGAGTCGGCGCTCTGTTTGAGTGCTTCACGCGATCACCACGTATCCGTCGATTCATGTAACTTGTATCTCGAGGTCACAGAGGCAGCTTGGCGTGGAGGCTGAAACTATCTGAGGCATAATACTTTGACTATGGTCTGCAAACTAGCTTGGGTCTTACATTTTCTACGCTAGATACTTCTGCTCCAGATAGTTGACCAGATGTCGCGGGATGTATTCTTCACCAAGCACCCTTCTTTGGAGCTCCTTGGATGAGTATGCGGCGCCGTGTTGGTGTATCTTCTCTCCCAGCCATTGCTTCACAAGGTCGAACCTGCCCTTTCCGACAGAGTCCCTTAGGTCGATATCTCTCTGGATACGGTAGTATTGCATTCCTGCTATTACATTACCAAGCGAGTAAGTCGGGAAGTAACCGAAGCCGCCACCGCTCCAGTGTACATCCTGCAACGCTCCTTCAGCGTCATTCGTCGGTCTCACTCCAACATATTCCTCCATCATATCATTCCAAAGGGAGGGCACATCGGAAACGGCTACATCACCACCGATGAGTTTTTTCTCCAACTCGTATCGGAGGATTATGTGGAAGTTGTATGTCAACTCATCAGCATCTACTCGGATTAGGCTTGGTTTTACGACGTTAAAGTATCTGTAGACATCATCTTCTGTATAACCTGCCAAGAATGGCAGATTCTTCTTGAGTATTGGGTAAACATGTTTCGTGAACTCTCTGCTTCTTCCGATGAAGTTCTCCCAGAACCTTGATTGAGATTCGTGGATTCCGAGGGACGCGGCTCTGGTAAGCGGCGTGTATTCGAGCGACGGATCCATTTGCAGCTCGTAGATTGCATGACCGCATTCGTGGATTACGGAGAACAAGGATTCTTTGAAGTCCTTTCCTTCATACCTGGTGGTTATTCTCACATCCTGAATTGAGGTGCTGTTCGTGAAGGGGTGAGTGGATACGTCCATCCTGAACGTTGTCTTCGGCATCCCGAGTAGGACCAGGGCCTCTTCGTTCACACGTCTCATGGCATCGACTTCATAGGCCACGGACTCCAGTGGATGACTGCTTGGAAACCTGTTCTCCGAAAGGACTCTATTGAGAATTCGTTTCAGACTGGGAACGAGCTCTGAGAAGACTCTGTCGACATCGGTGACGGTTAGGCCTTCCTCGAATCTGTCGAGAAGCGCATTGTAACGATGTCCAACATATCCAAGTTTCTCCGCCTCTTCCTTCTTTAGCTCAACTATCTTCTCCAAATAGTTCCTGAACATCGGGAAGTCAGATTTCTTCCTAGCCTCCCTCCAAACTACAGTGGCTTCCGTGGTTGTTCTCTGCAGCTCCTCCAACAGCCTTGGCGGAACCTTCGTGTAGTAGTCCGCATCTCGCTTGACTACTCTTAATACGCCCTTCTCAAAGTCGCTAAGATCCTCCAGTTTCTCCGCCTTCGCGATCAGAGCGGCCGCTTGGGTTACGCGTTCTTGTTTCATCAGGGCGATCTGAGCTTGCGCAAAACCTCTGGGCTTCGCAGCATCGGTGGGCATGTAAGTTTCCATGTCCCACTCTAGAAGTGACGAGGCATGCTCTAACGCCCAGATGGGCCTGTATCTCTCCAGTATCTCCTGTACAACCGCATTTTTGAACATGAAGTGGGAAGGCTGTGCATCACCAAATATAACTCGTTTGGGGAGATTGAGGAACGAACGTGACCATGACGTATGTGGACAGTACGCGGATGAGACAGAGTTCTACGTATAGCTCAGATGAACTAGGTTGCTCGTCCACCATTGGATGGGACCTGCCGCAGCAGCGATGGCCCCAATCGTACTAGCAATAGGATTCATAGAACATCTCCTCTACGGTGCCGTCCTCGGCACGACGATCGCAGCTGGCGTAAAGTACCTGATGCTTCTCAAGCAGCTCAACCCGCGGCTTTCCTTTGACTAGATACCTCGCTACAAGACTTCGTCCTCAATCTAGTATGCTCTGGTGTTGATAAAGAGCCGATAAGAGCTAGGTTGAGAGACTTGGTAGAAAAGTAGAACTTTCTCCAAATGATCTTAAATCCTATCGAAGGCGTATGCCGTCTCACTTCAATAGGTTGATGGGTATATGGAGGTGACTGGGTTGGCGAAGAAGCGCAAAGTTAAGATGAAGATCGCAGGAGAAGACGTTCGAGCTGAGAGTGCAGCTACAGAATACCAAGCATAAGCGACTTCTCCTCTTCGGCCAGGGGAGCGGCTCAGGAGTACTGGGCGTAACCTGTTCCTGACCTCCCATCCAATCTCCTTCTTACCTGTAGATGTTTCAAATATTTGGTCAGACCAGTATGTCTGCCAGAGGCAGGCTACCTTCCTCCTGCAGTAAGATCTCCGAGCTGAATGCTTTGAGTCTTGAGACTTACAGCAAGAAAAGACGTTTCCAGAGGACCGATGAACCATCGCCTCATCTCAGGAAGGAGGGTAGGAATCGCTTCGTGGTTCAGGAACATCATGCAAGGCGTCTTCACTGGGACTTTAGACTCGAACTCGACGGTGTATTGAAGAGTTGGGCCCTACCCAAAGGGCCTCCCGAGGAGCCAGGTGTCAGGCGGCTCGCTGTCGAGGTTGAGGATCATCCCGTTGATTACATCAAGTTTGAGGGGGAGATTCCGGAAGGGGAGTACGGAGCAGGAACTGTAAAGATCTGGGACAAAGGGACCTTCAAATTGAAACGGAGAACCGAAGATATCTATGAATTCGCACTTAGAGGAAAGCGACTGATGGGAAAGTATACTCTCTTTCGAATGAAAACAAACAATTGGTTGATGCTCAAGTCAAGAGAGCAGAGATAGTTATTCGAAGAGCTCTTCACAGGAATTTCCTGAACTCTGTAGCGGTGTTGGCTGATTTACCGGTCTCATCATGTTTGAAATATACGAAGCAGTCGGTGGCTTCATCAGCGAATTTCGTGATTTCCTGGGCCCAAGCTCTGAGGTCATCTGTGGAATAGGGATCTCGCAGAGAAAGTCTATCCAACGATTGCAGCAGTCTCCAATAGAGCAGACCAGAAGGTAGGCCGTGTTTACATTGACTTTCTACAGAATGGTTTGGAGAAGATTATTACTGCACCATTCAGCATTCGAGCACTTCCTCAAGCGCCCGTGTCATTTCCATTAGGAGTTAGACAGCTCGACGACTCAAAATTGAAATCCGAAAGCCTCACGCTACGAACAGCCAGGAGGAAATTAGGAATTATTCGGCACATACTCTCGCTCAGTGGACTCTCGCAAGAGTTGGATTCAGCTTTCAAGAAGCTTGGCATCAGGACATAACGCGAGACCAGAAAGGCAATCAACTAATCGACTGTCTAAGATCTGACGTGCTGAGATATTTCGGCGGAAACGGCATGGTTCAGTCGCACAACATCCTCAGTTTTGAGCTCAAGTAGTTTGTCTCTTGAGCCTCCCCCGCAGAAGACTGTCTCGTACCTTAACAGTTCACCATCGACAACTACACTCATGGCTGTCTTGTGGTGAACTGATGGAGTTGCGCCTGGAGGGTACCCACTGATAGCTTCGGCCTCATCGGATCCTAGAAGCTGGATGTTTCGCGCGTTCAATACTCGCGCTACTCTCTGAAGATCCACCCTCTTGTCTCCAGGCACTACAAGCAGTACATACCTTCCGTCCGAAGTCTTGCAAATCAGATTCTTCGTGATTCTGCACAGTTCGATTCCTGTTGCGGCCGAAGCATCAGCGGTGTGAATCGTTTCTTTCTTCCCAAGGAATCGATGCCAAACATCTGCATCCTTAAGCCAAGCCTCAAGTTCCAACAATTATTGTTTCCGCCATGACGCATTCGTGAGCGATGTCCAATATGCATACATAAAACGACATAAAGCCGTCTGTCGAATTAGCGGTGTTGATCCATCAAGCAGCAACAAAGACGAAGGATGAGTCTAAATGAGGACGGAGGATGTCTGTGCCTGTGGAAGTGGTAAGAGACCCCTAGGTGTGTGTACCGTTTGTGGAAAGAAATACTGCGCTGACTGCAGATTCGTACATGAATACACACCCCCACCAATGAACACAGCAGACTTCCTCTATTCGATACTGAAGAAGAAGCAATAGCATTCATTATCCTTTCAAATTCGGCTCTCCTTAATCAAGGCCGGTCCGGAGCAGTAAGACCTGTGATAGCTCAATGATGTTGACATCGACAACAGCGAACGTACGGCGTAAGCCTCGCCTGATCTTTGATGGCATCTGTAACCTCTGCACAGCTGCCGTCAGATTTCTCCTTATCGTGGACAGGAGCGACTAATCGAATACGTCCCGTTCCAGCAATTGGATTCTGAGATTCGAAGCCAGTACGGGTTGACGCCTGAGATCCTGCAAGGGCGCATGTATCTAATCCGACGCGACGGTTCGCTCGTTCTCGGTTCTTTGGCGATCTCGGAGGTCTGTAGAGTTTTCTCACCTTTCGGTTTCGTCTGCAAGATCTCCAGTACTCCGCAAGCTCGTCAAATCTACAACTGGACAGCACGACGGCGTTACCGGCTATTCGGTGCAGGGATACGTGCTGCATCATCGGGAATGTCAAGTGACTCAGGACAATCTTAGTGAAAGAACTGATGAGAATCTGATTTCTGCTTGGTAGAGTTGAGCCTCTATGATGAGGGCTTGATCACCAGTTCAATGGAGTCCGGATCTGAGAGGAATAGCTGACTGTGTTCTTGAGCCTGAAGGAAAGGTGTTCCGGTCAGTCTGAGGGCTAGCTCATGTAGATTCTCTTGCGAGGCTCTTATTATGAAGTATTCCAGACCGATAGCGGTCTTTGGTTTTCCTGGTCCACCGAGGCTCTCCCAGGTATTGATTCCAAGGTGGTGATGGTATCTGCCTGCTGAGAGGAACGCAGCACTACCCCAGTAGCTCATCAAGTCGAATCCGAGTATATCCCGATAGAAAAGAATGGACCTGTCAATGTCTGCTACCTTGAGATGGATGTGTCCTATTTTCGCATCGTCCGGTAATGGCTCCAGACTGCCTGGGGGCACTTGAGGCGATTCTTTGATCAATGAGTCTATGTCGAGGGGTTCGGTACTCATCTTCAAGCGGCCATCTTCGTCAAACTTCCATTCGCTTCTCGGTCTGTCCACATAGATCTCTATGCCGTTCCCTTCTGGATCCGTCAGATAGAGTGCTTCACTGACCAGATGGTCAGCGAATCCCTCGAAGGTTACGCCCCTATTTCTGAGGGCAAGATACGCGGCGGCTAGAGTCCTTCTGTCTGGCAGAAGGATGGCGTAATGATAAAGGCCTGCAGCATCCTCAGGAGCTACTTCCGCTTTCGCGTCGTGATACAGGACCAGAAGTGGCTCAGAGGATGACCCTGCCGTTCTTAGCTCGACTAGACCGTCGTGGGGGCGCAGCATCTTGAGGCCTAGGTCTTTGACGTAGAACGAGAGCATCAAGTCTAGGTCTCCCACCCTCAATGAGACCGGTCCCAGCTCAGTGCAGGAATGGAGTTTGAAGCTTTCCTGAGACAGGAGATGTATTGCCCCCAGTGATTTGCTACAACTACTACTAGAAACTGACTAGTACGGAGTAGCGAGTCATTTAAGCCGAGAGCTACGGTCATGCAAAGGATACCGCTGAATGCACACGTGAGGAAGTACCTTGAACAGACGTCCAATGTCTATTTCTGGACTGCTTTTCTCAGACGCTTCATCTGCGCCATGCTGAGAACTTTCTGGTAGCCCTTCTCTTCTTGCCGGAGGTCGCGCAATTCCAAGTAGCCAGCCTTCTCCGCCTTTCTCAGCAGTTCGAGACCCTTCTCGGTTCTGACGATCACCGTGGAGTAACCATTCGGGCATCCTACTCCACCAACAGAGATGTCTGCAAACTCAGCGGTGAAATCATCGCAGTGCCTGCAGCTCTCACGGACAAACTCGTCAATTTCCTTTAATGGGACGCGCAGAACCTCTGTCTCGCCTGAAAGGGCGATGAAGGACCCTCGCTTTATGCCGACCTTCGTTATATTCGAGGGGTCTATTCTCTTACTTGCGAGATACTCTTCCACAAGTCTTCCGTAGCTGTAACTCTCCATACAGAAGAGTCCAATCGTCAGTTCCATGGCTTCAGCTAAACGACGATTGCCAAGCGGAGATGTCTGAATTCTCCTGACTGCTCTAACTTGGCAAGGTGTTCCAACCAATCCCACTCGGGTCTTGCCATACTCATCGAGCGCTGAACGGACGCCGAGTAAAGTGGGGCTTGGAGTGTACTTTGTCCCCGCATTCTCTATGAGTTGCTCAGAGTTCGTGACTACAACTGGGTGCGCCCGCCATCGTGAATCTCTGCGAGCGGCTACGGCTGCGTCGATCAGTTTGTTGTCAAGTGCATAGGCTAAGAGAGCTGTCACAACTCCGCCATCTTGGGCACGATCCTGAATTTCCTTCCTTAAAGCGCGGCCAACAAATGCTCCTCTCGTAATCCCGAGCAGTTCGTCAGGTTCCCTAGTGCGGCCATGCAAGAAGAGTTCGACGTCGTCACGAGAGAATTCAACGGTGGGGCACTGATAGTAACATACCTCGCAAATAGAACAGGCTCCGACGAGTGTTGGTTGCTCGCCAACAGGCCAGAGCACGCTCACGGGACACGCGGCCATACAGGCACCGCAGAAGGAACAGAGGTTCGGTCGAACAACTTGAGTGACAAGATTGCCGAACAGCCGCGGTTTCTCAAGCATCCGTCATACTCTCTGTGAGTTCCGTCCTGCAAGCGGCAAACGCGAACCAATAACAAAAGAGATTGCGGCTGGTTTCCAGTCTTGAGATGCACGAAACGCATCGCATGCTAGAGTCGAATACTCAGCGAAAGTCGAAACTCAAAGTAGAACGGAAGCCCGCGACTAGCCCTTAGGACAGTAGATCTCCTGTCCCTAACGTGCCTCGCACGATGCAGTCTAAGCTGATATCGAACGCAGGTAGGAAGTGATGATTTTTCTTTCGGCCCTTCTTAGCATCTCACCGAGCGCTGAAGGCGAAACTTCCAAAGACTTTGACAGCTCATGAAGGCCCGCGCGTCTGGGATACTCATAGAAACCTGAGGCAAAGGCATATTCCACAATGCGCCGCTGTCGTGGTGTCAGTTTTCCAACGTCTGAAATTCGAGCAACTCGGACTATTTCTGTTTCGATGCCGTGTGTTTTGAGTTTCCCCAAGAGCTTGCGCAGTGAATTGTTTCGGGTCATCGCGAGGACCCAGTCAACTGTGCCGTCAGGTTTACTGGGAGATGCGAGTGGACAAGTTAGACAGAAACAGTTCACATCTGTGATTATCTTGCACATGGTCGAATCGGTCGTCCCCACAACCCCGAGAATTCTTCCCCGCTTAGTTTTCACAATATGCGCGTCTCTCACATCCTCGTCGTCTTGAATGAACTCAACTACTTGCTGAAGGAGTTCAGGGCGTCCATTGATTTCAATTAGCTGTTGAATTCCACCATTGTCTGAGGGTCGACAATCTATCACTCGGACAGATGCAGAAAACTTCTCGGACACTCGTGTTGTCCAACTCTTGGGAAGCTTGACTGATAGAACGACTTCCCTCATCGGCTCAGCGAGAGACAAAGTTTCACAGTAATTGCTGTAAGTCCGTACCCTAAAACGCTGCCTATCCCTTACCAGTGCGGGGAAACTATTAGCCGTTCCGTCTCCAATCCCATCTCAGAGGGAGCACCTTAGGTATGCGTTCTCACCGTGGAAGTCGTTCCTCGGTGGTTGTGGCCGCGCGTGATATGTCACCACTTTCGTCGGCCTTAGCTTGGGTACAGCATCTCACGGGCGCGAATAAGATTGCGATGGCTCGCAAGATTGGATTCGCGGTAGGACTAGACCTTGCGTCTAGGAGGCCTCCATGCGCAGATATTCATTCCGAAGTCTCCTCACTATTTCGTAGGCTCAATCTAGGAAAGGTGATTCTGCGCGAATGGGAACCATTGGTTTTCGTAACACGTTCTGGTTTCCAGACTGAAAGTCTAGAAGCAGCATTTGGTGAAGGGCTCTTAGAGGGCCTTGTCCGCGGACGAAAGAAGGAACGAGTTTTCGTGAGCCATTCCATTCCCTTAGAGAGACCGCGCATTCGTAGTCAGACAGGCTTACGTGGTAGATCTCGGAGGGTTATACAAGAGTGACGTATAGGCGTCCGCAAAGACCTCCGCAGACTCTTCTCTCCTCCCGGATTGTACGCGAACCCATCAATAAGGCGTCATTTCCCAAACCGATGGGACGTGTGTACATAATTCCAGAAAGGTGCAAGCAGTGCACGTTCTGTTGGGAATATTGTCCAGAGGAGGTCTTGGAGATCTCTGAGGCGCTTAACAGCCAAGGATATCATTACCCAGAGGTGAAACAGGGAAAAGAGTCTGCCTGCGTCAAATGCGGAATGTGTGAATGGATCTGCCCTGAGTTCGCGATCTACACAGTGGAGGTACGGAAGGAAGAATGACAGGTGAACCGCGGGTGGGCGAGTTCTTCATGGCTGGCAACTATGCCTGCGCCGAAGGAGCAATTGCGGCCGGTTGCAGATTCTATGCAGGCTATCCTATCACACCATCATCAGAAATCGCTGAACACATGAGTCAACGCCTACCCCAAGTGGCCGGGCACTACGTTCAGATGGAGGACGAGATCGGCAGTATAGCTGCGATTCTTGGAGCCTCGAACGCGGGTTTGAAGGCCATGACGGCTACGTCGGGGCCGGGCTTTTCCTTGATGATGGAAAATATAGGATTGGGCGTTATCACCGAAACCCCATGCGTCGTCGTCGATGTTCAACGTGGAGGACCCAGCACCGGTCTACCGACGCTCATCGGTCAAGGAGACATGATGCAAGTTAGATGGGGTAGTCATGGCGACTATGAGATCATAGCATATGCCCCAAACAGCGTGCAAGAAATGTTCGACCTCACGATCAAAGCCTTCAACATGGCCGAGAAATACCGCAACCCAACATTCGTGATGGCCGACCAGATAGTAGCTCACATGACTGATAGGCTTGTCATTCCCCCACCTGAAAAGATCGAAATGATTCAGCGAAAGAAACCGATCAAGAAGGATCCGTCATTCCTGCCGTTCGACTTCAGTCAAGATTTTCCACCGATGGCAATAGCTGGGGACGGATATCACGTAAACGTTGACAGCCTAACGCACGACGAGCGAGGATATCCGTCCACTAACCACGATGTCTCCGAAAGAATGCTAGAGCACATCGTCGGGAAGATCCGAAACAATACAAACCAGATCATTGAGACGGAACATTACCTGACAGATGACGCTGATACGATTGTCGTCGCCTACGGTTCTACTTCAAGGTCGGCGTTGCGCGCTGTCAAAGAGGCGCGAAGAGCCGGCATGAAAGTTGGTCTTCTTAGGCTGATTACGCCTTGGCCCTTTCCAGCGAAAGAAATCGAACGATTGGGATCTAGGGCAAAGGCGATAGTAGTTCCCGAGATAAATAACGGGCAGATGGAGCATCCGGTCAGAGAATATGCCGCCTGCCCGGTCATTGGGGTTCACCACGCGGCAGGGACGCTTGTTCCTCCCGACAAGATCTACTCAGCTCTGGAGGGGTTGTAGAGTATGGCACAGCTCGACTTAGTTCATGGCGTCGAAATCTCAGAAAGGCACCCTCGAGACGATCTGTTACGCGCTGAGAGACTGCCACATATCTGGTGTCCAGGATGCGGACTCGGCGTTGTGACAAAATGCCTGGTAGAGGCGATTAAACGTTCAGGACTCCCGATCGATAGGCATGCTGTAGTTTCAGGGATAGGCTGTACATCGCGTCTGCCAGGTTACCTGAACTTAGACACTTACCACACGACTCACGGTAGAGCCATAGCTTTCGCCACCGGTCTCAAGATCGGGAATCCAGATCTCGAGGTTACCGTCGTTGCTGGAGACGGTGATCTCTTCAACATAGGAGGCAATCATCTGATTCACGCTATCAGGCGGAATGTCGACATCAATGTCTTCTGCGTGAACAATTTCAATTACGGAATGACTGGCGGACAATTCGGCGCTACGACTCCTATTGGAGCTAAGACTTCGACAACCCCTTACGGGAATTTCGAGGGGCCTTTCAACCTGCCGTACATCGTAGCAGCGGCGGGGTCGCCTTTTGTAGCAAGGTGGACGACCCTCCACGTGAGACAACTTCTCAAAGCCATGCAACGTGCCTTCCAAGTTCAAGGCTTCACATTCATCGAGGTCGTCTCTCCGTGTCCTCCCACATTCGGCCAACTCAACAACTTCGAAGACGGCTACGCCATGATGGAGTACTTCAGGAACTATTCGCGCGTTGACGACCATGCCGACTTGAGCAACATAGGACTATCCATGAAGCCACCTGACCCAATAGTGGTTGGAAACTTCCTTGACATCAGGAAACCTACTTACCATGAATTGGAACGGCAACTTATCGAGAGAGCCATGGGGAGGTCGAAATGATTCGGCGAGAAATCAGGCTCCAAGGACTAGGGGGACAGGGAATCATTACCGCTGGTCACCTGATAGGCGCCGCGGCCTCGCTGCATGATCGCAAAGAGGCAGTCATGACGGAAGACTATAGTCCATACATTACTGGAGGATGGTCAAGGGCAGATCTCGTGATCTCAGATGAGCCGATAGACTACCCGCTCGTTTCATCACCAGACATCCTCGTTGCGATGTCGCAGGATGGCCTTGACGATAACTGGAAGGCCTCGGCTCCCAACGCAACCATCATTGTAGAAGCGAGCTTAGTTAGCACAGATGCAGTAGAAGGTCGAAACCTGTTCCATGTTCCAGCACTGAAGATTGCCGAGGATCTCGGAAAACGGGTAGTGGCCAACATTGTCATACTTGGATTCCTGACCGCGAGAACGAATATCGTCAGTCGCGCTGCGATGGAAACAGCGATCGTAAATCGATATCCTAAGGCGGCTGAACTCAACAGGAAGGCGTTCGAAAGTGGTTACGCACTCGCATCAAAGGAGGCTTACCGATGAGGGACACCGTGCTTGTGATTGGAGCTGGGATAGCTGGGATACAAGCCGCCCTGGATCTCGCTAACGCCGGATGCAAGGTTGTGCTTGTCGAAAGAGAGCCATCCATAGGCGGAAAGATGGCGGCCCTAGACAAGAATTTTCCAACGCTAGACTGTTCGATCTGTATCGAAGCACCGAAGATGAGCGAGGTGATTAACAACGCCAACATCGAGCTCCTCACATTGGCTGAAGTCACAAGAGTTGAGGGACAGGCGGGGAACTTTAACGTCACAATCCTCCAGAAACCTCGCTACGTCACTAGTGAGTGCACGAGGTGCAATGAATGCGTCCTTGTCTGTCCGCAGATTCTAAAGAACGAATTTGATGTTGGGATCGCGGTTCGCAAGGCTATCTATACACCCTTCGAGCAAGCTGAACCAGGCACCTATGTTATCGACATCGGAAACTGTCTGAATGAGCCTCCCAACTATCTCCCGTGCAATCGATGCCTCGAAGTATGCCAACCCAATTGCATCGACTTCAACATGACTGAGAGGATTCTCACGAGAAATGTGGCAGCTCTCATAGTCGCCACAGGTTACGACCTACTCGATGCAACGCTCTTGCCCGATTATGGATACGGAAAGCACCCTGACATCCTCACCTCACTCGAGTTCGAGAGATTACTTCAGGCTTCTGGTCCAAGCAAAGGGGAGATCATTCGACCGAGCGATGGTTCCCACCCTGAGAATCTACTGTTTGTTCTCTGTGTAGGTTCGCGAGACAGACGGTTCTGCAAGTACTGTTCTCGCGTATGTTGCATGTACTCGATCAAAGAAGCTGTGCAAGCAGTTGACCACGGCGTCAAGAACGTAACAGTGCTTTACATGGACATCCGCGCTTACGGCAAAGGGTTCGATGAATTCTACCTACGCTCTAGGCGTGAAGGCGTACGATATGTGCGAGGTAAACCGGCCAAGATAACCGGCGATGGAGGAAAGATTCGAGTTCGCTTTGAGAATACGGACGAGGGGAAGATCGAGGAGAACAGCTTTGACGAGGTTGTCTTGGCTCCGGCAATCGTTCCCAGTAGAGGCCTCGACAAGCTCAGTGATGTTCTGGGCATCGACCTAGATGAGGACGGCTTCATCAAGGCTACGGAAGTCAGAGGCGATCTCATCGCGACTACACGAGAGGGCATCTACGCGTCCGGATGCTCGACTGGACCAAAGGATATTCCTGACAGCGTGACAGAGGCTGGGGGCGCCGCGTCGTACGCACTAAATTATGTCACGACGAGGACATGGCCACAAGAACTCGAGGTTGAAGTGATTGACCCGACGGGTCCTCCTAGGATTGGAGTATTCCTGTGTGATTGTGGGTCGAATATAGCGGGCGTGGTGGATGTCCCAGAGGTCTTAGAATACACACAGAAGATTGAAGGCGTCGCGCATGCGGAAAGAGTCAGGTTCGCATGCGCTGCTAATACACAGGAACTCATTGGCAGAACGATCAAAGAAAAGAAACTCAACCGTCTTGTTGTAGCCGCTTGCTCACCAAAGACGCATGGCCCAACCTTTCAAAGGGTCGCGTCAAGAGCGGGTCTTAATCCATACCTCTTCGAAATGGCTAACGTCAGAAACCAAGACTCCTGGGTTCATAAGAAATATCCTCAAGAAGCCACATGGAAGGCCAAAGACTTAGTACGAATGAGTGTCGAGAAAGCCAAGAAACTCAAAGCGCTCGCAACAGTCAAGGTTCCTGTAGTGCAGCGCGCCTTGGTGGTGGGTGGCGGCATCGCCGGGATTACCGCGGCAACAAACCTAGCAAAACAGGGATTTGAGACGCATCTCGTCGAACGCAACCGCGAGTTAGGGGGAACACTACTTCAACTCAGCGAGATAGCGCCGAGTGGGCTGAGTGCTCGCCAACTTGTTCAGATGAAAGAGCGAGAGATGCGCGACGCCGGAGTCGACGTACACTCAGGAACCGCAATCGAGACTGTCAGCGGGTTTGTGGGCAATTTCAACGCCCACCTAAGTGACGGCACAACTTTGGACGTTGGATCCATAGTCCTAGCGACAGGAGCCCAGCCGTATCAGGCGACAGAGTTCAGATACGGGGCAGATCCGAGAGTCATCACTAGCATAGACCTCGAGAACCGGATTGATGAAGTCAAAGGTGACAGGATAACATTCGTCGCCTGCATAGGTTCGCGCAATGAGAAACGAGGGTGTTCCCGTTTCTGCTGTCAGACTATGCTCTCTCAAGCCATTCGACTGAGGAATAGAGGCAATAGAGTCAGAGTTCTGTACAAGGATATTCGTGCCTTCACGAGATTTGCTGAAGAGATGTATGAGGAAGCCGCGCGCAAAGGCGTTCAATTCTTCCAGTTCAACCAAGACACAACTCCAGAGAAGGTAGTCGTCTACGAGAACGGATACGTGATGCTACGCGATGAGTTGAGTGGACTCGACGTTACAATACCCACCGACCTTCTGGTCCTCAACATCGGTATCTCCCCCGAACAGGATAACCCCGTGGCACAACAGCTGAGAGTCTCCCGAGACCCCGAAGGTTTCCTGCTCGAAAGCCATCCGAAACTCGGTCCCGTAGAGGCAGCAGTCCAAGGCGTCTTCTTGGCTGGCACCTCGCAGGGGCCGAAGGATGTTAGAGAGTCCGTAAGTCAAGCACTTGCTGCCTCAGCCAAAGCCGCGAGAGTTCTCTCAAGGCCTGAGATTGAGCAAGAGCCGCTTGCTGCTGTTGTCGACTACGAGAAGTGCACATTCTGCGCACGATGCATTCCAGTCTGCCCGTATTCCGCAATCCGTGGTGAACTTCGAAAGAGTCTCGAGATTGTCCAAGCAATGTGCATGGGTTGCGGAGGATGCGCCGCCGAGTGTGCGGTTGATGCAATCGAGATGCCTGGTTTCACCGACGAGCAACTGATTGCAGAAGTCGATGCTGCAACAGCTGAGAGCCCTCAAGAGAAAGTGATAGTCTTCGCCTGCAACTGGTGTTCTTACGCTGGAGCCGATCAAGCCGGCATTTCTAAGGTTCAATATCCTCCGAGCTCACGAATCATCCGGACGATGTGTTCTGCAAGAATCTCACAGAAACTGGTCTTCCATGCTCTCGGTAGAGGTGCGGGAGCAGTTCTGGTAACCGGCTGCCATCCTGGGGATTGCCACTACATCAATGCCAATCTGAACACCCAACGCCGCTTCGAGAGGTGGCGTAAGACGGTTGAGATGCGTGGCATTGATCCACGAAGACTGCAGCTCTGGTGGGTCAGCGCGGCGGAGGGCAAGAGGTTCGCTGAGAAAGTGCACGAAATGGACGAGCTCATCCACCAACTCCCGAGAGCGGAGGTTGAGAGTACCACCATGAAGCTAGCTCCCTTCATCATGAGACGGTCTTCATGACAACCAAGATTCCGCTGAACGAGGAACTCTGGGACAGGCTCAACGAAGCTGTAGCTCCCATGGCGCTTTGTTACCAATGCGGCGTCTGCACAGCCATTTGTCCTCTCTCAGCCACGGGGAACTCTCCATCCGTCAGGAAGCTGGTTCGCTCGGCTCAAGCCGGCTTAGTCACAGGCTCCAGCGACGCATGGTTATGCACAACCTGTAAGCTCTGTGAGTATACCTGCCCACGGGGTGTCCCAATAGCTGATGTTCTCCGTGCATTGCGCACAATAGCATTCTCGGAGCGCAAGGCACCTGCCAGATTCGAGGAGGTCTTGTGGAAGATATACGAGAATGGAAACCCTTGGGGCGAATCTAAGCTCGCTAGGGCGAAATGGACTGAGGGACTTGGAATCAAGGATGCACTTGAGGGAGTTGAGGTCTTACTCTATACGGGATGTGCCTCATCATACGATCCGAGACTCCAAAAAGTCGCCAAAGCGCTCTCATCAATTTTGAAAGTAGCCAACATCGACTTCGGTGTTCTCAAGACAGAAGAGAAGTGCTGCGGAGACGCAGTCTATCAGAGCGGTGAGGACGCATACTTGGAAGAACTGGTTACAGAAAACATCGCCGCCTTCAGAAAGACGAAGGCAACGGCAGTCGTGTCAATTTCTCCACATTGTTTCAACATGTTCAAGACTATCTACCCAAAGTACGGAGCGAAGTTCAGAGCTGTTCATTACACACAGCTTGTCTCGGAGCTGCTCGATGAAGGGAAACTGAGCCTCACCCAACCCTCTGAGAGCGCCATTACCTACCATGACCCATGCTACCTAAGCCGCTACCATGGAATCGAGGAGCCGCCACGTAAACTCCTCGAATCCATCAAAGGCGTGAAACTTCTCGAAATGGGTAACTCCAAAGAGAACACACTATGCTGCGGCGGCGGAGGAGGACGCATATTCCAGGAAACAGAAGGGGAGCGTCTCTCGAACGTCAGAGTTAGAGAAGCCATAGAGACTGGGGCCCAAGTTCTGGCGACCGCCTGCCCGTATTGCATTCAGAATTTCGAAGATAGCGCCAAGACGCTAGGAAAGAGCATGCTGATCTCGGATGTTGCAGAATTAGTCGCAAAAGCGATGAGGCCGGAGTAGTGGACAGATGTCGCAATTCCAAGGCATCATGGTATACTTGGAGCATTCCGGTGGTCAACTCGAAAGAGTCTCTCTGGAGATCCTAGGCAAGGCGCATCAACTTGCTCAGAAACTGACGACGAATGTCACTGCAGTTATTTTAGGCTGCAACCTTGGAAAGCTCGGTGAAGAGGCCATTCAATTCGGGGCGGATCAGGTTCTACTAGCCAACTCGTCCGGACTTGAAAAATATACCACAGAAGCTTTCACCGCGGCTCTCGGTGAGATCGTTAGAGAAAGGAAACCTGAGATTCTACTTCTGGGAGCAACCCATGACGGGCGTGATCTAGCTGGCCGACTGGCAGTTAGACTGAATACAGGTCTAACAGCCCACGCGGTGCAGGTTGAGATTGAGCCCGAAACCAACTTGCTTCTCTGCGATGTCCCAGGATTCGGGGGAAGCATAGTTGCAAGATGCAAATGCCCCCACAGTCGCCCCCAGATGGCAACGATCCGTCCAGGCATTTTCCAAATTCCTCAAAGGGACCCACAGAGGCAAGGCAGCATCGAAAATGTCGCAGTCAGTCTGGGTGAAGTGACGACGAAGGTTGTGGAGCGCTCGGTGAAGGAAACCGTGGACATCGCAAAGGCTGAGATTATTGTGATAGCGGGACGCGGAGCGGAATCTTACCTCGACGCCATAAGAAAAGTCAGCAGCTCGGTCGGGGGCGTAATCGGAGTTACTAGACCCTTAGCTGACAAAGGATTGGTGCCTCGAGATCAACAGGTTGGTTCAACAGGCTACGCTGTAGCTCCGAAGGTCGCTCTTGTGCTTGGGGCCAGCGGAGCCGCGCATTTCGTTTCAGGAATTCGGGATGCCAGGTCGGTTATCTCCGTAAACAAGGATCCCGAAGCTCCAATCAAGAGTTATGCAGACTACTATGTGGTCGACGGCATAGAGAGACTGCTCCCAGCTCTGCTCTCGAGCTTGGAGAGGATGCAAGGTAGGGAAAGATGAGAACTATAGTCTGCATGAAGATTGTACCAAGAACCGATGAAGTAAGGTTTGATGCGGCAACCAAGACTCTGGATCGAAGCGGAGCGGAGAACGAGATCAACGAACCAGACAAGAACGCATTGGAGATGGCGCTTCAGTTAAAGCAGAAGCATGGCGGTGACGTAGTGCTCCTTTCCATGGGGCCACCGTTCTTCGAACCTCACCTGCGTCTAGGGATCGCCATGGGAGCTGACAACGTTATTCTCTTAAGTGATCGAGCCTTCGCCGGTGCCGACACATATCCGACCTCCTACACTCTCGCGATCGCTATTAGAAAAATCGGCAACTTCGATCTCGTTCTCTGCGGAGAGGAATCATCCGATGCAAGTACCGGGCAGGTTCCTCCAGGAATTGCTGAGTGGCTCGGGATACCTCAGGTGACCTATGTATCCCAAATTGAGGTCACCGAGAATGTCGCACGCGCGAAACGCACCATCAAAGGTGGCTATGAGATCGTCGAGGCCCCACTTCCGCTTCTCGTATCGGTTGAACTTGGCTGCAATTCACCAAGATTCCCAGATTTCAAGCGGAAGAGATGGGCCGAGAAGGAGTTCAAACTCACTGTCTGGACAGCATCCGACCTAGAAGCCGAACCCGGCAAAATTGGAAGTAAGGGCTCGCACACTATTGTGGATGAACTCATACAACTTCCAATACCATCAAGAAGAATGGAGCAGATCAGTGGCTCGCCAGAAGAGGAAGCAACTCAGATCATTCAGAAAATCAAGGAGGCCCTCAGCACCTGAAAAGTGGTGCAGTGCTACAGGAGGTGAGTTAACGTAGGCAGTAGCCGAGAAGGAGAGGCGCTCAGCAGTTTCGAAGACCTCGCCAGTCCTACTTCTGTGGTCGACTTTGGTAAGTTTGCTGAACCACAAGAGTCCCGTTGCACGAACTGCTATAATTACTGGAATCGGGTCTGCATCCGGTGCTCGCGTTGCGGATCACCGGAATACACGCCGTGTCTTCATTGCGATCTTGAGCTTAGATAATCCCGATCGGGCAAAGTCAGATTTGTGACGATAGGGGGTTCAGATGATTGAGAGGAGGTGAAGGAATTCGATGGCCATTGGAAGATGCGCGGAGCGTCATGGCGCATATAGCAAGGAGTGCATCTTATGCACAATCTGTGGAGCTCAGCCGCATGAAGTGTGCTCCCACTGCCCGCCAAGCGTTACTCTAAGCGGTTGATCGATGGTCGGGCGCCGCGAGTTTTCTTCATGAAACCCCTCAATCCATGTGTGAGTCCTAGTGCGAAAAAAGAGAGTAGGAAGTGTCTTCGCTCATCATGCCGAGATAGACATGACGCGGACTGCGGGTTTGTAGACTGCTTTTCGCGTTATCTCCAGTGAGCAGCCTCCATGAATATCGCAGTACTGCTCACATTGTTCGGCAGTCTCCATGTCTTCGTAACCGAACCCGCAGAGCTCACAGAGGTAAACCATTTGGCCCTTTCTCTTGAGCTCGTTTACCATCTTCGCATCGCAGGAAACCGCGTCGCCGTCGTTAAGATAAACATTGCATGCAACCATTCGAGAAAAATTCTTTCGATGCTGTGAAAAAACAGTCGTCAAGCTCTTGACTAGTTTAAATCAACTAGGTTCCTGCGAAATAGTAGTCAGCGTCTCAAGATTTTACGCGGCCATGAGTACCAAAGTCCGTCTGTAATGTCTTTCCGCACCAATCTCATGTCGTGTTCATCTCACTGGCCAAGATAGGGGTGCTATCGGAAGGCGCTTAGAAGTTTTTTCATCTCAATTCTCTCAGAAGCTGAGGCTCTCAAGTCTCTCAGTTCTGCTAACGTCGGACGGTTCTGCTTGGCGACTACCCATCGACGGGAGACGAGGGATTCTGCACTCGGGTCATTCAGCCATGTCGGACGAAAAGAACTGAAGGGCTTAGACCAATCCTCTTGCCTATGTCGTCAAGAATCTTTTGAAATCTTGCATGAGGCAATCTCAAACCATGTTTACCTTTTGGAGGGTATGGGTCATTGAATACGACGTTTTCCTCGTCCGCCTCGGTGACGACCACCCAGTGCGGAATATTCAACGAATGAACAACTCCCATGTGAACTAGGGCGATAGGAACGTAGCCTCCACGCACTCCGCGAAGGATATCCGCAACAAGAGGTCGCTTATATTCGACGGGAAGGCTCCTGATAAACGCTCTGCGTTGATTCTCTTTCATGCCAAAGAGGCTTAGCTCAGCTTGTTCGGAGGAGAAATGCTTAACGACTCGCCGTCTCCAACGCTTGTAATCAACTAGTCTGCGCCATTGGGTGGTCAGGCGCACTTCGTATCCTGCATCAATCAACGGGACGGACAAACCGTATGGGTCCGCTCCCGGTATGCCTACCATGTTGCACTGCCTCCAGACTTCAAATTCAAGTTGACGGCCAATTTCGATGCGAGAATCGAAATGCTTCATCACCATCAGGACGCAAGCAGGACCGCATGTGAACTCAGAACTCTGCGCGTAATACGGAACGTTGAACTTCACGACATGTCCACCAATTGAGTAAGATTGTGTCAGCGGTGCCGATGTTCAAACTAACTCTCAATGTCTGGTTTAATCTAATTTATGTTGTCAGTTTAGGTCTTTCGTTTCGGCATGTTGCCTTTACACACGGTGATCGGTCGAAAAGATGGCGGCTGAAGGGCATTCATCCTATCGCTTGAAATGTTCCCAACCTTTTCTTGGGATTTCAGTTTGCCTTCCTTGTTGACTTATGCGTACTCCGCTGAAGTCGCGGGTGACGGTCCCAATTCGTTTCAACCGTCCCCGGGAGACTCGACGAGCGAGATTGAACTTATCTCGTTTCACGGTGACTACCAGATGATATTCCTCGCCTCCGTAGAGAGCAAGTTCACTCGCATCGTAACCATACTTCTCTCCGAAGTCGCGAGCGGCAGTTGTTGTTGGAATGGTCTCGATAAGTATCCCCACTCGGCTTGCGACGCTCAATTCGTGAAGACTCCATGCCAATCCGTCGCTGGAATCAATTGAGGCGGTAAGCGCCCCTGAGGCTGCCAACTTCAATCCCATGTCAAGCTGCGCGTGAGGCTTGAAAACGGCCTCGTACAGAGCACCTGGCAACTGCTTTGGGTTCCTATTCATTTCAAGAAGTGATTTCAATCCAGCCGAAGTGGAACCAAACTCTCCTGTAACTGCAACAACATCGCCAGTTCTTGCGCCCTTGCGGAGAACCAAGTGCTCTTTCATCGCTGTTCCGAACAGGGCTACTGTCATCGTCAAATCCTCAGATTCATTTGTGTCGCCGCCAACGATTGGGAAAGCGTACTCTCTGGATGCGTCGCAAAGCCCCGCTGCGATGTCCAGTACATCCTTCTTCGTCAACTTGGCGGGTAATCCTAATGCGACGAGTCCTGCCACAGGTCTGACTCCCTTCGCAGCCATGTCGCTCACACTTGCTACAACTGCTTTACGCGCCGCCTGCCGCACTGTCATGCCGGGTGGAATGTCGGTGCTGCCCACAAGCATGTCCGTCTTTAGCACAGCAAGATTTCCATTGGCAAGTCTTACCGCTGATATATCGTCGCCGAAGCCTACGACTGTTCTTGGGCTTCTCCAAACGGTCTGTTCGAGGATCCTTATGATCTCGAGTTCGCCGAGCTCTCTAAGTGAGGACAACCTCGCACCTCCAAGATGTGTACCGGCGACACTCTTTCTGTAGTACGCATATTTTGAATAATGCGATTATCGTCAGCAAGTCCAAACTACAGGAGATCAAAGTTTGCCTGCAGTCGTCTGTCTAGGCGAGATCATGCTTCAGCTAAACACTGTGATCCGTGGACCATTGAGGCATGTGGCGCTGTTCGAGAAGAAGAAGAGAAGGTTGATACGTCTCATGTGACCATCGACAGAGAGGCGCCAACGGCGGTTTTCTTCGTTCAAAGCGGTTACCCGATTCCAAAAAAGAGCGAGGCATTCTACTATCGCCGCAGTTCCGCCGGAAGCAAGCTGAGTCCCAGAGACGTCGATTCAAGCTACATTGCTTCAGCGAAGGTATTCCATGTAACAGGCATTACTCCAGCCCTAAGCGACACGGCGAGAGAGGCAACAGCCCTAGCAGTTAGGGCCGCCAAGGATCATAAACTAACCATCTCACTGGATACAAACATTCGTCTGAAACTCTGGAAAGAGCAAGCCGCGCGAGAGATGCTACTACCTCTTTGCAAGATGGCTGACATCGTATTCACAAGTGTCCCTGATGCAAAGATAATCCTCGGGTTAGATGATCCCCACGAGATCGCTAAGGCTCTTCACAAGAATCGTGTCACAACAGTGATCGTCAAGCTCGGGTCACAGGGTTCCTTCGCCAGTTCTGGAGGCGAAACGATCACTCAACCAATGATACCGGCGAGCGTGGAGGATCACTATTACTGTCATTGATTCGTTCGCGTCGCTTTAGCATTGAGCTAGGAGAGGAAGCGATTTGTCAAGCGTTGGGGTTTGGCCGACTTTATCGTTCTAGCTACTGCAAGGAAGGATAAGGCGCGAGTAATAACTTGCGATGAACACTTCCGAAACCTCGTTGACGAGGCCGTCATGATCAAGTGACCGATCCAAGTATGCACTCAGAAATAGGTCAAGATAGCTGGTGGCCTCCTCGACAGCGCGGGTTCAAATCAACCGCCGACGCTCATTATATCCGCGACGCCTGCGGAATCCAGTTT
>CAZRDM010000030.1:0-13008 GCA_964598845.1 uncultured Candidatus Bathyarchaeia archaeon
AGACGAGGAAATTCTTCCCGAACAGCAACCTGTCCAAAGAGGGCATATAAAAGAACGCCCAGATTTCCTTCGTGTTACATGCCCACGAAAGTTGCTCTCCAAGCCACCTGGCCCTGTCCTTCGAGATTCAGAGAGTAGTCGGAAACTGCGCTATCCCACCAGGAGGATTGGCCGTGAATCTCTTGGGAGCTGGGATAGTCTCGGAAATCAGAACAACCAGCGTTTCTTGTAATCTTGTCCGTAGCTGTCGCCGCTATTCTCCTCCTCTCATCGTAGAGCTAGGAATCGCGAGCGCAGATGTCGGGCAAGTCCTAGGCTTCGAAGCCTCGCGGCTTTCTGACGGTTGCCGGAATTCCCGCACTTACGCTCCCATTGTACTCGTTCTGAGGACATGTTCTCGGTGTTAAAGTGAAAAATCTCGATCGCTCCCAAGATTTCTGTAGATATTACGAACAGAATGCTTCTCGAAAGCCTTTAAATGAAAAACTCTGAATTGCCTCATTTCATGAGCAACCGGGCCGTGATGACGATTCTGAAGAGAGTCAAGGATGAGAGAATTCAACTCATCAAGTTCCAATGGGTCGGCAACGACCTGATTCCGCGTGCAATGGTTTCCCACGCTGAATACTTGGCTGACCACATAGGAAATGGGATTGGAATCCTCAAGGGAATTCAGTCCTTCAATGTCCTTGACAAGCTGGTCTATGATGCGTCTTGGGGCTCTGAGGCGGGGGACTTGAGGCTTGTTCCGGATCTGACAACCTTTTCCTCTATACCATACGCTCTTGGGAGCGGACGACTCATATGCGAACTCTGCACCCTCGACCTCAAACCCCATGTCACAGATGCACGTTACTTTCTTCGGAGAATGGTTGCAAAGGCTCACAAAATGGGTTACGCCCCAATGGTCTCTTGCGAAACCGAATTCTACGTCCTCCAGTCGGACGGTGAAACAGTGAAGCCTTTCGCCGATACAAAATTCGCCACTTCACATGGTTATGATCTCTACAATGACTATGTGCAAGAGCTTGTCAAGGATCTTTCGGCAATGGGTGTAGGAATCGAGAGAATAAAGAAGGAGTATGGGCACTCTCAGGTTGAGCCCGTCTTGAAGTTTGCGGATGCGCTCAAGGCGGGAGATGACTTTGTGACCTTGAAGGATGCCGCCAAGGGTGTTGCCGCAAAGCGGGGTCTCTCCGCAACTTTCATGCCAAAGCCTTTCAACGGGCGCCCAGGTACCGGAAATCACATTCACGCTAGCCTTTTCGACATTAAGACCAAACGAAATCTCTTCTATGATCCCGACGACAAACGAGGCTGTAGGATGAGCCTACTAGGTTACTACTTCATTGGTGGATTAATGAAGCACATCAAGGGCATATGCATTCTTGGCGCACCAATCTCAAACTCATACAAACGACTGCTGCCTGGAAGTTGGGCCCCAGCCCACGTGTGTTACGGCTATGACCATCGAGGAGCGGCAATCAGAATACCCTCTACCCCTTTACAATCAGGTGGATCAGCCCAGAGACTCGAATATCGGGTACCAGATCCAGCATGCAACCCATACTATGCGATAGGAACGATGTTGGCTGCAGGGCTTCATGGAATTGAGGAAAGAGTTGATCCCGGTGATCCCTTGGACATTGATCCTTCTCGGCTGAGTGATAAGGAACTCGAGCTCAGAGGCATAGAATACCTTCCGCGCACCGTTGGTGAGGCCATTGCCGAAGCCAAGAAGGACCCGTTCGTGATTCAAACGCTAGGAGACAAAGCTTTCTGGGAGTACATTAGGATTCGAGAGTCGGAATGGAGGGATTACCGCGAACAGGTCACGCCTTGGGAGGTTGAAAACTACCTCACTTCGATCTGAAGATCAGGCTACACCGAGTACTGATATGTGAAAATAGACGTTACTAGGAGTTCATAGGGCATCGATGCGATGTTGTTCTGATGTATGCTGAGATAGATCTCTCTGAATTTCCAGTTATTGATGCTCATTGCCACTCCTATCTGAAAACACCGAAGGTTCTAACCGGCGATGAGTTCGCTCGCTATGCTAGCCTCGCGGTCCAACCGAATTTCCTTGACAATTCGTCTGCAATTGTCGAACGCCAAGTTAAGACTGCGCATCGGCGGCTTTCGGACATTTATCGCCAACAACCATTTTTGGGGCAGTTGGTTGCCTTTCTCTCGAGATTCTTCGATTGCCAAGCAGATCTGGAAACAGTCACCAAGAATCGAAGTGCAAGAGCCGAAGATTTTGATAACTACGTGAAAGAACTCTTCGAGGATGTGCGGCTCCGAGGACTGGTTATGGACGGCGGCTACCCTACCACAACGATCGAGGAGATGAAGAGATTTCCTGCATCCGTTGTGAGGATTTTCCGTATTGAACCGTTCATAGACGAGGTGTTGTCTGGCGCGAGCTCCTTTGATGAGGTGTGCGCCATGTATGAGTCAGGAATATGTAACGCAGTCAAGAATGAGGGTTACGTTGGACTGAAGTCCATTATAGCTTATCGGACTGGTCTGAAAATTCGGCGCGTGAGCTGGCAGGACGCTGGAAAGGATTTTGATGATGCAAAAAGTTCGCACACTGAAACGGCATGGTTCGGTCCAAGGGTCAAGAATCTTCGCGACTTTCTGTTTGTTAGAGCGATGGAACTTTCGACTGCTTTAGGTATTCCGATGCAAGTTCATACTGGCGTGGGAGACTATGACATCCTTCTTGATCAATGCGATCCAGCTCTTCTCTACGATCTATTGAAAGATGAAAAGTTGCGATACGCTACTGTGGTACTTGTTCATTCAGGCTTCCCACACTGCCAAGTTGCAGCTTACATTACTTCGGTTCTTCCTAATGTTTTTCTCGATCTCTCTTTGACCATTCCTTTCCTTAATCCCCTCGGTCATGAACGTTTGACGGAGATCCTAGAGATCGCTCCGAGCTCGAAGATAATGTACGGTTCTGACGCTTTCAATCTTCCCGAACTGATCTGGCTTGGAGCGAAGGTAGGAAAAAGAACTCTTGGCAAGTGTTTGAGTAGATTTGTACAGTCGGAGCTATTTGATGAAAACCGGGCCATGCGAGTGGGAATGCAAATCCTGTTCGAAAATGCCAATGAATTGTACGGATTGGGTTTGGATTGAATGCGAGTCTTCGAATCTCTTGTCGCAAAAGAAATAGAAGGCCTGGTGGTTTTTCGTCTATCCAATGGTTAGAAGATAGTTCTTCACCCCTCTCTCATCTAAGTCGACAACAACTCCCCGCAACATGCCCTCTGTATATTCGCTTCCTGGATTGAGGCAAAGAGTTCTGCCTATCTTCACGAAACCACGGGACTCATGTATGTGCCCATGAAGACCAAGAACAGGCTGATACTTCTCAATTGCCTGACGAACGGCTTTGCTGCCCGCTGGTATCATGATAATCTCTGATCCGGCATAAACAGGTTTCAGGTTCTCATCCAATTTGGGGCAAGTGTCGAGTCCCGAATCGTAGGGTGGGACGTGAACGTTGAATATGCAATTCCTCATATCCTGAACCTTCATCGCCATGTTTTCCAACTTTGATGCGAGTTCTTCTTCAGAACATTCCCGCGGCGTTTTCCAAGGGGTCGGGTTACTCCAGGCACTGCTCAGCATCTCGTACTGTCCGTTGAGCGTAACAACGTCTCCTTCCGGATCTATCACGAAGTTGGAGCTCTTCAGTACTTCCTCGATATCTGGTCGGTCATCGTTTCCCCCCGTCATATAGAGCTTGACGGCAGTTCCTTTCAACCGCTCTGCCGCCATCTCTGTCCAACGCCGCAATGTGTCGATCATGACTTCCGTGAACACTGCGTCGACTTTCAAGGGATCACTTCGTAGTTCTTTCATCTGTTCCTCCGTCACTCGATATGGATAGTAGCCCGTGAATCGAATCTTCTTCTCGATGTCCGCAACTTCGCTTTCTGAGTTTAATGTATGTCTACTGCTGAGAAATTCAGAGGTCCAAGTCGCATCGGCTTTCCTGACGATTGGTACTATCATCTTACCTGTGACATCGCCGCCCAGTATCAGAACATTCGTCTTGTATGCTTTGGGCGTATTCAGGAATTTCAGAAAACATTTCTCGGAGCCATGAAGGTCAGTAGCGAAGAAGATTCGTGTTTTCACGCCCATTCGTGTCACGCATGTTCGGAGAATGTATTCGAGTAATTGACAGTTGCGTCTCAGGCCACAGCTTGAATAGGGGCAGATTTGTCTATCTGAAAATCATCAGTTTCAAATAAATCATCGGCGCTAAGGGAGGCCGAGGAAAAACTTTGGCAACAGAACAGTACTTTGTGAGAAAGGCTAGCGGACTAATACGAGAATTCGGGGCGTTAGATGTTCTTCTGATCTCCACTGCCATGATCTGGGCTCTAACATACATGGTCACCCAGTATCCATGGTTCTATGGATTCAATCCCGGTGCAGACCTCACGATTGACCTGCTGATCGCGGCCATACCATTCTCGTTTCTGATGTTGGTATACTGGGCCATAGGGGTCATCATGCCACGATCTGGTTCCGATTATGTGTGGATCAGCCGCGTCTTTCACCCCTCGATCGGCTTCGCTTGGTCTGTACTCTACATGTTCGTGGTCTTCGCCACATCCATAGTCTCACAGTGCTTCACATTCACCTACCTTTTGGCAAGCGCCTTCACTACAGGCGGGTTCCTTTACAATGCTCCGAATCTCACGGGTATAGGGAACTCACTAAGCTCACCGTTAGGGACATTCTACTTCTCGGTCCTCCTTACGGTCATCTTCGCTATTTTCGGCATATTCGGCGCGAAACTCATCAAAGGATTGCTATACGCCTCTTGGTTAGCAGCGTTTGTAGGTGTCGCCTTGATGTGGTGGCTTCTGGCCACAGCAGATCCAACTACTTTCGCAGCCAAATGGAACTCAGTTATGACAGGTTATCCGACCTACGAGGCTCTGTATGATGCTGCCGTCAACGCTGGATGGACTCCTCCCGTAGGGGGTTTGGCTGCAATCATAGGTGGCCTTCCATTGGCTTCACTATTCCTGATGGGGGGACAGTATGGCGCAAACGTGATTCTGGGGGAGGTCAAGGGCGTAAGGAGCGCTGTACCGATAGCGTTGTTTCTCTCAATGCTTCTTGGAGTTTTCTTCTGGAGCGTGGGCGGTATTCTCACGCTGAACGCGGTTGGCGCAAATTGGTTGTATGCTGTAGCCTACAGCTGGGAGGTTCAGCCCTCATCCTACCTGCTTCCTTTCCCACCAGCAGAAACGTTGTTTCTTTCGGTAATAGCCTACCCGAACTCATTACTGATCGGGCTGATCTTCTTCACGTGGCTTTTCGGCTCCATTCAGGCCCTATTCGTCTACTTCTGGGCTCCTAGCCGGTATTTCTTCGCGTGGGCTTTCGATCGAATGATTCCAACGAAATTTGCTGATGTGGGCAGGCGATTCCACACACCTCATGTCGCCATTATCGCTATCACCGTCCTCGCCGTAGTGGAGCTGTGGCTCTACGCTTTCGCGGGCTTCCCCTACGCATTCGTTCTCGGCACATTTCTCTGGGTCGTTGCATATGTCGTCCCAGCATTGGCGACAGCCGTCTTTCCGTACCGGAAGAAGGACTTGCTTGAGCAAGCACCAAAATTCATGCAGACGAAGTTTGCAGGTATACCATTCCTGACGCTAATTGGCGTGGTGACCGCTGTCGCTTTCGCTTACATGGGGTACATCGCATACACCAATCCACTCATTACCGCCCTGACCGTGACTGGAATGGCCATCGCAGTGGGCATCGTAATTGTAGCGTTTCTCATCTATGGTGCATCAGTCGTATACCATAGGCGTCGTGGCCTTGACATCTTGATGGCCCTCAAGGAACTTCCGCCGGTCTAGAACGCCGTCCTTAAAGCCCTCAACCCTCTTTTTTGCTCAAAGCGTGATAGCGGCGTACAGGCTGCGTACACGGCAATCAAAGCGAAGACCTAGGGAGGGAATCTTGTGAAGTCCAAATATGGGTCGATATGCAATGACTTTCTGGAAGAGGCTCACAGGATTCTAGGCGCGGCGCAAGCCGAGGGAGTTCTTCTCAGATTGTTGGGAGCCCTCGCTTTCAGAATGCATTGTCCGAAGTTCGGTTACATGCAGGACAAACTCGGCCGTGCTTTCTCAGATATAGACTTCGCATCGTATGGAAATCAGTCCTCGAAGATCAACAAACTCTTCCTTCTTCTGGGCTATCAGGAGGATTTCTTGATTTCGCGGTTATTCGGAAAAGCTAGGCTTCTGTTTCACGACATACAACGCAAGCGGCACTGCGATGTTTTCCTAGACAAGCTAGAGTTCTGCCATGATATCCACTTTCGGAATAGGCTGGAAGTAGATGAGCTCACTCTCCCCCTTGCTGAACTTCTACTGGAGAAGATGCAGATAGTAAAGCTGGACGAGAAAGACATCATCGATTCAATAATGCTTCTCAGGGAGCATCAGATAGGGGCTTCCGACAAGGAGACGATCAGCGCCGCACGGATAGCGGAGCTCTGCGCGCGTGATTGGGGATTGTGGAAGACTGTTACCACGAGCCTTCGACGTGTTGAGTCGTACGCCTTGCGCAAACAAGAGTTGTCTGAGGAAGACAAAGGTGATGCGACTTCTAAGATCAGGAGTCTGCTCGCGCTCATGGAGCGTGAACCTAAAACAACGGCTTGGAAGCTCAGGGCCCGAGTCGGCGAGAACAAGAAATGGTATAGAGACGTCGAAGAATTGTCACGTATCTAGTTCCTATCGGATCGGACTTTGTCTCACCTGTCGGCGAGCTGTAGAACCGCTGACCCGGCGATATCTGCCACAACTTTGAGATCATTGGGGTTGATCTTGTCTGCGGTGTCTTCCACGGTGTGATAGAAGGGATCGTCCGACTTCCATAGCCACGCGGCAGGGACACCGGCGTCGATGAATCTACCCTCATCACTGGTTCCCAGGCTGCATGTTCCGTAGTCAACCCTGTAACCCAACTGTTGGGCCGTTTGATACAAGACTCTGTTGATCCACGGGGTTGTCTTTACAGACTTGTCTGGCCAATGTCCTTCCGTTATGATTCTGAGTTGACTTCCTACAGCTACCATATCTACATTTATCACCGCTCTGATACTTCGCAACTCATGCTTGTGAGACTTGCAGTAATGTAGGGAGCCAAGCTGGCCGTATACTTCCTCGGCACCTAGCGACACGAGTTCAATGGTTCTCTTCGGTCTACACTTTGACAAAATTCTAGAGAGTTCAAGGAGAACAGCGGTGCCTGATCCGTTATCATTAGCTCCTGGCGTGTTGGTGCTGTCTCGATGGGCAGTAATCAAAATCTTCTCTTCGGGCCTTGTTCTGCCCGTGATCAGCCCTCTAACATTTCTGGTGGACCTCTTCCCCAGAATTACGTTGACTTCAAGGTTGACCACGACCTCTGCTTTTCTCGCCAGTTCCATCAGATATTTTCCATCATCTCTAGTTGTTCCAGCAAAAGGAATAGGCTTCGGGACTATGTCCAGAAATCTCTTTTCGCTAGCGAAAAACCCAGTTTCAACGGTACCGGTGAATACGTACGGGTTGCTGTCAACCATCAGAAGGGCTGTTGCACCGTTCTTTGAGGCCAGAGAAATCTCGTTCCACCAGCTGTCCTTGTCCGGGGCCCTCTTAATTATCGCAACCCTATTTCTAACATCAGTCGCATTGAAGTCATGAGGTGAGCCAAGTCCAACGTATGCCACCTCCCCCTTTATGCCTCCGAGGGGCGTAGGAACACTGTAGAGCATAGCTCTAGCATTGAGGTTTCTTTGTTCAGGCGAAAGGATACTAAGTCTAGTGCCATTATCTATGAACGTGGGAGCTTCGAACTCGTCGAATTCCAGTTTCAGACCAGACTTCTTGAAAGTCTTCGTTATGTAATCTATAGCTTGCTTGTCTCCATCAGTTCCGGCGACCCTCGAATGGACCTCTGATAGATACTTGACATCTCGGAAGGCTCTCTCAGCGGATGTGGAAACAAACTTCCTTGATGACATTCAAACCCTCGTATCAGAGATTTCGCTGGCACAAAAAACTTTGGATGTCAGTGCCAGAAATCTCTTAGCAATTCACCCGACTCGCATTCCAAGAATAGGATAATGTGACCTGCTTGACGAACTTGAGTGCGAGGATTTTGGCTTAGAAACTAGATCAATCGCAGATAGATAGCTGGCGAGAGATACTCGAAGTGCATAATGAGACCTGAACTTGCACAAGCGGGCACTCTCATTGCTAAGGAAGACTGTGAGTTCAGACGTAGATAGTGCTAAGCGGTTGTTGGCACCATCCCCCGCTTGGTGGCAATCTCTATTATGGAATCAGGTTCTGGCCATACTATGAAGAATACGTATGGTGGTAAGTGCATCGTTTTCAATTAGGGCCTAATGATCATGAACGTTGGTCAGCTGCTTGCATCCGATTGATCCAGGCAATAAGAAACTAAGCTGAGAAGCTTCCACACTATCTTGGACAGACCTCCACTACAAACCTATCATCGATATAGCTGAACAGAAAACAAAGATTACACCCGGAACCTGCCAAAAGAAGTTTTTCTTCTCGAATAGCGGTGCAAGCCCGAAGTCATTCTACTCTTCGGCCGCGTGTACGAATCTCTCTTTGGACGCGTCACCGTTGACCATTCTATATGTGACATTGATCTTTACACCGTCTTTGATCATTGCGCGGACTGAGCAGTATTTCTCTTGAGAGAGACGGATAGCTCTCTCAACAGCATCTTTCGCGATGTTCCGGCCCGCAAGGACATATTCCAGATTGATTGTCTCGTAGTATCGTGGATCCTCGCCGCGTCTTGTTCCCCGTATGAAGACTTCGAGTTTGTCGAGCGTCTGTCGTTGTTTATCCATTATCCATTGCACGTCCATAGCCGTGCAACCTGCTATCGATACCAAGAAAAGTTCCATGGGGGTGAAGGCCTGTCCCATCTGGTCAGCGGAATTCAATTCAACCTTTCTTCCATCAGTGGTTTCGGCTTCGAATTTCATTCCTTCAATATGCTCCAGTTTCAATGAGACTGATGTACGCTCAGGCATTATGATCACTTCACCATAGAACCGTTTGAAGGCTCGACCTCGTGGGTCTTGCCAAAGTATGTGTTCAGTAGCCAATCCCAGTTTCCGGATAGTGTTCGCCAGTAGAATCGTGCGAAGGCTTTCTTCATCGCGTAACGTATTCGTGAAGGCTGTATCTCCTTAACCGGCGTGTCGTAGGATCCCACAACGAAAGACGCCTTGCCGGAGCCCATCTCGAAGGGGCAATTGATACGGCCGTTGTACTTGTAAAGCTCCTTCTTACCTCGAATCCAAGACACTACGTTATTTGTTGCCACGATAGCCTCAAGGTGTGCCGTAACGCCCGTCTTCGAGACTGGAATGTTCGTAGCATCCCCGATCGCATATGCGTTCTCGTAGCCTTGAATCCTCATACTGTTCTTGTCGGTCGGTATCCACCCATCAGCATCACCGATTCCAGACTTGATGATCACATCAGCCCCACGATGCGGAGGCACCATTATGAGCAGGTCGTAGGATAGAGACTCTCCTTCAAGAGAATAGATCTCGCGCTTGAGTGGATCCACCGATCCCACGTTGAAGAAGGTCACAACCTCGATTCCACGTTTCTGAAAAAGTGGTTCGACGACCTTTGACATCGGCTCAGCGGGGTACGGACGCGGATACGGCGTTAGAAAAGTTATCTTAACCTTTTCCCGTATTCCGCGCTCTCTGAAATGATCGTCCAAGAGGAAGGCAGCTTCATTCGGGGAAGGCGGGCACTTATGTGGAACTCCTGCGATTCCAACGATCACGTGGCCTGCGTCGAAATGCTGGATCGTCTTCCATATCTTGCGGGACTCTTCTGAGCTAGTATGAAAGTTCAGGGAGGCATCCTTCAGTCCCGGAATTGCATCAGGATTCGGAACGCTGCCAGTCGCAATTATCAGATAATCGTAGTCCAGTTTGTCTCCAGACTCCAATATGACGGTCTGTGCTGTGAGATCAATTCTGTCAGCGTCCTCTTCGATGCGCTGCACTTCACGTCGAAGTAGGATGTTCTCATCTCGAGTCATCTCCTTTGGATCTTGATTTCTGAAGGCGACGTTCAAGTAGCCCGGTTGGAATACGTGGGTCCGAGATCCGGAGATCAGGTGTACCTTGACTCGTTCTGAATGGATCTCGTCTCGAAGATTTTTTGCGAGTAGGTTAGCGGCTAGAGTCCCACCCGTGCCGCCGCCAACTACAACAATAGTCGTGGGTTTTTCCATCATGCGGCTCTTACCGGCTATCTTCCTTTCTTGACGACCCGGATCAGGATCCGAACGTGATCCTTCTCATCGATAATTGCCTGGATCTGGTTTCCACTTCGCTTGGCCCAAGCTTGCGTATCGCTCCTTGCGGCAGGATCTGTTGCCAAGAGCTCGATGATGTCTCCGATGTTCGCGTTGCGATACGCTCTGAATAGATCTGTGATCGGGCCGGGACACATGGTACCACGGGAATCCACGACGATGGTCCGTCTTACTTGAGGTTCTGAGGCTGACAATGCCTTTCACCTATACGAAAAGTGTGATCGCATCTTCCGATGCGAGGTCAAGGTATGTGGTTGCGCCGATTATGTCGTTCACTTCAGGAATCAAATCCTCCTTTCTCAGGCCCATCATGTCCATTGAAGGCGAGCACGCGTGGAACTTGACTCCGCTCTCCTTTGCGGTAGCAATCATTTCTAGGATACTCGGCATCCTCATCTTCTGCATCTTCTTCTTGATCATAGATGTGACTAGGCTACTCATTCCGGGCATCATTCCAAGGATGTTCGGCATTGGCAGGGCTGGATTTCCTACGGGCGAGATCTTGAGCGACGCAACAGTTTTCTTCGTTATCATGTTCATTCCCCAGAACGTAAAGTAGAGATGTACCTCCATGCCCATGGCGGCGGCAGTTGTAGCGAGCATCAGCGGTGGATATGCCATGTCGAGGCTGCCTTTCGAACAGATTATGACGAGCTTGTTGCGTTTTTGTTGCTCAACCGGTTTTTCCTTCAAGGCTTGCATCTTGTTTCATCTCCTACTGGCGACCTGATGCCGCCGCCATCCTGACCAGCTTAGAGTCTGCACTCGCTTGATCTAGTACCACTGATTGCATGATGTCGCAGGCGCTGTTGATCCTCTTGTCTGATATCCTGTAGTAGACAGCGTTCCCCACACGCCTCTCGAATACCATCTTCCTAAGGCGCATCAAGGCCAAATGCTGTGAAACATTCGCTTGCCTGAGTCCAGTAGTCGCAGCCAGGTCACCAACGCTCTTCTCTCCACCACGAAGCTCGTGCAAGATCTCAAGACGTTTTGGATTCGACAGGATTTTGCAGATCTCTGACTGCATCTGCAGAACTCTTTGCTTCGTCGGCGACAGCATTCTTTTCGCCGAATATTCGAATTTTCGAATGTTGCTATATCTCCGCCGTGCTTAGTCTCTATACCAGCATTGAGAGTATTGATGACGATGAACTAAGCTTTTGATAGTAGTGGAGGGAAGTGAATCCGGGCTGTTTCAATGGTGGAGGAGTGGATAGACGACCGGATCATCCTCATTACTGGAGCAAGCAGTGGGATAGGAGCTGCATGTGCACGCCTCTTCGCTTCGCATGGTGCCAAGCTCCTTCTGAACGCCCGACGAAAGGAACGCTTGGAAGCTTTGGCGGCAGAGCTCCGTGAAAAGTTTGACACCCAGATTCTCCTATCCCCCTTCGATGTTCGCAATCTGCCCGATGTTAGGAGTGCCCTTGAGAAGCTTCCAAGCGAGTGGGAATCCATCGATGTTCTCATCAACAACGCTGGTCTCGCAAGGGGGTTGGATAAGTTTCATGAGGGGCATATTGAGAACTGGGAGGAGATGATCGACACTAATGTCAAGGGCCTCCTTTATGTGACTCGTTTGATCATTCCGGGCATGCTGAAACGGGGCCGAGGGCACATTGTGAACATAGCTTCTGTTGCGGGAATTCAAACATACCCTAACGGTAATGTTTACTGTGCCTCGAAGGCAGCGGTGCGAGTTCTGTCCGACGGATTGAAACAGGACTTGCTGGGAACACCCATTCGCGTCAGTACGATTAGTCCGGGAATGGTTGAGACGGAATTCTCAATTGTTCGCTTTCGAGGAGATCGGGGACGAGCGGCTCAAGTTTACAAGGGGGTCACACCACTAAGAGGCGAAGATGTGGCCGATGCAATATTCTATTGCATCACAAGGCCTGTCCACGTCAACATAAGTGAAATTGTACTCATGCCAACAGATCAAGCCAGTCCGACGCTAGTCCACCGCCGTCAAAGTTCGTAACCTAGTAGACTTCCAAAATTGTCTATTTGCTGAGAAGTCATGATCATGCTAGCGCAGAAGCTTTGACCCACTAGGAATCTCCACGTCTCAAAGTCGAGGCAGCGTGTTCGATAAGGAGTAAAAGAAAGAGATGAAACGGTTGTGCTAGACTAGAGAGAAGTTGCGCCTGAGGAAGCGTATGCAGGAATGTTCGAACTTGTTGACGCAAGGAACGTAAAAGACAACGGAACTCCATAGGCCCCCTCGCGATCGCTGTCGCCAGAACTCTGAACGGCATACAAACTGTGTTGGAGAGATACGCAACCCTGAAACTTCAAGACATCGCTGCTTACACGGAGCCGTTGCGGCTCCTAGATTTCACTGCGAGCGGGACAAGATTACTCTGGAAAGGGGGATCGACATAGACACGATGAACGCCCTTAGGAGAGTGGCCCGTGAGGTCGAGATGAGGGAGGCACATGACTTGTTCTTTGGGGGCATCAAAGCTGCAAGTTTCAATCTCACGGGAGAAGGGGGCTATCTGGGTGTTGCGGATCCTCGGCGCAACGGGATTGCCTTGGTATTCTGAGGGCACTCGGTCTGAC
>CAZRDM010000030.1:13108-23519 GCA_964598845.1 uncultured Candidatus Bathyarchaeia archaeon
GCGGATCCTCGGCGCAACGGGATTGCCTTGGTATTCTGAGGGCACTCGGTCTGACGAGGCGTGATGTCTGCAGAGATCGGTTGAGCTTCAATCGTAATTGTCAAGCCAAGTCATGATTTCGGCCATTTTGAATGACTAACTTTCAAAATCAGACTGCTGAAGGTTGCGAGTCAATTCGCGGGGCGCTTTGAAGTGGCCCAAACTTTATTAGCCCGGTTCTGGGTGCTTGTTGGGAAAGTTTCGGCAAGGCTCGAATCGAGGGCCAGATGAACCTTTTCTCCGTGGAGAGAATAGCCAGATTGAAGGATACCGATAGGGATAGGTCATACGACATTTTTGCGCATCAGTTTGTTCCCAAGCATGAACTTCTTTCAAGGAAGGATGCTGAACAACTGATGCGCGAATTTCACATCCGACCCCACCAGTTGCCATACGTCAAAGCGAGCGATCCTGCCGCTCGGGCTCTTGGGGCAAAGGTCGGAGACATACTACGAATTGTTCGTAGGAGCCCTACTGCAGGAGAAGTCGCCGTTTACCGTTATGTTGTCGAAGGTTAGTGTTGTTTTATGGCCGTAATATCAGCATCTACTGTGAGCCCACAGGTCTGGGATCTGATCAAACACTTCCTCGAAGAAAAGGGCCTAGTGAGGCAGCATGTTGACTCCTACAATGAATTCATCGAAAGTGGTTTGCAGGCGATTGTTGACGAGACTGGAGAGATTCCGATCGAGATAGAGGATTATCCTCTCAAGATCAAGTTGGGGAAGATCGAGATCGGGACGCCGCGAGTGACCGAAGTGGATGGTTCGGAACGGCAGATCTTCCCGACCGAAGCTAGGATTCGCAACCTAACCTATGCTGCACCTCTACACCTGGAAATGACCCCTGTGATCGGGGAGAGAGAAGGTCAGACGGAGATTGTTTACATCGGCGACTTTCCGGTGATGCTTCGATCCAAAATTTGCCCGATCTCTCGGATGACTCAGGATGAGCTCATAAGCATTGGAGAAGATCCCCTGGACCCTGGCGGCTACTTCACAGTCAACGGTGCTGAGAGAGTCGTTGTTGCGTTGGAAGACTTAGCTGCTAACAGAATTCTCGTTGATAAGGAACAGACCGGTGTTCACCCAACATACAAAGCAAAGATATTCTCAACGACTGTAGGTTTCCGGGCGAGGACGGAGGTCACCCTAAAGACAGACGGCGCGATCTACATCACGATGCCCGGCATCCCCTCCGACATTCCACTAGTAGTCATGATGAAGGCACTGGGTTACGAGGAAGATTCCAAGATAGCTGAGATGATCTCCACGAACGAAACGATTCAAGATCAGCTCGCGCCCACCTTCGAGAAGTCTGTTGGAGTTGTAACTCAGAGAGATGCTCTGTTATATGTTGGCAATAGGTTAGCGCCAGGTCAAGTGGAGGACTACCGTCTCAAGAAAGCCGAGGCATCTGTTGACAGAAACTTCCTACCGCATATTGGTCGAAATCCCGAAGATAGGAAGGAGAAGGCTGCCTTCCTCGCCGAGGTTGGCTGTCGTGTAATCGAACTCAAATTCGGGCTCCGGCAGCCTGACGATAAGGATCATTATGCCAACAAGAGACTCAAACTTGCGGGCGCGCTGCTGGCGGAACTTTTCCGGATATCTTTCAGAAATCTTATTCGCGATCTTAAGTATCAGCTCGAGAGGATAACGATTCGTCGGCACGCAGAGCTTTCGATCAGCAACGCGATACGTCCCGGAATAATCACTGAGCGAATCCAGCATGCAATAGCGACAGGAAACTGGGTCCGCGGCCGCGTTGGGGTCACTCAACTCCTCGATCGAACGAACTTTTCCTCAACGTTGAGCCATCTTCGCAGACTCCAGTCGCCACTAAGCAGAAGCCAACCCAACCTCGAAGCTAGAGATCTCCATCCGACTCACTGGGGAAGGCTTTGTCCCAGTGAGACACCTGAAGGATCAAACTGTGGTCTTGTCAAGAACCTCGCTTTGAGCGCTGTAATCTCCGTAGGCGTTGACTCACGAGACTTCGTATCCAAACTCAGGAGAATGGGCGTCATCGGCGTCGAAGAAGCCGATAGGAAGCTGCGCGAAACCGGTGCAAAGGCCTTCGTTGATGGCTTAATCGCTGGGTATGTTCGAGACACCGACAAGCTAGCGGTCGAACTCATACGCATGCGCAGAAATGGGGAGATAAGCTCAGAGGTGAATGTCGCTTACTCTCCGCCGCAAATGGGAGGCGGGAGACCTGAACTCTACGTCAACTGCGACGAAGGACGTGTTAGAAGACCACTTGTCATAGTCGAGCACGGGAAGCCCCACCTTACACGTGAGCATGTTGAAGCCATCCAGCGTGGAGAGATACGTTGGGAGGACCTAGTTGAACGAGGGATTATCGAGTACTTAGACGCAGATGAGGAGGAGAACGCTCTCGTCGCTGTGACACCAAATCGGATTAATGAGCTGACAACCCATCTTGAGATTGCACCATACACGATTCTGGGAATATGCGCGTCTCTGATTCCATACCCAGAACACAATCAGTCGCCTCGAAACGCCTACGAGTCAGCTATGGCAAAACAGGCGCTTGGCATTTTTAGTGTCAACTACACCAATCGTGTAGACTCACGCGCCCACATTCTCCACTATCCCCAAGTTCCGGTTGTCCGAACCAAGCCGATGGATATCATAAGCTTCGACAACAGACCAGCAGGCCAGAATTGTGTAGTGGCCATTCTATGCTATCAAGGATACAACATGGAAGATGCTATCATAATCAACAAATCATCTGTTGATAGAGGACTCTTTCGATCAACCTTCTACCGGGTCTACGAGGGAGAGTGCCGGCAGTACCTTGGAGGCCTGCGTGATAAGTTCGAGATCCCGGAAGCAGGTATAAGGGGATACAGAGGGGACAGATATTACAGGCTCCTTGAAGAGGACGGCGTGATATCAGTTGAATCTGACGTCACCGGAAACACTGTACTGATCGGAAGAACAAGTCCCCCAAGATTCCTTGAAGAGTACAGAGAGTTCGAGGTAAAGGGTCCGACCAAGAGGGACTCGTCTGTCGGGATGCGCCCATCCGAACAAGGCATCGTCGACGCAGTATTTCTAACGGAATCGATTGAGGGCAACCGGTTAGTCAAGGTACGCGCTCGAGACACACGCGTGCCTGAACTCGGAGACAAGTTCGCCTCCAGACATGGCCAGAAGGGAGTGATCGGACTGCTGATTCCTCACGAGAACATGCCATTCACTGAGCAAGGCATAGTTCCCGACATAATCATCAATCCACACGCAATACCATCAAGGATGACTATCGGGCAATTCGTCGAAGCGATTGCAGGAAAAGTTGCAAGCCTCCGCGGAGAGCCTGTCGATGGCACAGCCTTCAGTAATGAGCGACCCCAGACACTCCGTGACATCCTTCTTGAGTTGGGGTTTGAACATAGCGGAAGAGAAGTCCTCTACAATGGAATTGATGGCAAGAGGCTTGTCGCTGATATTTTCGTAGGAGTCGTCTACTACCAGAAACTCCACCACATGGTATCAGACAAGATGCACGCACGGGCTCGCGGACAAGTACAGATGCTTACCCGGCAACCCACAGAAGGACGGGCGAGAGGCGGGGGACTGAGATTCGGAGAGATGGAAAGGGACTGCCTGATCGGCCACGGCGCATCAGCACTCTTGAGAGATAGACTTCTGGAAGAATCGGACAAGTATACGGCGATGATCTGTGAAACTTGTGGTTTACTGGCATACTACGACGTGAAACAGAACAAGTACATCTGCCGCATAGATGGTGATAAGGCGGCAATCTCCGCAGTCCACCTCTCTTACGCATTCAAACTCCTACTTCAGGAGCTTATGGCGCTTGGAGTGGCGCCTCGTCTGGAAGTATCGGAGCGTGCTTAGAATGGCGATGGTAGCAGAGGAAGCGACGAAGGTCATCGCAAGCATCCACTTCACGTTGCTATCACCCAGCGAGATTCGGAAGCTCTCCTCAGTTGAGATTCAGACGGCTGACACTTATGATGAAGATGGGGTGCCAATTGTTTCGGGATTAATGGACGGACGACTTGGCACTCTTGAACCACGCCAAAAATGCAAGACCTGTGGAAACACAGCCTCAGCATGTCCGGGTCATTTTGGACATATTGAATTGGCTGAACCCGTTGTTCACGTTGCCTTCGCCAAACTCATTCATAAACTCCTCCAAGTGACGTGTCGGAACTGCGGCCGTATTCTTCTTTCAGCCGACAAGATCAAGGCTTACAATGATCGGATGCAAAGGGAGCTCAAGCAACTTAGCGAGATCTCCCCTGCGTTCTACGAAGCCGTAATGAAGGACGCGAAGAAAAGTCAAGAATGCCCGCATTGCGGTGCCCGACAGTATCCGATAGATCATGGAAAGCCAACTGCCTTCCATGAAATGGTGGATGGAGGCGCAGCGAGGCTTAACCCAAGCCAGATTCGAGAGCGACTTGAACGCATTCCAGACGAGGATCTCCGTCTGCTAGGCATGGATCCCGCCGCCGCTAGACCCGAATGGATGATTCTTCAAGTTCTACCTGTACCTGCCGTTACTGTTCGACCTTCCATCACCCTAGAGTCGGGTATTCGTTCGGAAGACGATCTCACCCACAAACTTGTGGACATTATCAGAATCAACCAGAAACTCAGCGAAGCACTCGAATCGGGAGTTCCGGTCAACATAATACAAGAACTCCATGAGCTTCTGCAATATCACGTTACCACATACTTCGATAACGAGGTATCAGGTCTTCCACCGGCACGCCACAGATCGGGCCGTGCACTGAAAACCCTCAGTCAGAGACTTAAGGGGAAAGAAGGCAGATTCAGAGGCAACCTCTCTGGAAAGCGAGTGGATTTCTCAGCTAGGACCGTTATCTCACCTGACCCGAATATTGACATAAACGAGGTTGGTGTTCCCCTCGATGTTGCTCAGCGGCTCACGATCCCCGAGAGAGTCACGCCTTGGAACGTTGATGAGCTGCGAAACCTCATCAGAAACGGCCCTGACCAGTATCCAGGCGCCCTCTATATCGTGAGGCCGGACGGGCGGAGAGTTCGCCTTGAATTCGTTACAGAGCGCGAAAGTCTAGCTGAAGCACTTCAACCCGGATTCATCGTTGAACGGCACATTCGGGATGGAGACATAGTCCTATTCAACAGACAGCCATCCCTCCACCGCATGTCCATAATGGCACACCGCGTCAAGGTTCTACCCTACAAAACATTCAGACTCAATCCATGCGTATGCCCGCCGTACAACGCGGACTTCGACGGGGACGAAATGAATCTCCATGTACCACAAGGCGAGGAGGCTAGAACAGAAGCCAAACTACTCATGCAGGTCCAAGACCAAATCCTGTCACCGCGATATGGAGGACCCATAATAGGCGCCAAGACTGATCTGCTGAGCGCCGCCTACTTGCTTACCAGAAAATCGACATACCTAACCAAAGAAGAAGTCGGAAAGTTGCTGGCTTCGGCCGGATACTTCGGTGAACTTCCACCCCCAGAAATCAAGAGACCAGTCGAACTCTGGAGCGGAAAGCAGATCTTCAGCATCTTTCTGCCACAGGGCTTCAACTTCGTGGCCAGATCCAGTATCGTAACAGGAGAGGATGGCAACACGGTCGTCGTGAAGGATGGGAAGCTCATCCAAGGTGTCGTTGACAAGAACACAATCGGTGCTGAGCGTTCGGAGAGCCTCTTTCACCGCATCGTCAAAGATCACGCATCTGAGACCGGTCGAAACTTCCTGAACAGCCTGGTCAAACTCCTCGACCGGTTCATAACTCTGAGAGGATTCTCGTATGCGATAGACGAGCTGGACATCTCTGACGTTGTTAGAGACAAGATCTCGAAGGCGATCGAGAGGGCCGAAGAGCACGTGCAGGCCCTCATCGACCAATACAAGGAGGGAACGTTGGAGAGACTTCCCGGTCGATCTCTTGAGGAATCGCTTGAGCTTCGCATAATGGACGAGCTCTCGAAGGCACGTGACCAAGCAGGCGAATTTGCGGAGCAACATCTGTCAGCAGAAACCGACAACTCAGGCGTTATCATGACCAAGACGGGAGCCCGTGGTTCAATGCTGAATATCGCTCAAATGGTCGCCAGTGTGGGACAACAATCTATCCGCGGTCAAAGAATCAGACGAGGCTACAGGGACAGAGCTCTCTCATGCTTTCACAAGGGGGACGTAGGTGCAGAAGCTCGGGGTTTCGTCTACTCATCCTACCATGACGGATTGAGCCCAGTCGAGTTCTTCTTCCACGCGATGGGCGGCAGGGAAGGGCTTGTTGACACAGCTGTTCGAACTCAACAGAGCGGTTACATGCAGCGACGCCTCATCAACGCTCTCGAACACATAAGAGTCGAATACGACGGCACCGTTCGCGACTCCAGAGGTGACATCATACAGTTCAGATACGGAGAAGATGGCGTCGACACAGCCAAGAGCGATCACGGGAAGGCTGTGAACACAGACCGACTTGTTGAACGTGTTCAACTAACCATCGAAAAGGGAGCAAAGGCGAGCAAAGCCTACATCGACAAGAAGATTAGCGAAGTTACAGAAGAGCTCACACCAAGCCTAGCCGAGCAGCTGAGAGAGAGCCTAATCAGAGCAAAGCTCGCGCGACGCGGGGTAGACGAGGCAGTAAAGGAGGCGGTAAGGAACTACCGCAAATCCTTGATTGAACCCGGTGAGGCTGCGGGAATAGTTTCGGCTCAATCGATTGGTGAACCCGGGACTCAGATGACGCTGAGAACCTTCCACTTCGCTGGAGTCAGAGAGCAGAACGTCACATTGGGACTCCCGAGGCTGATTGAGATTGTAGACGCACGAAAGATACCATCAACTCCAATGATGGTCGTCTATCTCGACAAGAAGCACCGTGCAAGCCGTGAGAAAGCCCAAGAGGTCGCAACAAGAATAACCCACACAACATTGGGAGACATTGCCTCAAGCATCGAATCGGACATCACTAAGATGCGTATCATCGTCCCGCTGAACACCGAGGCAATGAAGGAAAGAGACGTGTCACTCAAGGAGGTGAAGACGGCGGTAACCCCAGGGGGCTGCAAGGTGGAGGTTGAGAAGAATACGGTTCACATAATGCCGCATGAAATGGATGTTGCCCAGTTCAACAGACTTGTTGCACGCTTGCCGTTGATGCACATCAAGGGCATACCCCAAGTGAAACGTGCCCTCGTAATGGAAGAGAGGACAGGCGATAAGACCGAATGGGTAATCCGAACGGAAGGTTCCAACCTCGCGTTAACCCTTGAAACCGAAGGCGTAGATCCGACGAGAACTATCTCGAACAACATGCATGAGGTATCCGAAGTACTCGGAATCGAAGCCGCCCGGAACGTCATAATCAAAGAGGCCACAGCCGTTCTCGAAGAACAAGGACTCGACGTAGATGTACGCCATGTCATGCTAGTTGCTGACGCAATGACTGCATCCGGTGAAGTGCTCCAAGTCGGCAGACACGGTGTCAGCGGGGAAAAGGCGAGTACCCTAGCAAAAGCAGCCTTCGAGATAACGATTCCAACAATTGTGGACGCGGCCATAAAAGGCACCAGAGACACCCTCCGGGGTGTCGCTGAAAACGTGATCGTTGGACAGCAAGTCCCAATGGGGACAGGCCTCATAGAAGTCTACATGTCCATGCCTGAGAAGGTCAAGAAATAATGCAAACAACAAAAGTTGACGTGAACAAACAGATCCAAATCACAGTCAAGACAGGAAAGGTTTCCTTCGGTGTCAAGGAAGCATTGGACGCTGCAAGATTCGGCAAGGCGAAACTGCTAATGCTCGCATCAAACTGCCCTGAACCCTATAAGACAACAATCATTCGGTATGCAAAGCAGTCCGCTGTTCATACTTACAGTTATCGCGGAACAAGCGTTGATCTGGGCGCAGCCTGCGAGAAACCCTTCGTCGTAGCTGTGCTCACAGTTAAGGAACCAGGCGACTCTGAAATACTGAAACTAGCTGAGAGCTAAGAGATGTCCACCTCCAGAATCAAACTAACGGCCGAAGAAATGCGTTACATCGCACTCTTCGAGAACATTACTGGCGCGACAGCTAACGACTGCATAATCGACAGCGAAGCAGACAGGATAATCTTCGTCGCGAAGCCGGGCGAAATGGGTTTAGCAATAGGGAAGGCCGGAAAGAACATCAACATGCTACGAAAGATGGTCGGCCGACCAGTCGAGGTAGTCGAATTCGCCGGCACCGCTGAAGGACTCATAAGAAATTGCCTAGCACCCGCCAAACTGAGAGAGATACGAGTAACGGAACGACCAGACCGAAAGATCATAGTTGTTGAAGTCGAACCCAAGGACAAGGCTCTGGCCATAGGCAAGAATGGAAGAACGATCGACAAAACGCGCCTTCTTGCGAAGCGATACTATCAGATAGACCACGTACAAATCGCTTGATCGCGGTTCCTATCCAATCTTAGGAAGCCCCAGACAGTCTCTCCGCCACGTAGTTGGAGGGAGAGACAGGAAATACGGACAACGGTTGGACTACGTAAAGCGAATTATGTGAACTGCATCATGATCCATGCGGGCTCTCCTCTTAGTAGATACCAACGGTGATAAAGATTGACAAAGCATTAGTGTGAGATACTAATCCTCCGAATCGCGAGGATTCTGCAATTTGGTCACGGGCGGCTTCAAGGGAGGCAGATATGAACCGCTCGCGACAAACGAAGTCTACGATATCCACATGTCGTCTCTTGAGGTCTTGTCAAAAGTAGGCGTTGTCATCAAGGATGAGAAGGCTAAGAAACTCCTCGATAACGCAGGCGCGATTATCGACGACAAGAAATCAATCGCATACATACCTGAGCACCTTGTTGAGGAAGCTATCGATAGGGCACCGTCTACCGTAACTCTCTGCGCAAGAGATCGCGAGAATGATTTGCGGTTACACGATCAACGGGTATATCTAGGCACTGGTGGAGCAGCGCTCTATGTTCTTGACATGGAAAATGGTGCAAGGAGGCAGGCTCTGAAGCAGGATGTCCAAGATTTCGCAATAGTAGTAAACGCTTTGGATAACGTGCATTTCTACATGATCCCTGTCTACCCAAGCGACGTACCGGCTGAGACTGCGGACCGCCACAGGTATGAAATTGCACTTAGATATTCGCGGAAGCACGTGATGGGAGGCGTATACACTCGGCAGGGAGCTCTGGACGTCATCAAGATGGCTGAAGCTGTTGCAGGTGGTCCTGAGGAACTGGCTCGCCGACCATTGATTTCATTGATCACCTGCGCCGTAAGTCCGTTGACGTGGGATGATAACTATATTCAGATTCTAATAGAAGCCGCAGAACACAGCATTCCGGTTTCGATACCCTCAGAGGCGATGGCTGGCGGAACAGGCCCTGCCACACTCGCGGGGAGCCTCGTTCTGCAGAATGCTGAAACGCTCAGCGGAATAGTGATTGCTGAGCTAGCTAAGCCAGGTGCCCCAGTCCTATATGGTACTGTAGCGACAATCATGGATCCGAGGACCGGGGTCTACGCCTCAGGAGCGATCGAGAGCGCACTTTTGAATGCGGCTGCATCACAGATGGCGCAGTACTATGAGATTCCGATATATGCAACAGCCGGTTTAACGGACTCGAAGGTCATAGACGTTCAGGCCGGATATGAAAAGGCGATGACAACTCTTTTGGTTGCGCTTTCCGGCGCGAACTATATTCATGATGCTGCTGGGCTCATAGAGTCCGCCCTCACCGTTAGCTATGAGCAACTAGTCATAGACAATGACATCTTGGGTATGGTGATGCGCGGTGTACGAGGTATCGTGGTAAACGATGAATCTCTTGCTGTTGACGTGATAAAAGCGGTTGGACCTGGAGGGCATTACCTAAGCCAGAAACATACACTCAGGCACGCTATGACCGAGTATTTCACACCAACACATAGTGACCGTTCCAAGAGAGAAAACTGGGAGCGTTTGGTTCCGAGAGACATCCAGGGAAGAGCGAAGGAGTCTGTCAAGAAGATTCTGGCAAGCCAGGTTCCGTCACCTCTTCCGAGCCATATCAACGAGACCCTGAAGGGGATCGTCCTCCAAGCGGATAGGAGAAGACTTCAATCCGCACCAATAAGTGGGTGAATCACGTTATGCTCTTGGAAGGGTCGAAGTTAGCGAAATATTTTGGTGGATTGGGAGCGCTCAAAGGCGTTGATTTCTTTGTCGACGAAAAAGAGATCGTGGGGTTGATAGGACCTAACGGCGCAGGCAAGACGACGTTGCTGAATTGCATTTGCGGAGTCTATCCGTTCGAAGGAACCGTAAGATTCGAACGCGTGAAAATCAACGGTATGAA
>CAZRDM010000031.1:0-21967 GCA_964598845.1 uncultured Candidatus Bathyarchaeia archaeon
GGATTCGAAGCCATGAAGGCATACGCCACAGTCTAGCTCATCATTCCTTCTCGATTGGGAGTCCAGCGCTTTTAACCATGTATGTACATTGTACTTACGAGAATCCATGACCGTAATTACGGTTAGGCTCCCCGAGCGGCTGAGGAAGGAAATGCGAAAGCTGAAAGGAGTTAATTGGTCAGCGCTGGTACGCGATGCTATTGAATCGAGGATAAGTCTTGAGGCCGCCAGATCTGAGCGTGACTGGGACAGAGTCAGGGAGGCCGTTAAGCTTACCGACGCTATCTTTGAGGAGATGCATCGGAAACATGGGCATATCGACTACAACAGCGCGGAGACGATACGCTATTGGAGAGAAAAAAGATACGGACCTACATATTGGACACGTCGGTCGCGATAAAGTGGTTCGTAGACGAGGATGACTCCGATAAGGCAAGGCATCTCAGAGATAGCTTTGTGGACGGTCGGTCGGAACTAGTAGCTCCAGACTTACTCAAGTACGAACTGGCTAGCGCGCTGCGCTTCCACCCCATTGCAGATGTCGCCCGATCAACTCTCTTGAATGCTTTACGCGCGATAGACAATTACCAGTTCCTGATTCAACCATCAAAGGAGGCTTGGACTCTCGCGATCGAATTGTCCTATTCGACTCCGATTTCTCTATACGACGGACTCTACTTGGGCCTTTCACACGTCTTGAGATCACCTTTGGTCACAGCAGACCAGAAGTTGATCAGATCACTTCCTCAGCGTCAGAGAATCAATGTACTTCCGCTTTCTGAGTTCGAGTCAGCTTAGGGAGTCTTTTCATAGAAAGCAAAAAAGCTAAGCAATCTTTTCTTTTCAAATCGACGAGATGGGATATAGCAATCTCTATGAATGCTTGAGCCCTCCGTTCTCGCCGAAGCACAATGAGCCTTGAGGAGTTCACATCCCTAGCCAAATATTATGATCGCATTGTAGGAGATCGAACCGAGGAAATCGCGTTTTATCGACGGGTTCTTGGACCGTATGGAAAGAGGATCCTCGATGTGGCGTGCGGGACCGGTGCCATCGCTATACCGCTAGCCCACGAGGGCATTCACGTAACTGGAATAGATCAAAGCCAACACATGCTAGATGAGGCCAATCGAAAACTTGAGCATGTGAGACCCAACGTTCGGAACAGGATAAGGCTCTCGAAGGGGGATATGAGGAAGTTCGAGCTGGATGAGCAAAATTTCGACGGCGCATTCATCGCCTTCAATACTTTTCTCTTCATGATCTCTAGGAAAGATCAGAAAGCTGTCCTTGGGTGCATTCGCAATCACCTGAGGCGTGAAGGTGCATTACTCCTAGAGGTCTTTCAGCCCGATTATCTTAGGCCCCAGGGCGTGCTCAGGCTTGAGCGAAGCTACAGAGATCCAACCACGGGAACGATTATCCTGAGAATGACGCAACAGACCATAAGCCCTCAGGACCAAGTCACGCATGTTTCGAGTCTAACTCTCGCGAGAGAGCAACGAAAGGAATGGCAATTCTTCTTTGACGAATACGATCTCTACCTTTTCGCACGGGGAGAACTACAGCAGTTGGTGGAGAGCGAGGGCTTTCAGGTCATAGATATCTACGGGGACTACAAACGCCACCCATTCAATAAGGACAGCAAGAAGATGCTTCTTCTAGCTGAGAAATCAGGCTAAACCCTCTCGGCCGAAGATTTCCTACTCGAAGTCAACCTCCACCCTATCCAAATTACAAGGAGAACGAGGAAGGCGTAGACGACGAGATTGATGTATCTGAATGCTTCGACGATAGCGTCCCAAGAGGAACCCAACCACCACCCCAAGTAGACGAGAATGATGTTCCAAGGTAGACATCCTGCAAGGGTGTAGACAGCGAACTTCCACCTGCTCATCCTGTAGAGTCCGGCCGGGAATGAGATGAGAACTCGCGCGGCCGGTACAAGGCGGAAGGCGGCGACCGCTACGCCACCATATCGCTGGAACCATAGATGTGCCTTCTGCAAATGCTCCGAGCTCACGAATGGGATCTTGGACGGTTCTGTTAGGAGGCGACTTCCGAGAATCGAGCCCAAGTAGTAATCGATGAAAGATCCGATCAGGGCAGCCAGCGTTGTGTAGAATATGATGGGCCAGAACTCTAACGTTCGTTGATATACCAAGTAGCCAGCGAAGGGTAGGATCATCTCACTTGGGACCGGGAAGGCAGCGGCCTCGAGAAGCATCAGAACAAAGATTCCAGCGTAACCTGCCTCCGATGCCACGTCGATGATCTGTCTCGTCAAGGCACCAACAAACGAGAACATCCCTTCACCACTTCCTCCGCCAGTCCTTTCGGCGACGTCCTCAAGGTAAGTAAGCGAAATCAAAACGACCGGAAAGACTAGAAGGAAAAATATCAGATAGTTGCGAGTCGAAGCTTTCATCGCTCATCCCAAGGCATCGACATTCGGAAGTATAACAGAAATTTCTCACTCCATGCAACGATCCTTCTAACCGCATTCTCTTCTTTGCCGTCTCCGAACATGAGTGATGGTGATAATCGTCGTTAGGAAAACCACAGCCAAGCTCGGTTCTACCCAATCAAATTCTGGTATCGGTCTCACTTCCTGCCCAACAAGTAGGATCGTGGCTTGACTTCCCCCACTTGGAGGGGCACCAACGATCAGACCGAAACCGCTCGAGACTAGGTCGACGGAGTAGAGGTCTGGGTTCCCCACGGGAGAGGGAGAGGGTGTTACTGGATACCAGCTGATGCCTGTCCACTGGAGGATTGTTCCTGAATCGCCCACAGTCCAAGCTTCTTGTGGGTTCACTTGAACAACTGAATTCAGGTCCGTTGAGACGAAGGCGGCGACACTGAGCCAGAGCGTTCCATCATAATGCAGGATCGTCCCACCTGCTCCCACCGTCCAGCCGTGGTTCAGGTCTGTGAGGAATACTGAGTTCAAACTGGCGCCGGTGGGACTCGTCAGTCGAACCCATAGGCCGCTCGTGCCATCGTACCGAAGTATCGTCCCAGCATCGCCAACCGCCCAGCCATCAGAACCTCCGAGCATGAAGACACTTCGCAATGCATTTGCCGTGGGAGAAGAGACCGCATTCCATGAGCCTCCTGAATAACGTAGGATCGTCCCCATGTCTCCCACCACCCATCCATTGCTTGAGTCCACCATGAATACAGAGCGGAGGATAACGCCGGAAACTGGCGTAGGGACCTGCGTCCAAGTTCCACCAGTGAAATGAAGTATCATCGGCGTGCTCCCGACCCCACCAACTGCCCAACCGTCGGATGGGCTTACCATGAAAACTGAGTAGAGGTCAGAGATCTGTCCCAACACGCTTCCCCTAGTGAATGATACACCGTTCCAATGCACCACGCTAGGTTCACCTGATCCTGTTCCACAACCACCAGTTGAGCAACCCACTAGCCACCCATCGCTGCTACTTGTCAGGTAGACCGATCGTAAATCCACGGCCGGGACTCCTTGTGAAGGCTGTTCTCCCAAGACAACGATTGTACCAACATCGCCCACTGCCCATCCAGTGTTTCCAGAAAAGTAGACGGCGTTGAGATTCTGATTCGTAGCTAGGAGGTTGGGTGGCAAAGCGGTCCATACGCCGCCAGAAAAATGTAGGACTGCGCTACCGGCACCAACGGTCCATCCCTCCGCTTGATTAACCATGAAAACAGATCGCAGATCCTGATTAGTTGTTCCAGGAGAAACAGGACCAATCCATGAGCCGGAGGTGTAGCGAAAGATGGCTCCCGCGTTGCCTACTGCCCATCCCTCATTCGAATCTACCATGAATACTGAGTTCAGCGTCGTTCCAACAGTCGCGAATAGAGCCCATCCACCGCTTGTGTAATGATAGATTATCCCACCGACGCCTACTGCCCATCCTTCGTTCGCCGTAACCATGAAAATGGAATTCAGTCCGGAAACCGCGGATGAAATGTAGTTCCATCCACCTCCAAGCCCAACCGTCCCAGACCAATGCCAAAAAGCACCTGAGATGGAGTCAACGGTCCAAGCATCGTTCGGAGTGACCATGAATACTGAGGCGAGCCTCTGAGCACTGGGAGCAGAAAGTCCAGAGGTTGCCAACGACCAAGAGACACCACTCCAAAACAGAGCGGTTGCGCTTCCACCACTTCCGCCGACTGCAAAACCATCGTTCGTGTTGGGCATGTTGGGCGGTCCAAAGGAAAGTCCAAACAAGTCTGAAGCCGTGCCAGACGGCACGAGCCTCCATGCCACCCCATCGAAATGTATGATGGTCCCTCCGCTGCCCACAGCCCAGCCGTTGCTGGGGCTCAAGAGAACTAACCCATTCAGGTTGTTTGTGGTGGGTGGAGAGGCGCCGACACGAACAATCAACCAAGGATATGCAATCAAGAGAAGAAAGGCGACCACGACAATCGCGAAGGTAGTGGAACGCAAGTTTCTGACAACCCAGCACTTAGCGGCTCAACGTAATAGGGTTCAGTGACTTTTAGCGCCTTTGCAATCTTCATATGCAACAGCCATTTTCATAGCCCAGATGCGTCTCGATGCCTAATGGATTGCATATTACTACAGTCGGCGGGCGTGAGATCTTAGATTCTAGAGGAAATCCCACGGTTGAAGCAGTTGTGGGGGCGAGTGATCTGTGCGAAACGGCGGCAGTGCCGTCCGGTGCCTCAACCGGCATACATGAGGCGCTAGAACTACGTGATGGCGATCCAAAGAGGTACAAGGGATTGGGCGTTCTAAGGGCGCTCCAGAATATTGAGAGAGTGATTGCTCCGAAGCTAATTGGACGTGACCCGCGTCAGCAGAGCCAAATCGACCAGTTGATGATCGATCTGGATGGGACACCTAACAAGTCGAATCTTGGAGCCAACGCCATCTTGGCTGTGTCCTTGGCTGTGGCGAAACTGGCGGCCAGATTGGAAGGCAAGGCGCTGTATCAGTATCTGAGCGATGGCAACGGCCAAACGCTCCCAGTCCCCGTCATGAATGTGATAAACGGCGGCAAGCATGCTGGGACAGGTCTCAAGATCCAAGAATTCATGATCATACCGGCAGGCGCCAGAAGTTTCAGGGAGTCTCTGAGAATTGGTTCAGAGATCTACCACACACTCAAGAAAACGATACAGTCGAAGTTCGGGAAGCAATCGATAAACGTCGGTGATGAGGGTGGATTCGCTCCACCAATGACCATGACATCGGAGGCGCTTGAAACACTTCTTGCAGCCATCTCCGAGGCAGGCTACACAGGTGGAAAGGACGTTTTTCTTGGTATGGACGCCGCTTCATCCGAATTCTACACTGGAGGAGGATACGAAATCGATGGAGAGACCAAATCAGCCGAACGACTCGCAGATTTCTACCACCGCTTGATCGAGATCTTTCCAATCTTGTACCTTGAGGATCCATTCGAGCAAGAGGATTTCAGGTCCACCGCAGAGCTCACGAAGAAAATCGGGGGCAGAGTTCAGATTGTCGGCGACGACATATTCGTAACCAATGTTACAAGGTTGAAGAGGGGGATCGACATGGGCGCTGGAAATGCTCTGCTCTTGAAGGTGAATCAGATAGGCACTTTAACCGAGGCTATGGCCGCAGCAAAGTTGGCCTTCAACAATGGCTACAAAGTTGTAACAAGCCATAGATCGGGTGAAACAGAAGACACAACCATCGCAGATCTGGCCGTCGCCTTGAACTGCGGCCAAATAAAGACAGGGGGGCCCTGTCGCGGGGAGCGAACGGCGAAATACAACAGACTACTACACATCGAGGAAGAACTCAGAGAAAACGCCCGCTTTCCCGGGCTCGAGACATTCCGAGGGTCCTAGCCCTCTAACAGTTAGAGGGATAGGATATTAGTATATGCTAATACTCTCAGAATATGATCTCCAATGAGACCCTACAGGCTTCAAGCAGACCTTTGCAGAGCCCTGGCACATCCAACGAGATTGCATATCCTTGACCTACTCTCCAAACAAGAACGAAATGTCGAAGAACTCGCGAAACTAACCGACACCAGTCAATCGAACTTGTCTCAGCATCTTGCAGCTCTCCGACAGCAAAAGCTTGTCGTGCCCAGACGCGCCGGAATGAACGTATACTACGCATTGTCCAACCCAAGGATAGCGGACGCATGCTCCCTCATTCGTGAGGTGCTTGCGGAGGTGCTGGAACGCGATCATCGAGCCGCCAGAATTTTGGAGGTGCCGAGCTAGATGGGTGTGCTTCCAGAATCTCAGGTCAAACGTCTGAAAGCGGATCTGCAACAGAAACTCATGGATCCTGTAACGCTCGCAGTCTTCACCCAAGAGTACGAGTGCGATTACTGCCGCGAAACTCGCGAGCTAGCAGAGGAACTTGCCTCTCTGACCGATAAGATCAGAGTCGAGATATTCGACCTTGTGAAGGACAAAGAGAAAGCGGTCGAGTTCGATGTGGACAAGGTTCCAGCAATAGTCATCGTGGGTTCGAAGAGATTTCACGTGAAGTTCTATGGAGTTCCCGCAGGCTACGAGTTCAACACATTCCTGAAGGACATCATTCAGGCATCCCAGGGACGGACTGAGTTGGCTCCTGAAACGCGCAAAGCACTGAGCAGATTAACCTCTCCTGTTCACATCAAGGTCTTCGTAACTCCGACGTGCCCATACTGTCCGGGAGCTGTTAGCCTAGCCCACCAGTTCGCCATGGAGAACCCGAACATCAAAGCGGAGATGATAGAGATTAGCGAGTTTCCACAGCTCGCTGTCAAGTACAATGTTATGGGCGTACCGAAGATTGTGATCAACGAGGCTCGCGAACTTCTTGGACTGCAGCCTGAGGAAGAATTCCTGCGTCACGTAGAGGCTGCCGCTAGGTCTTCCTCACTTGTTTACGGTTAGGAGAAGGGTCAAATCATGGAGACAGAGTTCACGACCACTCTGGACCAAGTGAAGGACTACACTTTCACTGTAACTTTCGATAAAGAAACGATGAAGGCGTTGACAGTGGATGAGCCTGAGCCCCTTGGAAGCGGACAGGGGCCCAATGCTTCTCGAGTTCTTGCGAGCGCAGTGGGACACTGCCTTAGCGCCAGTCTACTCTTCTGTCTACAGAAGTCTCGAATTCCACTGAAACACATGGCCACGAAGGTTCACACAACCCTCGCGAGAAATGAGGCCGGTCGATGGAGAGTGCAGGCCATCAAGGTCGAGATAAAGGCAGACCCGGAGAGCGAACAAGAGCGCGAACGCATGAAAAGATGTTTAGACATTTTCGAGGATTTCTGCATCGTCACCCAGAGCGTCAGGAAAGGGATCAATGTTCAAGTGAACGTTCAGATCTGACATAGGCAGGCGTGAAGCTAGGAGATATTCAGGAGGATATTCACCAAGGTTCCCTTTTCGGTGGTGATAACGCTACTTCTATCTATTCTCGTTTGGTTAGTTGCCGATTGTGGGAGATGATGCGTCTTGGATGCGTATGAATGCGTTGCGACGAAACTGGATCTGCGAGAATTCGATTCGAAGAATGTGCCTAATGATGTGAAACTGAAAGTCCTAGAAGCAGGGCGACTAACAGGGAGCGGCATGAATGTCCAGCACTGGCGATTCATACTAGTTCAGCAAGCCGAACTTCTCAAGAAGCTGGCAGATGACAGTACCACCGGCAAATGGGTGGAGCACGTCAATTTTGCGGTTATCGTTCTAACAAATCCACGTTATGGGTTCCATCTGATAGACGCTGGGAGGGCTGCTCAGGATATGCAAGTTGCCGCTTGGAACTATGGGGTGACTTCATGCATCTTCACCGGAATGCGTCGAGAGGCTCTCGAGAAGGACTTCGCAATCCCGAAGGACCTGGAACCCAGCATAGTGATAGGTTTCGGGTATCCCGCTAGGAAAATTTCTGGAAAGAAGAAGAACCGTAGGCCTCTTCATGAGCTAGGCTTCTCGGAGCGTTACGGGCAACCCTTCAAATCACAGCAGATTGTAGCCTGACTCTGCAGTAGGTGAAATTCGATTTGCCCTTATCGAAATCTGAGTTGGAGAAGTTCCTTAACGGAACTCGGCTGGCTTATCTCGCAACAACATCGAAGAGCGGAAGACCACGTGTGACTCCGATGTGGTATTTGTACGAGGAAGGATGCTTCTACCTGACAACGCGAATGGGTCGTCTGAAGGGCATCCATATCAAGAATAATCCTTGGATCGCCCTCAGTATTGCCACCGATGATCGACCTTACCGAGCGGTATGCGCATTCGGCAAAGCCAAGATTCTTCAGAAGAATCGAGACGAATGGTTGCAGAAGATTTCTTTCCGGTACGGGAAACCAGAAGGCAAGCGATGGTTAGCCCATGCCACAAAGGAACCTGACAGAGTTGCCTTGATGCTCAAACCCGACAGGATTCTGTCATGGCATTACGGGCGCGACGATCATTCTCGACAGGAAAAAGGAGAGTCAATGGCGACGGCAATTTCGTGAGCTGTGAAACTGCCTTTCTAGGGTCAGAGGAGCGACGAGGCTTTCACAGCCTCACTTTCTGGCGGCTATGCGCTCTCCTTGAAGTCAATCGGTCAAGCGCTTCAACAGTAAGATATCTAGACCTTTTCTCTTCGCGGAGAATTCATCCAGAACTCATTGAAGTGGCAATCAAGATCATTGTCACAATCTATGACGCTTCCTACGTTGCACCTGGACAAGGTAAAGTCTTGCGCCGCATACAGAGCAGACAAGAAACTAATGGAAAGAGTCAAGAATGAAGCGACGATCAAACATATCTCAGATTATATCGTTTTGGTCGGGCTCAGTATCTGCCCGTAGCTCGCTTCGCCATATCGCCATATCGTTCTCTTCTCTTCTCAGTTATCTTTCTTCTAACTTCTCTAAAGTAATCCTCCCGCTTCCTCATTTCTGTTTCAAAGTAGTCGACCGCCTCTCTGCAAGCCGATATGTCGACCTTGGAACACCTAGCAAGGAACGGAATTAGGGCTCTATATGCCATTTCCCTCAGTTGTGGTTCCGCCATATCCTCCCTCAAGTTCTCATCCAACAGCTCTCTGACGTATTTCTCAAATTCGTCAAGGGCGCGACGCGCCATGAAATCAGCAGGCTGGATCTGTGGTTCCTTCACAAATGCAAATACGAAGTCGCCAACGAACGCCCCAATTTGCATGGCATGAAAAGTCGTAGTGTATGCTCTGATCGGGCGCTGGTACAAGAACCCATCGGGATGAAGTGCAAATCCCGCTCTAGAAGCGCTCGTAACAAAGCTCGCTACAACCCTCATGTCTTTGCTGTTGAATGTGGAGACCAGGCGCCCCCGAGGTTTGAGAACGCGATAACATTCCCTGAATACCTCGTGCAACATCCCCTCATATTCTTCAAGGGATTTGTTCTGCGTCTTGTTGATGATCACTTCATCTTCCTTGTTCATCGTGAGTCCTCCACTCAACCAGACGTACCAGAAATCCCCAAGTTCGCCGTAGTTCACATTCCCCCCATATGGAGGGTCGGTAATTATCGAATCGATGCTCTCATCAGGTATGGGCAGTTTCACTGAACTCGTCGTCAAAATAAGGCAGGTGGCGTCTCTCTCTGTCAGATCATCAAAGGCTTGAGCGAGTCTGCAGAAGTCTCCAATAACACGATTACCATACCTCTTTCCCCTTGCGACAGCGATTACTCGCCGTTCGAACGTATTCCAAACATTGATTTCAAGACTTCTTGGATATATCCAGTACGCATGCATTGCCCATCCTTCAACGATCTTCCCCCTGAGATGCGATTGGCGGCTTGCCCATTTGAGGGAACTACTGAGCGCGAACTTCAGGAATTCTCTGGCTTCTTCGTCGGCAACGTTGCCGATTTCCTTGAATAGTAGGGAAAACGCTAGCAAGTTTCGTTTCGTAAACAGCTCATAAAAATGATTGATGTTCTTGCTTAGTAGAGAACTTGTTTTGTCGCCAGGCGGCACAGGCGTCCTAGGATACCAGAGATCGCCTTTGTCGATATGCGAGACAAATTCCTCGTCAATTTTTCTTGCGAGCTGCACGTCTTCCTCAGTAGGCAACCTCTCTGCAGAAGAGCCGCAGATAGGGCATTCGTATCGTAACCGGGTAATTTGCCGCGTTTGCTCGTCCCATTCTATCCAATCGGCGTGCGCTTCCGAACTGCATTTGGAGCACCTCGTAGAATACAGTTTTAGGATCGCTTCTCTCGCTCTCTTGGCTAATTGGGAGAAAGCGCGATGAAATCGCTCGAGGTCTACTGGCCGCACTTCCATTTTGGTAATATAGGTTGCCAGAGGATTGATGTCGACGCCTACGACTTTTCTTCTCAGTTTTAGTGACTCGACGATAGTAACTCCGCCGCCACAGAAGGGATCGAGGACAAGATCGGCTGGAGAAGTGTAGTGTGAGATGAGTTCTCTGAATACGTTCCATGGTCTGCGCGCGAAGTACTTGTGCATAGTATAGACTGGCGTATGTGGTTTGGCCTCAATTGTCCTGAACGCGGACATGATGTTGAACCGTCTTCCTACCTTGGTCTGGTGGTTGCTCCTCATTGAGTGACCGGGCAGGTCTTCTTTGAATCTCCGAAAAGAACTTCACCAAGTTAAGCGATACGGAACGGTTTACGTCGTGAGCAGCTAGATCGAATTGATCTTGTCGTAACGTATATCGGGAGCGAGTCGTAGCTCCTAGTGGTGGTTCCAGAATGATCAAGAAGGCTCTCTTCATGGAAGGCCACGTTCCGAAGGGTGGGGCGTGCATCTCGGCCTTCCTCGTCTTGAAGCGTGACGCGGCAATTCTGGTGGGCAAGATGACTAAACCTGAGGTCTGGGTTGAGAAGTTTCTGGTCGGTGAGAGCTTCGCTCCGAAGTATGTGGCTTCAAACAAATGGGTCATTCCTGCCTCCCACTTGAAGTTCGGTGAGAAACCTGACGATGCTGCAAACAGGATCTTAGCAGATGAAATACGAGGTAGGAAGAGCAAGTTGTCATTATTGCAGGTGCAGTCCCATCTCTCAGAGGATCCAGCCGATCCAGAGGCTGCGCACTGGGATATCTGCTTCGTCTATAGTGGAAGAACTAGAGGCGAAATAGAGCGACCTGAATGGTTCTCGGAGCTCAGGTTCATGCGGCCACGGGAACTTAAGAGCGATGATTTCACCCGAGGCCACGGCGATGTACTAAAGCAACTCGGGGTAATCAAGAATTGAATCACATTCAGGTTCATGAGGCTTCGTAAGCATATGACAGCTCATAGGGATAACTCTCAAACGTCGCGACCTTCGCGCCCTTCATGATCCTCATCATGAGATGAATTGTCCTAGGCTTCAGGAAAATCGTCAAGAACTCGTGACCGGTGGTCCCCTCGACATAGTTCACAATACGCCTTCCGTCTAAGCTCCTGTAAATCCTCGCCGAAGTGAGACTGGTTTGCTTACTCGCGTCCTTAGTGGCTTTCACAAGCGAATCCACAAGGCGCCGCTGATTCTTAGGCTCAACGCGAAAAACACTGATCCAAGTCACTGTCTTCCTTCTAGTTGGGCTTGCTGGAGGACACTTGGTTGCCAACTACATGAGGGGACCCGGACCGTCTAACATTATGATCCTGACGAACTTTGAAAAACAAGTACTGACGGGATACCCGCTGACACTTGACGAAGCCAAGGCTCAAGGATACCTCCTAGAAGGTGAGTGTCTGCCTTGGATGGGTTACCACTACGTCAAAGCTACCCCAGATGGCCAGGTGGTCTACCTGCTTCTGCTGTTCAACTCGAAGAGCGAACTGATCGGGATAGAGTTCGAGTCCCTCACCGAACCGAAGAATCGTCTAAAGGGATCTTCCCAGCCCCCATGGGAGGACCTTAAACAGGGCCACCTTGGGTTGGAATTCGAGCACTGGATACTGCACATATACTGGGAATCACCTGCGAACGCCTGCTAATCTCTTAGGGGATTGCTAAACTAGAACCCACTTTTTTCAATATCTTCTCAAATGAGAAAGGATGCGCCAAGGATCTGGTCGCGTGCTGTCAGTGATTTGGCTTCATCGCGCAGTCAATCTACTAATCTACTGCTCCGTGGCGCTTGGAATTCCTCTTCTTGCACTACTGTACGAAGCGGTACCAACTTGGCTCTTCCTCTCTGTTTCCTAGGCTGGCTCGTCTTCCTCTTCGCCGCCATCCTAGCCACATTGGGTCACGTGATCGCCTATCCGCTTGTCATGGCTCTCTCAGTCTTGACGCTGATCGTTTCTCTTCCTCAGCCCGAACATTTCTCCTTTGTGAGAGCAGGCATTTCAGTCGCCTCGCTTACATTCCTAATCGGCTCTGCCCTACAACTTGCAGTACTAATTCTCATATCAGTATACTTGGTGAAGACGCGAGGCTTAACTAGAGAGGGCGGACAAGCCTAGTTGCGAAGGTCGTTGGGTTATAGGTCCAACCTAGCTTCCTAGTGCGCCAAAACGCGCATACAGCCCCCCACCCACCCCTCACAACAATAAGGGCCTAACCTTACTCATGTACCCCCTCACAACTCACTGCAACGTGAATTCCACGCATATCCTGCTGATGGATGGGCTGTAGCTTCCACATCTGAAAGTACCAAGTATCCTCAGTTTACGGCCGAAGCTTACCACGGCCTCCGTTAACTGCTCTGTCGCTTCCAGTTTGTTGTGAGCGAAGGTGTAGTAATGTATCACCCCGTCCTTCCTCAGGGCCGGCAGTGCGATATCGAGAAATGTGTCGGCTTGCTTTGGTAGAGGCATGATAATTCTATCGAATAGCCCCAGCATCGGAACCGTGGCTCTAACATCCCCTTCAATCACATTGACCATGACTTTGTTCATCAACACGTTCTGACGCATGTACTCGACAGCTTTCGGGTTGAGCTCAGCAGCCGTAATCTCGCTTCTGCTCTTCTTAGCTGCAAGTATCGCGTATGGCCCAACGCCTGCGAACATAACCAGAACCCTCTCCCAGTCTCGGATCTGCCCCACGACTCGCATCCTCTCCGACGCTAAGCGCGGGCTGAAGTAGGTCTGCGCTACGTCAAGCTTGTAGGCGCAGCCGAACTCCCTGTGGATTGTCTCTGTCCTGTTCTCGCCCGCAATCACCTCCAACCCTGGAAGTCGGTATTCGCCTGAAACCACTCTCACCTTCAGGGCCGCGACTCTTACCCTAGGGAACGCGTGGAGAAGCGTCCCACCTATGAGTTTCTTCTTCGCAAGAAGGCGATCGTCCAGTTCAAGAACTGCGATGTCGCCTATCATGGTGTAGGACGACGGAAGGACCCTTGACTCATCATCGTTGAGTTTGCCAGCCAGTGCTTCACGGAGCGACCTTGGCTGATGATTCATCTTCACGCACACGAAAAACTATGTGAGCAGGCAACCTAGAGTAAAGTCGGTATGTCTTGTACACTACCGACGCAAGAGTCCTTTTCGAGTGACGTATACTATCTTCTCCTCTACCTTGACCCTGAGGCTGTATCTTGCCCTCTCATATCCCTCAATCTTGGAACATCGTAATCTGAACGCCCGCGCAAGGTTCTCAGCTTCCTTTATGGACCGGCAACGGACCATAAAGCCTTCAATTATGCCTCTTGAGACCAACATGAGTTTCCTCTGTCGTTGACCGTAAGCGACACGCCTATCAAAGGTCCCAGGTCTGTACTCCTTCACTCGTTACATCCCCAAAAAAGCTTGAACGTACGTGAGCAGTATTGGACCCGTGCTCTAACTCGGCGCAACCTCCTGAGAGGGTTGACGCGAAGCTCACAGGAAATCAAGCACGCCTGGATCATTGACCGTGATGCCTTGCTATCGAGCGGTTTCGCCTGCGGAATGGACGGTTGAGATGCTTCCGGTTCTCCAAGGGAGAAATAGCTGCAATTCGCCTCTGAAGGTATTGACCCTGGCACCCCGAATGACTACTGTATCATCCTTCGCTACAGAATCAATGCGCCTGTTCCATAGAGGAAGTCGAATCTGCCCTGTGCCGTCTGAGAGAGTTGCTACGCATAAGGCAAGGGGCGTGCCATTTCTCGACTCGATCGACCTCACCTCCGATTTATCCGTGACCTTCACCGTCAGGCACACGTGCCTCAAGCCGACTCGAAGGTCAGCGATATGTCTCTCCATTTGAGGGCAGTCAGTCGCAGCAGATCTTGCCTCTTCCATATTCAGTAGTCGCCTGAACTCTGGAGGTAGATGACGAAGCTTCGCTAGCGAAGCCTCTGAAATAGCGGCTTGCGCCACAGATCGCTTGTTCTGGGAGAACATGAAACAGAAGGTCTTGTCCTCTCGCGGACGTACCTCTATCGACAGAGAACCGCACGTCGACTCTTTGCTGCCCTTGGCCTTCTCCAAAGCGTGATACAGATCCTCAGGTTCCAAGCCGTATTTCCTTGCCAACAAAAGGAGGTAGATTAAATCGCGATCCGAGCGATGTTCTCTTGCAAGGCTTCTCAAGGCCGATGACATGTCAGCTTCTCTCTTTACGTGGTGGCTTCTCCATGAATGCGTTTCGGTGGCGGAGACCTCGGAAGACTGAGCCGTCGGTGTACCTGACCTGCCGACGGGATCTTCCCTGAAATCTACGACGAGTCTCATGATGAAATTCTCTACGCGTTTCGCTTCTAGGAGTGAAGATGTCCTCGCCGAGATTGTTGGAGTTGAGACGTTCAATCTGATAGTGTGCCATATCTTGAATTGTACGAAAGTCTGTGCTTTGTTCAGGGGATACGATCGTCACAGCGGTTCCTTTCTTTCCTGCTCGTCCGGTTCTACCGATCCTGTGGAAGTATGTGTACGGATCCTCGGGAACATCGTAATTGATTATATGCGTGACTCCCTCGATATCCAAGCCTCTGCCCGCTAGATCAGTGGCAACTAACACCCGTCTCCGACCGCTTCGGAAGGCTTCCATTGCGTGATCGCGCTGATTCTGGGAGAGGTCACCATTTATCACGGTCACATTCTCGTTTCTCCTTCTAAGTGACTGGGCCAGCCAGAACGTGGTGCGTTTGGTTCGACAGAACACAATGGCGCGTTCCACTTTCTTGTCCTGCAAGAGCCTGAGAAGCCCCTCAAGTTTCCTCTCAGAATCGAGTTCGTAGAAATATTGGCCGATCTCCTTGATGTTGAGATCCTCTGGCTCAATCAGCACCTCGCGAGGGTTCTTCATGTGTTTATGGGCGAGTTTCAGTATCTCGTCAGGCATTGTCGCTGAGAAGAGGGCCGTTTGACGCCTTCTTCCGATCCTTCCAAGGATGCGTTCAACATCGTCTATGAAGCCCATGTCAAGCATCCGATCGGCTTCGTCCAGGACAATGCACTGGACGTTATCGAGTTGGAGGGTCCCGCGTTCGAGATGGTCAATGACGCGCCCAGGTGTCCCAACAACGATCTGCGGGCAATCTTCTAGTGCATCAATCTGAGCGTAAATTGACTGGCCTCCATAGATGGCTAAGGCACGTTTGCCTGTGTGCTTGCCGTACGAGTTGATGTCTTCGGCAACCTGCACCGCAAGCTCGCGCGTCGGAACGAGCACTATCGCCTGAACATGAAGGTCTAGTTCATCAACGATCTCCAGTATCGGCAGACCGAAAGCGGCGGTCTTTCCGGTTCCTGTGTGTGCCTGACCAATGACATCGCTCCCACTCCACAGAAGCGGGATAACCGCCTCCTGGATAGGAAAGGGCACGTCAAATCCAAGCGCTTTGATAGCACTCAATATCTCTGGGCTTAAGCCCAATTCTTCGAAACTACTCATCATTTGTTTCTCCTTGGCCTTGGCGGCACAACGCAGATCTGCAACAAATCCCGAAAACTTGTTCGCCGTTCAGGTTGGCTTTGTGCCGCTACGGGAACCAGAGTTGGGCTGTTTCATCAGGCTTCCGCGATCATACTGCTTCGGCTTATGGTCATCTTAAGAAGAACTCAGAGTCTTGTGGATGCCCACGTGGCTGTGAGAGCTTCTTGCGGGCACACATGCAAATCCGCTCTAAAAGTCTAATGGTTTGCTACCTGTTGCCCGTGTGTGCCACCAATGGCGCGCGGAATGGAATTTGAATTTTGATTTTCGTGTGCGCGAATCTTTCATTGAGGTCATGAAACCAGCCAAAAGAATCTCCCGCAAAAGTCAGAATGCGTTTTCATGGATAGTGCGGGGGAGTAGATTTAGACTCACATTTAGAACTACCGAAATACAAAACGCTTGCTCAGAACTTGTGCAATCTCAGTGTTGAATTGCGGAGAGCAAGCGTCGCACGGCTTCGCTGTTCTTCTACCAGCTTCGCAGGAGTTCGACGGTGCGGTTCGACTCAATTGAAGCAAGCGTATTTTTGAGGCGCTCCGCTGCCATGTGCCAATACTGAGAATTTACCTCCACACCTATACTGTTGCGGCCGCACTTCGCTGCCGCAACCATCGTGGTTCCCGTACCAACGAACGGATCCAGCACCGTATCGCCTGCGAAACTAAACATTCGGATGAGACGATCCGCGAGTTCCTCGGGGAAGGGAGCAGGGTGGTGGCGGGTTGATTCACCCCTGATGTCGTCCCAAACTTGCCTGAACCAGCGCTGGTGCTTATCGGCTGAAATAGCGCTCAGTAACCGTGTCTGCTGATCTGGACTCCGATAGCTTCCAGGCTTACGCTCCATCAGGATGTACTCGATGTCGTGTTTAATGACCGCGTTTGGTTCGTACGGCTTGCCGAGGAATCTACCCGTGTTGCCTTCGGCTTCATAGCTGGCAGTGGCGATTTTGTACCAAAAGATTGGCGCTAAGTTGTCGAATCCAAGGCGTCGAACTCTTACCTGGATGTCTGCATGAAGAGGAATGACACGGTGCCTTCCGTGTTTGCGCCTACTGAGGAGCACATCACCGACGACTATGACCAGTCTGCTGCCTGGCACTAGGACGCGGAGGCACTCCTTCCAGCATTTGTCCAACTCATAGAGGAACTTTTCGTAGTCTGCGATATTCCCAAGCTGTCCCTCGGTTCGAGGGTAAGGTTTGAGCGTCCAATACGGCGGCGATGTCACCACTAAGTGAACACTTCCGTCTCGTATTCCACTGAGATACCGTGCGTCCCCCAGTACGAGTTTATGATGCGTCGGCATTGATCGCAATTTGCGCTCGATTTGGGATATAGCACAGGGATCCTTGACGAGTTTTGGGATAAGGAGGTCCAAATCGTGGGTTGTAGGTTTCTCTGGAATCGTGAATGACAGATTCGACGAGGACGCTTGATCCATGAATCATCCCAAATCATAATATGGCTGGAGCACTGGACTATGAGACGCCCTCTTGCCACCGACCAACATAGAAGACCGCTAACGTTCTATTCCTGATTCATCCACGCCTGCAGCGTATTTAATCACTCTCCTGAGGGCGAAATGTGTCGTAGCTCGACTTCGATCTACGAATCCAAATGCAGGATGTCGAGCCCCGTAAGACTGTGAATTCCGTCTGGCTCGGGAGAGATAATGATATGAGCCGAGTTGCTCGCATTGGGTGGCAGATGTCGAGCGAGCTGAACATTGGGCGGGAAGTTCGACCTGCATTGCCGGGGCGGTCTGAGTATACTGTAAAGATGACTAAGATCCTTGAACGCGTTCGCGCTGAGACGGTGAAATTCGAGCAAATCGAGGATGAGTTGCTCGACACGCTCTGGGAGCTTGACGCCAAGCTTCAGGCAGGTGCAATTGCCATGGAATCCTACAGGAATGACAAAGGCAACTGGTGGACGGAGATAATAAGAAAAATAATTCAGCGAGCTGCTGATGTTGAGGTCAAGCCAGCTTCGATAACTGGCACGAGCGAAACTCACAACGTAGACTTGGTGCTTATCAGAGCGTCGGTTCCGATGGTCTGCGTGGAAGTCAAGGCTCAGGGCAACCCCGGTTACCTTCTGCGAAAGGAGACGAAACCGGAGCGGAGAATCCAGTCTGACATAGACAAACGTCTCAAAGAGGTGAAGTACACGAGCGTGGACCTCAAAAGAAAGTATGGTAGGAGTGGCGGGGACAAGATTCTATCTTTGGACAAGGAGCAAGATTGGATCGAATGGAAGGATAATGCCCAACCAAAGTTCTACGCGATTTGGCTGGGGAGAAGAGCTACCGGCGAAAGCGTTGAGCTCCTGCTACGGAAAATGCGCGAAGCCATGAAGTACCTGAATGGGATAGGGGCCTTCATGTATGAAGCCCGAGAAGATAGCAGAGGCTATCGGCAAATAGATGTCTTCAAGGCCGAGTTCCCCATCTCCGTTGCTATCGAGAAGATTGTCGCCGACATTAAGTCGGCCGCGACTGGCCAAGCTTTGCTTAGCTGAGGGCGCGGTCATTCGTTAAGGATTTGGGTCGTCCCGGTTGTAATTGGTTCAAATTGCTTCGGGAACGTCCCCCTTTTCGGTAGTGCTAGCGGAAATACGAATGGAGTTGCATTTATGAAAGGAAAGAGCCACAAACCCCGACGATCAGCGTTCTAAAAAGGGTAGTAAACCATGAAAGGAGATGATTAAAAACGATAAGCGTCGGAATCGACGTCCACAAGAAGCGTTGCCAAGCATGCCTCAAAGACCAAGACGGCCATCTAATCGAAGAACTCAACTTCCAAAACACCGCAGAAGGCATCTTACAGATCAGAACTCTACTCGCAAGCTACCCTGAAGCCAAAGTAGCCTTCGAATCAACAGGCAACCTCTGGACAAGAATCTACGACAAACTCAGCGCGGAACCCACCCTAAAAGTCATCTTAGCGAATCCCTCAAAACTCGCATAATCGCAGAAGCCAAAATCAAAGGCGACCGAAGGGAGTCCCGAGTCCTAGCAGACCTAGTGAGAGCAGACTTGGTCGCAGAAAGTTACGCACCCGAGCCAGAAATCCGAGAGCAACGAGCCCTCCTCCGGCAACCAAGAAGCCTAGTCGAGGATACGGTGACCATCAAGAACCGCATCCACAACCAACTCGACAAGTATGGACTGAAGCCACGTTCAGCGACATCTTCGGCACACAGGGCCGAGAATGGCTCCGAACCCTACAGCTCTCACCCAACGAGAAAACCATCTTGGACGTGAACTTGGACCAACTCCAAAGCATAGAACACGCCATTGGAACCCTCACAACGCAAAATAGGATTTGGAGATGGTGCGGGGAAGGGGATTCGAACCCCTGAAGGCTTGCGTGGGAGACCTCTACGCCACAGGATCTCATCTCCAGCCCATGCGCTACTCTTCGATCTTAAGTGTAGCACCGCCCCGTGGCGGTCCTGCCCCTTTGACCTGGTTCCCGCCTGCTCATTCCTCGCTAGGTCTCGGGAATCCCCGCCCAGCTCCACCTCGTCATCACTGAGGCCTTTAAGTTTCCCGTAATTGTCCCCCATGGCCTGCCCCAATGCTTTTAGTTCGGCAAAGAGGTTCCGAGTTGGGCCCGTAGCTCAGGTTGGATAGAGCGGCAGAATCCGCTACTGGCGGAACTTGCTGCCGAACCTCCTACGGAACACCGGACAAAGCTGTAGAACCGGGCTATAGGAATTCGTCATCCGGTGCAGAAGTCCGGGGTTCAAATCCCCGCGGGCCCGCCAACGTTAGCAAACCCGTTTCCTTTGCGTACTTTGCATGCAAAAGATATTAAGTGCGCAAATATGCCAGATGTTCAGGGATTCGAGATGGCGCGATCTGTTAGGGTGGAAGAAAGGACGTACAGGAAACTTTCCCGGGAGGCGGGACGGCTTCAGACTCAGTTTGGGCGCTCAGTGTCGCTTGATGAAACGATTTGGTCACTTCTCCGAGGACCGAGGGAGGAAGGAAGAATTACTGATCTTGCGGGGACATGGCGGGTTACTGATGCGGAGATCAGAGACTTTGAGCGGGCGTTGAGAGAGGGATGGAGTCGCTGGAAGGTTCGGCGTTCTGCTTAGACACATCCGTCCTGGTCGACAATCTGAGAGGCCGAGGTGGGACAGTAGGTTTCCTGAGAAGATTCGAGGAAAAAGGTGCCAACCTATTCACGACGTCCATCAATTCCTTCGAGCTGTATTACGGTGCCTACCGGAGCGCGAAGAGGGAGAAGAACATAGCCGCGGCTAGGGCCCTTCTCAAACGGCTTGTTGTATTGGAGCTAACGGAGGAGGGCTCTGAGGAAGCAGGCAGAATCCTCTCACTCGTGGAGTCTAAGGGTGAACGCGTCGATTTTCGGGATGTTCTGATCGGCGCGATTGCGAAGTTGCATAAGGCCACGTTCATCACTAGAGACACAGAGCACTTCAAACGCATGCCAGACCTCAACGTGAAAGAAGCCCCATGAGAGGCCCGGGGACGCCTAGGGTCCGGGGTTTGAATCCCCGCGGGCCCGCCACAAATCGTCAACGATTTGAATTGGGTTATTCTGCACGACAGGAATTCTGAGGTTAGGCTCCCGAAGCAAGTTCGCGTACGGCTACCAGCTCGTCATTCGAACCTCCCTATACGGACCCAAAAAGGGGAGGAATGAGCCCCAATGATTCACAGCCAGAAGCCTCTAGGAAGGTGAGCGACCCTTTAATTGGCGGCTCACAATACATGAGGTAAGACCTTGACTCGGCTAGTAAGGAACTTGAGCATTGAAGGGCGACCGGCGGTGGCCCTTTTCGACACGGGCTCAGTTCGCAGTTACGTGGCAAGAGAGATCTGTGAATCCGCTCCTCGCATCAAGGTTAGAGTGCCCTACGCTGTCGGCTTGGGCGGAAAGATGATCACGATCTCTGAAGAATGCATAGTGCGTGGCGAGATTGAAGGTCTTGAGCTAACTATGAAGGTCGCGCCGATAGACGATATTGGAACGATAGAGGGACGAAAGCTTGGCGCCATAATAGGAGCAGCAGCCATGGAGGAGTGGGAGATCCGCTTGGATTTGGCGAAAGGCGAACTCGACCTGTCAGGGCTTCGAAGAAGAGAATTCATTATCTGTGTACCTAAGCAGACGCAAACAATTTCACAACGTCCGAAAATAGCAGCAGAATGAGCCGCTATTCCAATTATTCGTGTATCGACACCGAGAATCAAAATTCGAACTGACGTGGTTCTCCTTACTTGAGGCCTTTGATAGGAGATTCGTTTGCGTTCTACTGAGTTTCCTACATTCTTGAGAATGAGGCTTTGACCGGTAGCTTGGTCTCCCTTACCTTTTGTGCTCTCCTAGTGGCGTTGAGGACGGCGAAACCGGAGACATTGCCGCTCTCATCCACCCTGACGAAGATATCGTCCCCCGCATCCTTGAAGAAGCCCTTCCGTGGTTTGGCGAAACCCACTTCAAGGACATCTCCCTCTGGGTCGAACCAGATTCTCAGGGCTTCCTGCTCCATACCAGCTCCCCTTTCTTTACTGTGTCCGTGAAGAACGCGGTCACTATAAAGCCTTCTTCGTTCAGCATCCGGACGACGGCGAGAAGATACTTCTCGGTGATAGGGGTGTCTCTGTAGTGCCTGTAGAATAGCCAGACGGAAGCGTCGTAGATGCTTCTTCGGACCTCATCGGGTTCGACCACGGTTTCTCTCAGCCTATCGATCTCGTCCTTCATTTCCGGGTGCTCGCGCACGTGTTTCCATCGGTCCTCATCTAACCTCACAATCTTGCCCACATTGGACATGATGTCGAGAACGAACAACACGAGTTGCCTTCGATTAGTGTGGGTCCTGCTTCAGGATGACGACGGACTTGATGAACTTAAGTGTCTTCGTCAGTTTCGTAAAGACAAACAACGACTGCGGCAAATGTTGACGACGTATGAATGAGTCAAATCCGTCAACCGAGGTGGAAGGGTCACCTCACCCAAGAAATAGTCTCGTAAGGGAGTTGAACCTTCAATTGGTCTCGAAGAGAAACCTACTTACTTTCCCTCAGTCCGACCGCGTAGCCAAAAGGCAAGAGCAGCTTCGTTGTCACGTTGAATGCTTCCGCAGCAAGATCGAGTG
>CAZRDM010000032.1:0-3152 GCA_964598845.1 uncultured Candidatus Bathyarchaeia archaeon
AAATACACTCTCCCATCCATCTTGCATGAATTGTTGAGAATTCCGGTAAGCCAACTCAGCTCCATGACTCAGCGATTCTCCTGGAATTCTTCCCCGTCTAGGTTTGATTGCAGAAAGCCCCCGTGACTTGATCTCATGTTTCTTGATCTTCAGATCGTGAAGCATCTTCGATGTTGCTGTGATTTGACCAAGTGCATCTGACCGGTCCGCCCAGATTTCTAATGGCTCGGCCAAGTCCTCTTTCTCTTTCTTTTTCGCCAGTCGGCGGTTCCAGTGGTCTGCAATGTCTGCGGTTGGGCCGTGGGCGGATCTGTTACCTCTCCGTTGAATATCTCCGATGGTTCCGAATTGGGCTGCGTCGATTATACCGAGGCGGTGAGCCCATTGTTTCAATGGTTCTAGTTCCATTTGTTCCACGGGTCGCTGGGTTGACTGATGTCCAAGATTTACAAGAATCTCATAGATTTCTTTGAGTTCTTCCTCAACTACGACTCTGCATGTTATGCAAACGGCCGCATGCGCTTCGATGGAATAGCACGTCAAAGCCTCACGCAGGAGGTCATCAGCGAAGTCTGGTGTCAAAGTCCTGACGCGGGAATAATACTCACCATACAGTCGTTCTGCGCCAGTACGAAAGATCGCATTCGACATAGAATCAATCTTTGGCGCAAAGGAGCCATTAGTGCTCGCAATTCTTAACCTGGATAACTATGTTCGCTTCTAGAATCTATGGCGCGGTTGCAAAGTATACAAGCGAAAAATCGAAGCATCGGCCCGCAAGGAATTCACGCTTCGAGACAAAGTCCGATACTTTTGGGGCAAGTCATCATCAGAAAGAACAAGTGAAAAAAGTGTTGACGTAGCTTTGGAGTCGGAAGATGTTAGCCACATACTTCGACACGATGGCTTGGAACAACGCCTTACAGCGAACCGTCCTGATCAGGTAACATCCGAACGAAAGCTCATGTGAAGACCTGCGAGAGGCGGTGACAGAGAGCACTTATTCCTACAGTTCTGTAGGGGTAAAGTATTTTAGAGGTCAGGGTGAACTGCGACGAAGCTACCGTATCAGACTGGTGCAGTGATTGGGCCATAGGAAAGTGCACGCGCCTAGGCGCGGTTCTCTGGCGTTCCTGCCTAGGGGACGTGCTTCACGTTGGGTTGGAAGAGTAAGATACTGGCCTGAAGTTGAAGAAGGACCGAGGGTTCTGGCTTTCGCCGGATTCAAGGCCGGCATGACATATGCCCTAGCCATCGACAACCGGCATGGATCCTTAACCTATGGGAGAGAGATCGTGATCCCACTAACAGTGCTCGAAGCGCCTCCAGTGTTGGCCTGCGCAATACGAGCGTACACGAAGAACTACGAAGGCCTTCAAAGCTTCACTGAAGCGTGGATGGAGAAGCCACCGAAAGACTTCGAGCGAATCATATCCATACCCGAGAAATTTTCAACAGAGGATGAGCTCAAGAACATAGAATCCAACCTGGAAAAGATAGCGGACCTCCGCTTGGTTATGGCAACACAGCCCCGGCTTGCAAAGCGGCGAAAGAAAGAACCAGATCTATTAGAAGTGAAGATAGGCGGAGGATCCATCAAGGACAGATTCGAGTACGCTAAGAAAACCCTTGGCAGGGAAGTCAAGTTAACTGACTTCGTAAAAGAAGGTCAAGCCGTTGATGTTATCGGGATAACGAAGGGCAAGGGAATCCAGGGCCCCGTAAAGCGATGGGGAATCAGACGTAAGCTCCACAAATCCCGCAAAACCGTGCGAGAAGTCGGCACCATTGGAGCGTGGACACCCCACTATGTCATGTACTCGGTCCCAAGAGCTGGACAGATGGGGTTTCATCAAAGGACGGAGTACAACAAACTCGTGATGAAAGTGGGCACTAATGGTGGCGAGGTCACGCCTAAGGGTGGATTCCTGCGATATGGCGAGATCAATTCGGACTACGTGGCGTTGAAAGGTAGCGTTCCAGGGCCTGCGAATAGATTGGTGGTTCTCCGATTGGCTGTACGTCCGCCTCCTGAAGCAAAAGCTCCTGTACCAAGGCTCGAGTACATCAGCGTCGCCTCGCATCAAGGCGACTAACCTACCATCTCTTCACCTCGACCAGTCTTAGGTCAGCTCAGGACCGAACTATCCTTCCATCATCCAATGATATGATGTTCTGAGCGTATTCCTCAAGTCCGCCCACATGGCTGATCACGAAAATCTGTCTGAACTTCTTCGCTAGGTCTGAAGCCAGATACTCTATGATGCCTGACCTCCGAACATCATCCGAGCTCCCAAGCGGTTCGTCCAGGAATACGAATTCCGGTTTCTGTCCCTTCACTTCAGGCAATAGTGCCAAGGCAAAGGCCAACCTCATGGCCAACAAGAGCTGATCCTCAGTTCCCCCCGAGTAGACTTCTCTCGGTCTGTATTCCCCAGCCTCGGGATCCCAAACTTGCAGATTGTAATCCTCGTCTAGGATCACATGCCTGTAACGAGACGATGTCAGGGATGGAAGAATTGCACTCATATACGCTTGGGCGCTGGGCCGTATCCTATTTCTAAGCGCCTCAGCTGTCCCCCGGACCCCTTCTGAGGCACATCGGATGACTTCTAAGCGGCGCTCCAGGTTCTTTGCGGTTTGTTCTTGTGATTGAACTTTCGCAACGATATCCCTATGTTGAGCTAGGTATTGGTCTAGGTTGGCGACTCGTTCCAGATTCTGCTCTATCTGTTTTTGAGCGACAGCTATCCGACGGCCCAACTCTTCACGGTCAATTTGGATTGTAGAAAGGAGTTCCCGGGTGAATACTATTCCTTCAGGGAGCTTAGGAAGAACTAGTTCATTCACTTGTCTTTCTAGGTTCTCAATTTCTCGTCGAAGATCCTCAATTGCTGCATCTGAAGGCAACTTCCCCATTTCCTCGCGAATGGTCTGAAGCTTCACCTGTAGCCCTTCCCTTCTCTCTCGATCTCTGTCGGCGGCCTCCAAAGTCGACTGGGCAGCAGCTAACGATCCCACGTTCTCTTGTGTAGTGAAAATGGAGGCATAGAGTCGACAAGCGATGCAGAGCCTCTCGATCTCAGCCTCCGTTGAACGAAGTTCCTTCCTCAGCATTCCATAATGTGCTTCGAGGATGGAGAGTTCGCGCT
>CAZRDM010000032.1:3252-18250 GCA_964598845.1 uncultured Candidatus Bathyarchaeia archaeon
CGAAGTTCCTTCCTCAGCATTCCATAATGTGCTTCGAGGATGGAGAGTTCGCGCTTCTTCTCCTCAAGATATCTCAGATCGCCTAGAATCGACTGGTGTTTGGCAACGGAGATCTTCGCATTGAGCCTTATTGCAGCAATGCTCGCAGGCACCGACGCCAAAACCACCAAACCTACTCCAACAAGAAAATCAGTCCAGATGAATGCCACGATAGATGCAGCGAAAAAGAGCCCAGCAGCAGCGAGATATGGGTAAATGGGTTTCTGCAGCTGGGATTCCTGGCTCTTGATCTTCAGCCTGTCGACGGTTGAATACTTTCTTTCTGATTCTTTGACTTCTTGGTCAACGGCTCGCCAAGAGCGTTCTGCGGAGGCTAAATCGAGGGACTGCGTCCTCCCGGTCTCGATTAGTTCTTTGATCTTCCGGAGTAATGGTTCTGCTTCCTCGTAGCCCGCAAACTTCCCTAGCTCTCGCTGAATTTCTTCAAACTCCTTTCTCAGCCGATCAGAATGTCCTTGGTAGTTGCCGTGAAGCGCCCTCTTTCCTTCCAGCTGTAGATCGAGACTTTCTCTTTTCCTGATAACAGCCTCGTACTCAGAGAGGTTCATATGGAAAGCCTCCTTTTCCCTCAGTTCTGTTTGCAGTTCTTGATTCGTTCGAGTGAGATCTGCGTTTTCTTGCAATAGTCTTGTTCTTTCTACCTGGTTCCCTGTGAATTCATCCAGTGCTTTCTTGAGAATGTCCAGTTTCTCTAGTTCGACCCGAACTCTTCCTGGCCTGGCTGGAGTACCTTCCAGATCCTTGCGTTCTTCAGATAGATCTGCCTGGACTTCGTTGAAGCTTTCGAGGTTGAGGAAGACGTTGATGATATGCTCTCTCCCCTCTTTGCCTAGTCTAATGATGTTGCCAAGCTCCTTCTGGGCTACAACTGTGCTTGAGACTATTTCCTGGTAGGTAACGCCGCCAAGTAACCTTACGATTTCATCGTTGACCTTTTCCTGACCTATGGCGAGCATCCGCGTTGACCTGTTTGGATTTACCTCCTCTAGCGTGGCCCGCGTGGGTTTGGTTCTGTGGATCCGCCGTGTTACTCTGAACCTTCTGTCCCCAATCTCGAAATCCAAGGCTAGTAGTCCTTCGGTCGCTCCATATGACACAAGATCCTCGTTCTTGGCTTTAGGTGGCCGTATCACTCTCCCGAACAGGGCGTAGAGAATCGCATCTAACAGAGACGATTTACCAGACTCGTTTAGACCAGTGACGAGTGTTATTCCATCACTGAACTGGATCGGAGAATCTAATCGAAGCTTCTTGAAGTTATGAGCCTGCAGGCCAAGGAGCCTTACCAAGCCCCAGCCTCCTCCAACTTCGCTTGGCAGAGCCTCATGGCCTCTTCCAAGATTTCCCTCTCTTCTGCTGAGGCGTTCGCAATCGCCTCTGCGAAGTGTCGTCGAAGCTCTTGTAGGGGCGTGGTCCTAGGCAATGCGAGTACAGGTTGAGGTGATTCTATCTCCAGTTCGCCTTCATCTACACTCAAATGAAAGAACTTGCCTTCTCCATGCAAGAGGAGCTCGCTTCTTCGATAGCCGGCCAACTGCTGTACCGGCACATGACCTCTGATGCGAAGCCTCACTACTGCGTTGCGGTCACTGGACCCATCCAAGGCTTGTTTCAGGATGTCGATTGGTGACTTCTCGTTTGGGAAGAATGTGTTGACAGTCTTGAAGGGTCGCGCGGAGGTTCTGATATGCTCTCTGCCAAGTACACCTTCCTTCCCCAATTCGAGCCAGACGAAGCCTTTCTCTTCATTCTCCTCTTGGAAGGATGCTCGCTCAGTACTTCCTGGATAGATTATCGTTGTATTTTGGAGCTCTTTCGTTTGATAAGAATGGAAGTGACCGACGCATACTAGCTGACAATTGTAAGGAACTGAGGACAATCGAATGAGGGGGTCGTCCCTTGAGTATCCTATGAACCCCTCTACGGGATAGTGCGTGATGAGTATGTTCACATCCGCGTCTAAGGCAACTGCCACTTTCCTAAGCGGATCTTCGAAAGGTTCCAAGAGTGGATTTCGACTGAGGCCTCCGACTTGGATTCTTAAGGAGTCAATAGTGAACTCTCTACGACCGAGTACGTTCGGATTGTCGAAGAAGTGGACGTGGCCTGAGTTTCCATACACGGCGAGCGGAGATGAGCCTTCTTCAGCGACCTTTGGAGTATCATGATCACCGCTCACAGCAAGAATTCTAACTCCAAGGTCGTGCACTGCCTTCAGATCTTCCATCACTCTCGCGCGAGCCAGGTTCCCGGGTCTAATCGTATCGAAAACATCGCCCACAAGCAGAAGTAAATCCGGCTTGTTGCGTTTCGCATATTCGACTACCTCCTCGAAGCATCTGAGGTGATCCATCCTACGATCGAAGCGCTTCGAACCAAAGGAGGAAGCCGGGGGATCGAGGTGATTGTCCCCTGTGAGCAAGATTTGAATGGTCAAGGCACCTGTTTCTTCCGAACAGAACTGTCACGCATCGCCCGGCGTTAAGCATTACAGGTTTGAGCGATACTCGTCTCTAGGTAGGGCAAACGATAATGGTTGTAAGAGGCTAAGCCTTTGTCGATTCCAAGAGCCATTGGAGAACCCGGTTATTGTCGGATCGCTGGAGATTGGGGAAACAACTTGAGAGCATCGTTTCTTCAGATCGCGTCTTTCCTGAAGACCGGATAGCGGCGAGATACAGATTTGATGCATTGAGGCCGTACAGGCCTTATCCGAAACTTCGAATGCGAGGTTACACGCCTACCTTCTTGGTCGAGCCAGAGAACACCTCTGAGGTTTCAGAGATTGTTCGAATCGCACACCGCTCGCATACGCCTATAGTGCCTTACGGTGGCGGTACAGGTTTGATGGGAGCTGCTGTTGCAGTGCAAGGCGGAATAATGGTCGACACAAGCAGAATGGATGAAATTGAAGAAATCTCGGCGGAAGACCTGTTTGTCCGCGCTCAATCGGGAGTCGTCCTCGAAAGCATCCACAATCGCCTGCAAGATCTGAATCTCTTCTTTGCCCACGACCCATGGACGCGCCCAATAGCGACATTGGGAGGCGCCATCGCAACCAACAGTCTGGGGTACCTAGGTGCAAAGTACGGCTCCATCGGAGACCAGTTACTAGGCATCGAGGCTGTCCTGCCCGACGGCCTCATAATGAAGACCAGACCCGCTCAGTTCTCGTCAACGGGATTCGACCTGAAACGACTCTTCGTTGGGACGGAAGGATGTTACGGACTGATCACGTCCGCCACAGTTCGAGCGTTTCCCGAACCAGAGAAATCCGCCTTGGCCAGTTATCATTTTTCAAGCTTCGAGCAGGGATACAGAGCAATTGTAGCCATGCGGATGTCCAATGTTGGACCAAGCATGATAGATTATGGTGAGGAGAGCGCCAGCGGACATGCTCAACTTAACATGGCATTCGACGGTTTGGAAAACGAGGTGAAGGCACAACTGGCTAAGGCTGACGCAATCACAGCTGAATCAGGTGGGAAGAAGTTGGATGACAAGGAGGCGCAAGAGTTCTGGGACCATCGCCATGATGTCGCCTTAATGTATAGTCGCAGGATTTCCGCTACTATTCTCCACGAAGAACCTCGAACAAGGTATGACTATCTGCATCTTTCACTTCCCGCATCGAAGATCTTAGGATTCAGGGAAGATGCTCTAAGGATTGCAAAGGATAACCGTGTCAATGTTCTCGATGTAGGATTGTGGCATGGCCCTGAGCTACTGTCCCTAGTCCTTTCATCGAGAGCCAGCGACGCACAAGCAGCGGCGAAGAAGCTTTGGAATGCATCAGACCTCATTCTCCGCCATGGTCAGGATCTTGGTGGTTGCATGGAGTACTGTCACGGTGTTGGATTGAGGCTTGCACATCTAATGAAACGCGAGCATGGGTTGGGACTAGAGATTATGCGAGGCTTCAAACGGACAGTGGATCCGCTAGGCATAATGAATCCAGGGAAGGCTGCATTGTGAAAATCAGGTGGGGCTAGGCGCAGACTTGTAAGAGTCCTCGATTGTGTAGCCTCCGTGAGCTCCGTAAGAATCATAAGATTTCTTGTATCGATTTTTGGAATGCATAAAACTCCTGTGTTATCTCGTAGTGGCCTTTCAAGGTGTCGAGGCGAGCTAGATATGAGTCTACTAATCTCCGGATCGTTCCCTCCTTGAATTCGTGATATGAATTTTCGACCGTCTCTTTCTCCTCGCTTAGGAGATGCTTCAGGCCACGTTTTGATCCGATTTGCGTTTTGCCGTTCCTGACGGTCGCAGCGTAGAAAAGCAACTTTCTAATCTCATCCATCAGGGACTGAAAGTTTGCCAAATCTCCTCTTTTCTGCGCCTTGACAGCGTCATGTATGTAGAAGGGACACCAAGACATATGCTGTCTCAATTCATGCTCAATCTCTTGCGCTGGCTTCAAGCGAGGAAGCTTGTCAAGTTCTTCTTTCAGTTTCCCCGATCGATCGAAGACAACCTCGTACTCAGCATATGGCATCTGCTCAGACACATGTTGTAATTGGCTGAAGATGATATCGACCTCGATCCCTATCGGAGGAAACTCAGAGTTACCATAGAGGATGGCGACCATTTTGCAGTGCGCCCATCCTCTCTCAAGGAAATGCAATGGTTGGCCTATCGCGGCCATGATCTGATGCCTAAGCGAGTGCCCTCTGTCAAAATCCTCTAAACTATTCTTGGTCGCGATGCCTAAATCAACGTCTGAAAAGTCATCTCTGTCTTCGTTCACTAGCGAGCCAGATAGGAATGCACCCTCTACGCTTTCCTCCCCTTCGAGCTGACTTACAATTGTCTGTATGATTGTCTGGTGATCTGACAATGATTTCGTTCTCCGTGAAATAGCGGGTACTTTCTCGGTAGCTTGTATTAGGGTGAGCGCTCTACTTGGGCACTTGTATGTAGAGTCAATATTGCATAGGCGCAAGAGATAGTCAGATGTCACGGATTAAACGTCTTGAGAGAATGCTTGGTCACTTCTTTGGATCAGATAATCTACACCAAGGAGCTGACGAAACGTTTCGGCGATGTATTGGCCGTAAAGAGCGTTGACCTCCAAGTCGCGAGAGGGGAAATCTTCGGCCTGCTCGGCCCGAACGGGTCGGGAAAAACGACGATGGTAAGAATGCTGTGCGGCCTAATGACCCCAACTAGTGGGACAGCAAAAGTGGTCGGATATGATGTTTCATCGCACCCCGAGCAAGTGAAGAAGAATATCGGCTACATGCCACAGCGGTTCTGCCTCTACGAAGATCACACAGTATTTGAGAACCTCGATTTCTTTGCGCAAATCTATGGATTAAGAAGAGAGGAGGCGCGCACGCGAATTGACGGTGTTCTAGAGCTTGTGCAGCTCGGCGCCATGCATGATCGCCTTGCTGGTACCTTGTCGGGCGGGTTAAAGCAACGTCTCGCGCTTGCAAGCGCCCTCGTTCATCAACCGAAACTTCTCTTCTTGGATGAACCTACAGCTGGAATAGATCCACCGCTTAGACGAGTGTTCTGGGACTATTTCAGAGAGCTGAACCGTCAAGGGATCACAGTCTTCATCAACTCACATTACATGGATGAAGCTGCTCAATGCGGTAGGCTCGGCCTTCTAAGTGAAGGCAGCTTGATTGCTGTTGGAAGTCCTAAGGAACTGAGACGTAAGGTTGCAGGCGGGGACGGATTGGATGTGCTATGCTCAGACCCCCAAGCCGTCAAGCTCGTCCTTCAAGGAGAGACGTATGTTTTCTCGGTGATAGTCGAAGACAAATGGCTTCGGCTGATTGTTGATGATGCAGGTTCAGCGGTGCCTAGAATCATATCCGCCGTTGAACGATCGGGTTTGAAGGTCTACGACGTGAAGGTTCGCGAGTTAACCCTCGAAGACGTCTTTGTTGGCTTAACGCAAACTGGAGGGGGCTAGTTGTTGCTTAGCCGCTTCTTGCTAGTTCTGACCAAGGAGTTCCGACATGTCGCCCGAAATAGAAGAGTTCTGATGATTTCGCTAATGATGCCGATCCTCGTCATGGTCCTAGTCGGGTACGCATTCAGCGGTGACATAAAGCACGTGGCGATGGCGATTGTTGACGAAGATAGAAGCGCTGCCAGCCGCGCATTAACAGACCTTCTACAGGGGACTGATACGTTCCATGTTACCCACACGTCACTTGACAGAAATCAAGCAGAATCCTGCATCCGGGACGGAAAGGTCAAGGTTGCCCTCATAGTGCCTAGCGGGTTCCACAATGATCTCAAGATCGGCCGCGCTACGATCTATCTCTTACTGGACGGTTCGGATCCCGTGATAGCGGGGATGGCGGGTCCGACGCTGGAGGCTACTGTACGGAGGTTCTCATCTGGAATTGAAGTCAACGTGACAGCCCTGGTTTTGTATAACCCGAACCTCCGCTACATAGACTTCCTAGCACCCTCAATCGTTGGACTCATCACACAATTCTTACCCACATTCCTGATGGCCATCTCACTTGCAGGTGAAAGAGAAAGAGGAACAATCGAACAGCTTGTGGTTACCCCAATCAGCGGACTAGAATTGTTGGTGGGTAAGATGGCGGCCTATGTTGTAATAGGCTCCGTCGAGGCAACTCTCGCCTTGGCTGTAGCGACTGAGCTGTTCGGACTTGATATTCGAGGGAATATCCTACTTGTCGCAGCCTTTCTTCTAGTCTTCACAGTCGCTTCCCTCAGCGTCGGGGCGCTCAGCTCAGTCTTCGCGAAGAACCAGATTCAAGCGATCCAACAAATCATACCAATTATCTACGTCTCCATCTTCCTTTCAGGAGTATTCTATCCCCTGGAGTCTATTCCCAGTTATCTCCGACCGATATCCTACCTGATACCTTTGACATACATGAACCACGCTTTGCGAGCCCTAATTACGAAGGGTGTGGGACTGCATGTTGTGTTGCCAGATTTCGTTGCTTTAGGAACGTACGCGAGCATCGTGATGGCGTTAGCTGTCATCCTCTTCAAGAAGAGACTGGAGTAGGTTCCGAGTTGATTCGATGCCGGGAAATGCACATTAAGTCCGGTGGGCTCTGGTCTTAGGTGGATGCCTCGGTGGCTCAGCCTGGTAGATTCCCATAGGAGATTTGGGAATCCAAGAGCGGCCGCCTCGTAAACCATCAGGAGAGCGGCAGGTCGCGGGTTCGAAGCCCGCCCGAGGCTCCAAACAAAATGTTCGGACCCCTTCATAGTCAGCGCGGGGGTGACAGTATCGAATTTGTTGCTTTCTCGCGGTAAGAGCTAGCTCGTACTCACACAATAGTATTTCTAATCAACCAGTGTGACTTCACCGTTATCGGACAATTGGAGGTTCCTCCACCGCGAATCGCATCGCCGACCGCGGAGACTTCTGATCCTCACGTAATGTTGAAGTTCATTCTCACGCTCTTCGCTCTTGAAATCAATAATTCCGTCACATAACGATTCCCACTGCTTGTAGAATGAAGTGGAAGCAACGCTCCTCAAAAGTGCCTGAATAAAGACACATTCGCGGGCTCTCACATAAGGGATCATTCGGGTACGCCAGAAATCTATGAACATCTTCTCCTCGTTATACTGAAGTAGGATGCCTGTGTTGTCATCAATATGAAGCCGTTTTTTCCAGACATCAGGTATCCCTCCCTTGATGCCCTTTGCGAGGTCGATGCTCCAATCCGACAGCCTTACAGAAACTTTAGTTTGATCAGACTGGTCTTGGGGAGTGCCGAGTCCTGTCTGAACGCTGTAACTGTCTTCGATCCAGAGCATGTCGTCGTCTTCCAGCTTCTTCACGTCCAATCCCCATCGGCCGAGGGCTCTCCTGATATCATCCGGAGCGTGTTGGAATGTATGATAGTCAGTTCTTATTCCAGCCTTTACTGAATGAGCTGCAATCGTCAGTGACGCCTCATACCAGATGGAGTCCGGTTCGAATTCCACCAGCAAACTTATGCCATATTCGAGGCCGCTGGGAACTAGATCCTTCAAGAACGGAGGAGCCAAGAATGCAGGAGCCACAACGGTAGACAAGCCTCAGTCTCCTGGGCCAAGAAAACGTTTAATGTTGGCCTGCGATTTGTGTTTTGTGATTATTCGCGAATTCCACGACGAAGAGGCTCAGCTTCGTCGAAGCATTCTTATTTGCTGATCGTCAGCCAACTTACCTCGGACAACCCGTAACGAAGGGCATGTCTTAGAGGAGTCAAAGAAATGTTACTGGCGAAGGAGGTGAGCAGATGTCAGATGGACTGAAGTTCTATCTGGTTGAGAATGATCATACGGATGAGGCGTGTCCAACACAGACTGAGGATGGTTTAAGATTGGTGGAGGATATAGTCGAGGGAAAGGAGCATGCTGCACGCTCGGGCGTTGCCGTTCTAGCCTTCTACGTGGCGGTCGGTACGCACAGATCCTTGACCTTTTTGGCGGCAGAGAATATTCAGAACGGCCAACAATACGCCGAACCATTCAGGAAACTCGGACCAACAACGGTAACCGAAATCATACGAGGGGAAACCCTCATTCACGATGCACTAAAGGAGTACAAGCATTAGCCTGGTCTTTGCGATCAACCATTACGTAAGCTACGGTGTTCGTCCATAGCCTCGGCGGGAGGGTTTTGTTGTTCGGGAAACTTACAGAAGCTTTGAAGCACGCGGGGGGTTTTCATATGCCCGCTACTGTTGGGGCGACCAGTGGTGTCGAAACTGGGACAGGAGGCGGCAGAACGGCGGTTATGATACCTGTGATGTCGCAGGTGAGGTTGACGCTGACAGAGAAGTTTTCCGAGAGTGAGCTATCCTTGTAGTTTTCCTCGCCCACTATAGTTGCCGTGGAGTCGCTTCCCGTGCGGCATGTTTCGAGCCATTCCGTTTGGCCGGGGACGACGTCGGGGCATGTGTAGCTTGTGATTGGCTATTATCAGATATGATGATAGCCCGGGGGAGAACCTCGGACCACCGTTAATAGCCACCCACGGGGCCAAGTGATGGTCGAGTTTCGTATGGTGGTTAGGCCTTTGGGAGTCGAACATTATTTTCTGAGCCTGCCCGAGACTCCAGATTCCAAGTTCCTTTTCGCCGGGTTTCGTATGTCGATTTGTGATATGAGGCGATTGATGAAAAAGTTTATCAACCGACCTTGACTTGTTGAGGGTCGAACCAGAATGGATGTCATAATTCGAAATGTCCCGTCGAAGTCTTACCGCGAGTTCAAGAGCCGGGCAGCAAGAGTGGGTATGAGGCTAGGAGACGCCCTAAAAGAAGCGATGGAGGGCTGGGCATCCGCAAATGAAGAGCAAGTCGGGTTACTGCCCCATGATCAGAACGATGACGCATTCCGAAAAATGAAGCCAAACCTTGAGAAAAAGTACCGTGGCAAACACATCGCCATAGCAAACGGTCAACTTGTCGGCGTAGCTGATTCGCTTGAACGTTTGGCATCCGAGCTTAGACGAAAGAAAATCAGGCGATGCCGAACCGTCCACTTGACGATTGACGAATCTGGCGAGGGAGGAGAGTGGTTGTGGGGTTCTATCGGACACGAGATTGCGCAAACTACGATCGAACCGTAAAGCCCAATCGCCCCACCTTGAAAGCGACTGCAGAGACATTTATCACTCGCACGCGAATTTCATTCGAAGCTCCCATCGACACAGGTTTCTCCGGCTACATCCTACTGCCCCAAGATCAGTATGCTAAACTATCTGAGTCAGAGCTCCTCTCAGATTATTTCCTAACATATAGCACGGTCATGGGACCAGTGCAAATGAGACGCTCACCGGTTATTCTTGAAATCAACGGGAATCGCGTATCGAGTTTCGTGGAAACGCCGGTCGCCGGAGTAGGAAGGACACTAATCGGAAGACGAATTCTCCAAGGCCTACGAGTCGCCCTGCTAGGCCCCGAAGGAAAGGCCTGCTTCTTAGAGGGAGAACGGTAGGGAGTTCGATTCCCGCCCGAGGGTCCAAAGCCAATGACTGTTCTATGGCTTGTTTTCTCGTGTGCTTGGTTGGTGATGTGCGCATTAACGTGGAACGGACAACAACAGTACATAATATTTAAGAAAGTTGAACTTGGTTCTACTACGGGAAAGAAAGTTGGATGAGAAGGTCATAAAGATTGGTAGGAAAGGTGTCACTGTCATACCTAAAGCTCTTCGGCAAGTCGCAGGCATTGTTGAGGGAGGCTTGGTGAGGGTCAAGGCTCTTCCTTATGGAATCTTGCTTAGGCCTCTTGTTTCTAATCCGGTGGAAACGCTGGAGAATCTCCCGACGAGGCCGAGACGGAAGAGGGCGGTACAGACTGTTAGGAGCCTCCGTGAGAGGATAGACCGGCAAAGCAGGAAAACGCGGAGATGAGCTGTTACATAGATACAAACGTATTCTTGAACGTGGTCTACAAGGAGCCCGGTCTGATGGAGAAATCGAGCTCCTTCCTGAGAAAGATCCACTCAGGCAAGCTCCAAGGTATAACCTCGTCCGTGACGGTACTAGAACTAATCTTGGATATGGCCGAGAGTGACTTCTCAGACTTCAGCGAAGTTGCCGTCGCATCGATTGAAGACCTGCATAACCTAGAAATCGTTGCGCTTGACAAGACGATGACCAAGTTGGCTGCAGACTACGTCGTGAAAGGAGAGAGACTAACCATTCACGACGCGTACCATTTAGCAACGGCACTATCCAGAAAAGCGACAGTTTTCGTAACAAGAGACGCAGATTTAGCGAGAAAGGTCGCTAGGCACATAGAGGTGGCGACGCCAGAGAAAGTTGAGGACGCGAAGATATTATGACAGCAACGCCGTATCTTACATGCCTTCCAAATTTATGGATGCTGACCGTCGCTCTGCCCTCGAAATCGCCACATGCGCTGAGACCAAAGCAAACCTTGATACCATCCACGCAAGGTGGAGAAGATCCGAGGCTCCACTTTCCACAACCGGCCGCTGGATGTTATTTGAGAGGTTCTCCATTCTTGATTGACGTGACTCTACTCTCGTAGGGCTGCATAGTAGTATTCTGATCGCACCGATCCCACTCAGGGGATTCGTTTCATTCTTGCGGTTTTCCGCAGTTGAAGCAGAAGCTTGCATTCGGCGGGATGGCTCGTCCACAGTGCATACAGAACTTTTGGGCCGCTTGTACTGCAGGTTGAGGAGCCGACGGGGCGGGTGGTGTAACTACAGTTGGTTCAGGTCTCGCATGCGCTTTGCGTCTCATTAGCAGACCAAGCGCGACTATGACGATGATCGCTACTGTGAGCCCTAGGAGGATCATGTATGGTTGAGAACGGTCAATTGTCCACTCTGCTTGAACCTCCTTTGGCCCGTCCATCTTGATGGTTGCCGTTGGAGAGCTTGTATTCAGGTCGCCTGTCCATTGTTGAAAGATGAATTTCCCTCCAAGAGCGCCAAAGACTCCCTCCTCCGGTTGAGGCGACGTTACTGAGATGAGGGCTTCGGTTCCCGCGTCGTACCAACCTGCGCCTTGCGGGTCTCCTATGTCGCTGATCATGGTCAGGAGGTACTGTATCTTGTAGTTAGCAACCAGAGTAATGCTGCGTTTGGAACTCACCTGTCTGGGGTTCGATGTCTCACCATCCGACCAAGTCTGGAACATTGCGCGGGCACCCGGAGCCAGCTCCACCTCCGGTGGCACTTCGAGCGAGTGCTGGCCCGGTACGAGTAGGACCTCAACTAGGCCCCCCACTACAGGAATTGGCTGTCCATCGAAAATGATCTTCGCAGCCGCAGCGTTTTGCAGCTTGACAGTCAGGGTGGGGTGAGCAACTTTGACTCTCGGTAGGGGCTGATGCCCTGAAGTGTCCCAGTCTAGCGTGTCTTCTTCAATGCTTAATCCGTATGCTGTCGCTGGAGGAGCGTGAGTCTTCCATGTCAATGTGAGAACATAGACGCCGGGTTCCTCCGGCACTTGAACGGCGAATATGTGCGTGTACGCCCCTCCCGGCTTGACGGTTACTCTGGAATCATCCAAGGCGAATGTTAGATCACTTCCTTGTGGATGTTGTCGGAGATGAACCGCAACAGCATGGAACTCTATCCAAGCCATGTGGGCGACTTCATTCTTCAAGTAAGTCAATGACACCTTTACCTCAATGACTTCTCCTGGTGGAGCGAAATCGGGTGAGCTGTAGGTCACTTCGATGTCAGCGAAGTGACGTTTCAGAGTCATATCTCCCTGGGAGTAGATGTACCACAATCTTTCGTACGTTTCGGCAGAAACTGGTTCCAGTACGAGAGATGGGGCTAGAGTCATCACAAAAACGAGGCTCAGCGATACGAAAATGGTCCTCGCGGACATTTGCTTATCGCTCATGAGTGCTACACCGCTTATCTAACGACTGTCTATTTAAAGTCCTCAAAGCAACAACCGGGATCTCCCCTCGTGCAGACACTCACTTTGGTTAATCCGCTCGGCCTTCATGAGTAGTCTTAGCTGCTAGGGCCTGAGAAAAATGGAACTATACGATCAAACAAAGAAGATGGAAAATGGGTGGATCACCGATCAATCTACGATCCTACCTTACGACTTCGCCAGTTGCGAAACGGGGACCAACAGTGTTGATCTTTATCTTCACCTTGTCGCCAGGCTTGGTCTGTGGGACGAAAACTACGAAGCCTTCGATCCTTGCGACTCCGTCACCGCGACGGCTAGTCTCTTTGATCTCAACTTCGTATTCCTTCCCTTCCTCCACTGGCTTACTGAAGGAACGTTGAGAACTCATGCGTTTCACCTCGGAGATTCGTTAAGCTCGTTCTTCGGGAGAAAACAGGCACGTCGGCACGTACGATCACGATAGGACGGTCGATTTCAGCCCGTACACGTAGCTTGCGGGCGTAGGCGTATGTTGAGGTTAATAACCCTTACCTACAACGAACAATTCTCTCTCACATACAACGAAGACCCGCACGCAACATGTCGGAGTACGTAAGAAGGCTTTTATTCAATGGCCAAGCTGTCGCGACTTTCGCAACGCCGCCAGTATCCTTCGAATACGGAGGTGAACAATGCTTGACAGAAAGGACAAAGAACGAGAATACCTCTTCCGTTAGGAGCAGCATTCCGTCCAACACGATCCTCATCGGTCAAAAGCCACTCATGAGTTACGCCACCGCTATCGTGATGCAGATTAACAGTGGCACTAAGGAACTTGCCGTAAAGGCACGAGGACGTGTGATCTCCAAGGCGGTTGATGTCGTTGAAGTCTGTCGCCGACGCTTCTTTGATGGTAAGCTGGAGATCACGGACGTAAATATTGGCACCGAAGTCCTTGGTGAAGAGGGCCAATCGAGAAACGTCTCCACGATCGAGATCAAGATCGCCAAGAAGGATTAGGCACAGAGTCGTGGAACCGACTAGTCCTCTTTTTTATCCAACCGCTTTCCCGAAATGAACTCACTTCCGCGCGTACAGCTGGTCGATCTCGTACTCGTAGGGAGCGTGGTCTGCGGCCCGGGGTTGCCACTCCCCCCTTCCACCCAAGCACAAGCAGGGGTATGTTCGCACGTTGATGAAGCGGCTTGAAAGGCTTGGTGAACCGATCAAGCTGGACTTCGACATCTCAACCTTGGGTGGGGTCCTGCGTCTTCAGAAGGACGTCATTCGCCTAGTCTTTGATCGGAAGCTCGGCCCTGCTGATGCGCGGTCACTGAATGAAGCAATTAGGAATCTGCTCGGCGTCATGCGGCCTGTCGAGTTGGAGGCTAAGATAGATGCGATTGCCAACGAGCTCAGAGCTCGAGGAGAAATACTCGACAATCTACAACGAGCTGCTAAGGCAGCAGAGTCTTCTCGACGCTCTGGCAAAGCCGAAGCCCACTGATCCTGTCGCATGGACGAAGCAGAACAGGATCCTGAAAGGGAAACCGTTCGGCTTCGAGGATCGAGACTATCTTCTCCCGCTCTACCGTGACAGTTCGCATCGTATCATAATCCATCTGCTACTTGATCTCGGCTTGGAGAGACTTCAGCGCTCTCAGAAACATTCCCGCAGACTTCGCAGCCATTGACGAGATGCAGGACGTTCAATCCGAGGCGCTTCCCGTTGTCGAAGAGGCATCGAGCCACTCGCCATTCGGAACGATGATCATGGTTGGAACCGCGAGCGATGAAGGTTCCGAGTTCTCGCGCTCATGGCAGCAAAGCGACATGAAGGAATGGGATCCACAGTCAGGCGCATGGATCCCTCAGAAACCCGAGAACCGATTCTACTGAGGCTATCACGTAGATCAACGGATGGCTCCGTGGATCCGCGATCTCCCGATCACTCATCTCAACAGCATAGAAGCCAAGCGCATTCGCTATCGCAGCGAGCGCAGATTCCTCAACGAAGTTCTCGGCCTCTTCTACCGTGGACTCGCTAAGCCACTGATCGCGGAAGACCTGCTCGCCTGCCGTGATATGGGATTCAGCCTGCTTGAGCGATTGGATCCTCCGCTCGAATCATTCATGGGCATAGATTGGGGAGGCGGAGAATTCGCCTTCACAGTCGTCTGGATCATGGCGCTTGACGAAGAGGATCGCTGGCGGCTGATCTACGTTCGCAAGTTCGATGAACGGGATCCCATGAAGCAGGTCCAGATCATCGGCAATCTGATTCCGCTCTTCAACGTCAAGCAGGCTGTGGCAGACATCGGATATGGAGCAGTCCAAGTTTCCGAGCTTCAGAAGAAGTTCGCTGATCGAGTCCTCGGATGCCAATACACTCGCAGACCAGAGATCCCGCTTGAACGTCGAACCACAGACGAATATGGCAAACGAGTCGCCCCAGATGATTCTACTCGCAGACCGCTCGTTCTGGATTGAGACCGCGATTGAGACGATTAAGCATAAGGATCCTGCTGGCCGCTCGAATTCGATGCTGGTGCTGCCTTGGAAGGAACCGCTCGACGTCGAATGGATCATAGACCA
>CAZRDM010000033.1:0-16324 GCA_964598845.1 uncultured Candidatus Bathyarchaeia archaeon
TTGCTGGGGCGACCGCTGGAAGGTTTCAGGGAAGGTGCGCGAGTTGCGAAGCTATCGGCCTTTACGCTTGCAGGTCTTGGCGTCTTAGAGATTGCGGTGAGCTTGTTCACCGGGAGCATTGGGCTGTTAGCTGATGGCATCGACTCCCTGGCGGACGCCTTCATTTCCTTTACCGTCTACTTGGGGTTGAAGCTTTCGCACCGGGCACCTGATGAGCGCTTCCATTTCGGCTACTACAAAGTCGAAAGTTTCATCGCGCTAATCGCGTCGGTTGCAATGATTGGAATTTCGGGATTCATAATCCACAGGTCCTACCTCGCATACATCAATCCGCGCCCACTCTATCTTCCAAGACTTGCGTTGGTAACCCTGATCGCTGCGGGTACTCTTTCACTTTATCGAGCAGTTCAAATGCGTCGTATCGCAAAACGATATGGGCTGCTATCTCTCGACCTCGACGCAAAGAACGGGATCAAGGACGCCTCCGCATCATACTCAGTATTTGTCACCGTCCTCGCGTCATCTCTTGGCTTTCACCAGCTTGATGCGGTAGGTGGATTCATCGTGAGCGGCTATGTCTTGGCGGTTGCCTATGTCACAATCAGGGAGGCTTCCCTAGTCTTGTTAGATGCCTTCCATTCCCCGGAACTGGTGGACGAGATCTCAAAGCTAATCCACAGAGCTGAAGAAGTCCACGGCGTCCACGATGTAAAGCTCCGACGCTCAGGTCCATTCATCTCGGCCGAGATAACCATCGAGATCGATGGAAGAATGACAGTCCAAGCCATGCACGAAGTTGTTGCCGAGATCGAAGAATTGCTCAAACGGGACATCCTAGGGCTGGGTTCAATCGTCGTAAAGGTCGTCCCATCAAAGTCATCCAGCTATTGAAAACGCGAAATTGTGTCTCTCGCGTAGTTTTCGAACTTGGAAGATAGGGCATACAATCACATACATACTGGAATGAAGTATTTTTGATGCCTATGAGCCTTGAAGTTGAGATCTTAGAAGAGTTGAAGAAGATTCGAGAAGCAGTAACCCCCAAACCTCCGCCACCACCACCAAAAGGTCTCTGGGCTGAATTCCTAGACTTCATAGGAAAATCCGGCGTACTTGGTTTGGCGATCGGTTTCATAATGGGACTTTACATAGGGAAGGTTGTTTCAGCGCTGGTTCAGGACATCATCATGCCAATACCAGGCGCCTTCCTACCTGGGGGCGACTGGAGAAAAGCTGTGGTCAGCGTACCGCTAGGACAGGGAATCAACTTCGCAATAGGCGACTTCGTTGGGGTCATTGTCGACTTCATCATAGTCGCAGTGGTCGTCTTCTTCATTGCCAAGTATGCAAGGAAAGTGGGACTGAAGTAGCTCCTGAACCTCGAACTAGCTCAGCACCTTTCAGCCTAGACAGGGACAGTATTGAGGCCCCTGTCAGTACTGGTAGCTTTCCGAATTAATCGGTACGACTCATGAGGGGCCACGTTAGGCACGTGGCACTGGTTTGCTTCCAGATGACCTGCAGTGTGCAGAGCTCATGAACCTCGGAGAATATCTCGAATGCAACTTAGGTGAGTAGCGGTGAGGATTAATCTCGTCCAAATGGAACAGTAATGCCTATAGGAACACGCATGTTCTAGCTTTTGAACACGAAGGATCCTGAATGTTTCGGCGCTTCAGTCTGGGCCTAGTATTGATTATAGTGCTGTTTGGTTCGATTCTCCACAACTTAATCCCAGATGCTCAGGCCGAAGGTAGTGAATGGGTCAAGTATCCCGCCAACCCAATTCTGACATCCACTCCTGGCAGTTGGGATGCAGACTACACAATCCAACCGAGAGTACTCTATCTTGGAAATCTCTTCAGAATGTACTACGTTGGAAGCAGGCAAGGAATTCTGGGGATCGGATATGGAACTTCGTCTGATGGGATCAAATGGACGAAGCATGGTGCTCCTATTCTGACGCCGGGACCGCTGGGCTCGTGGGATAGCTCTCTCGTTGGTTTGGGTTCTGTGCTCTGGAATGGAACGCTCTATTTGATGTGGTATCGGGGCAAGAGCCCAGGTCTCTACGATGACGGCGCTTTCGGTTTGGCAACTTCTTCGGACGGCATGACCTGGAAGAAATACCCACGTAATCCCGTTCTGACGCCTAGCTCTGTGGACGAGAAGCTTCTGACGGATCCCTATGTCATCAGACAGCCCGCGCTATACGGAATGTGGTATGCGGCTAGGAATTCATCCGATCCTAGATTTAGCCAGATCCTCAGGATTCTATATGCGATATCCTTCGATGGTGTGAACTGGGCGAAATTTAATCTGGTGGCTCTCTCTCCCTCAATCGACGCGGCGGCTTGGGACTCTGGAAACCTGTTCTCCCCGTCGGTATTCTACGCAGGAGCCGCCAATGGGTATGGGATGTGGTACTCCGCCCTAAACCAAAGTTTCCAGGTTCCCGCAGTAGGTTACGCAACCTCAAGGGATGGCGTATACTGGACGAAATCACCTGAGAATCCGATCTTGACCCATGGGTCTCTTGGTAGCTGGGATTCTGGTGGCGTTGAGAACCAAGACGTGATCCTAGCCAAAGGCGCATACATGATGTACTACGACGGGTTTAGGGCGGACACTGGAAGCAGCATCGGATTGGCATTCGCTCCGGCAGAATTTGCGATTCCAGAACTATCCTACCAATCGATCGATCTTCTGCTCGGAATGCTGATTCTGGCGACTGCATTCTTGATTTTTCACCGTAGGCGTGAATGGCATAGGTATTCGATAACCCGGTGACGATCTTGGCGTTGCGGGTGAGTCCTCCAAGAAGACGGTAATTCTGAGGTTCTCGTTAACTGCGATCTTTTCATAACACTTGATGTGTCCAGCGCCGACGAAATCGACCAGCTCATAAATTGCCTCGAAAACTCATCATGATCCGGAAGGCCGTGTTCCGGCCAATTAGGTGCGGGGCGCGTTCTTTACCTTGTGCAATGCTTCTTAAACAGGCCGACTGGAGTATTGGAGAGGTTGGCATGATTGGTTTACGAGATCAGCGGTCGAGAGTCAGGCGTTGTTCTCTTCAGAGAGGGTGACAAAGTTAGGGTCAACGACGACGCGGTACTCGCCCCAGACGCGATTCGCGGCGAAATTGGGACCGTAACTAGAATCAATCGTTTCCTGAGCGAGACCATGCAAATCTCAGGGCAGCTAATTGCCGTTGACCGATATCAGCAGCTTGTCAAGCAGCCCCGCGAAACTGAGATCCTTGGCTTGGCGCTGCAGGTTTATTTTCCGAAGATAGGTGACACAATCCTCGTCGCTTCAAACGAGGTTGTGCTTCTTTCAAAATTTAGGGAAAGAATCGCGAGGTTGGAGGAAAGATTATTCGAGCACCTCACTAATCCTCAGCAGTTCTGTGTACTCGGAGATGGTGGCTTAGATGTTCCTTTCATCAACCAGAACTTTGACGCACCTTTCTTCGGAGACCTCGTGAAGTATGTGCTCAGACCGAGACTCGGAAGAGACGCAACTAAGGTTCTCTCACCGGAGGCTTCCGGTCCGCCTCTGGCCGCGGTGTATGCGAGTATGGCTGGTCTCAGCTTTGTACGCGCTGTGAAAGTCTACGACAGGAATAGACCTCAGCTTCCCGGTACTTGGCGGGGCACAGTCATTGGTGACGAGAAAGTTCCATCTGCAACCAAGAAGACTGAGCACTATTTCGCAGTACCCGAAGGTGCAATAAACCCAGAAGACCGGATTGTGATATTCGATGATGTAGGGTTCACTGGGAGAACACGCAACGCCTGCATCAAGCTGGTTGAAAAAATAGGAGCAAAGGTCTATGCAATAGTCAACGTGATAGAGAAAGCATACGGCGAGCCACGCAGCATAGAAGTGGATTCAAAGGCAATTCTGAGGATATCAGGCTTCGAAGCTGATAGCCAGAAAACCTGCAAGATCGTGCTCACTGAGCTCTTAATGGAGCGCCTAGAAACCCCGAAGATAGTCAGCGGAGTCGCCTTCGAACCAAGAAGGGCACTATCCAGTCTTCGCACCGAACAACAATAGAAGTCAGCCACAGGAATCCCAGCTTTGCAGATAGAGTACTGTGACCTCACAGATGATGCTCTATACGATCTGGAGAACAACGTCTGGGTGAAGCTTGAGGATAAGAACTATGCGAGGATAGGCATCACTAGCGTGCATGCTGTCCTTGCAGGAAAGCTCAAAGAAATCAACCTAAAACCCACGGGTACGGTAAAGAGAGAAGGCCAAAGCATTGCAACTGTCGAGAGTGCGAAGTACCTCGGTATAGTCCGGACACCTTTGTAGTTGTAGTTGGCTGTGGGTTCGTAGTCAGCTTCAGCTAGGCGTACGTTAGAGTCTTCCAGATGTTGGCGAACCCATTCAGTGTCTACCAAGACTTCGGGATCCTTGTAGGACATATCCACACAGAGTAAGGCGAGGAATATGCCATACGTTATATTGATCACGCCCTCAAAGATTGGGTCTATAAGGTTTAAATTTGCTCCTTGGACTGTGGCGCAGTACCGGGCACGTTATTGACGCCCAGTGAATCAGAAATCCTCTCGGACACCGAGAAATCGATAAGGGGCGTTCTGTCCGCCCAACGTTCAATCCAATTGAAAGGAGCTGCGTTGTCGATTTGTCATCAGCAGTAATTAGAGACGGCCTGACTTTTGATGATGTTTTACTGGTACCAAAGAGATCTAAGGTACGCTCGCGCAAAGAGGTAGATACGACTACTCGTCTTTCTCGCAATATCATTCTGAAAGTACCAATTGTCAGCTCACCCATGGACACTGTGACTGAACATTCCATGGCCATCACGATGGCGCGAGCGGGTGGAATCGGTATCATTCACCGATTCATGGCGATTGAGCAGCAGGTAGAAGAGGTCTTGAAAGTCAAGCGGTCTGAAAGCATTGTGATTGAGCAGCCCTATACTCTGAGAAGTGAGCAAAGACTGAAGGACGCCAAACGCCTAATGGCGGAACATGGAGTGTCCGGTCTCCTAGTTGTCGACGATGAAGGCAAACTCCAAGGTATACTGACAGAACGCGATATCCTATTCGAACGGAACCCCGAAAAGAAGGTCTCTGAGATCATGACAGGGATCAGAGATGTGATCACAGCACCAGCTGGCGTGAGCCTTCAAGAAGCCGAGCAAGTCTTGCACCGTCACAAGCTTGAGAAGCTGCCTTTGGTTGATAGCGAGGGAAGGCTCCGAGGTCTGATAACAACCAGAGACCTGCTTAGTCTCGAGCAGTATCCAAATGCATCAAAAGACCGGAAGGGGCGTCTCATGGTGGGCGCTGCCATTGGAGTAAAGTCCGGTCACTTGGAGAGAGCAAAGGCGCTCCACGACGCTGGAGCGGACGTGCTGGTCTTGGACGTATCTCACGCCCACTCTGATATCACTATCAACGCAATTCGATCGATAAAGAAGGTAATCCCTGATGCGGAGCTAGTTGCCGGAAATGTAGCCACGGCGGAGGGAACACAAGACCTCATCGACGCAGGAGTGGACGCCGTCAAGGTTGGAATCGGCTCCGGTTCAATATGCATAACGAGAATTGTGACTGGGGCTGGAGTTCCTCAACTTACGGCGGTTATTGAGTGCGCGAAGGTCGCCGATAGAAAAAGGGTACCAGTAATTGCTGACGGGGGGATCCGGAACTCGGGGGACATCACTAAGGCGGTCGCTGCAGGAGCCTCGACGGTCATGATAGGAAGTCTCCTAGCCGGGACCGAGGAGAGTCCAGGCATCACAGTGATGAGAGAGGGACGGAAGCACAAACTCGTCCGTGGGATGGCTTCAGTTGCTGCCTCCTATGACAGATTTTCACGCGAGCCTGAGCAGGGTGATGAAGACAGCGCAGTCAGTTTAATCGACTACGTACCGGAAGGGGTAGAGGCGTTCGTCCCATACAAAGGCAATGCATCAGAACTCCTCGGCCAGTTGGTAGGAGGATTGAAATCTGGATTAAGCTACTGCGGGGCAACAAACATCTCTCAACTGCGCGGGAAAGGCGAATTTGTGAAGATCTCAAGGGCGGGTCTAGAGGAGAGCTACCCGCACGACGTGCAACTGATGTGACACTAAGTGCCCCAAGTCAAGAATTGGATAGCTAGACCCTCGCTAAATTGGTGTCTGCCAGACAATCAAAAATTCCTCTATCAATCGAGTGAATATGGAATTCCCTTAGTTTAGCCACAAAAAGAGTGCTGCGAAAGTTGCAACATTAAACGCGAAGACCGGCGGACCGCTTGAGATCAAACTCAAGAAAGGGAATACACAGCCTAACCATCAGGGAATTTCAACCATTACGTCGTTTCCTTGGATCACGACTTTGTAGGTATTTCCAGCTGAGATGCTATCTGGTGGTTCGCCTTCCGGTCCGGCCATAACTCTACCAGTTTTCACGTCGAATTTGGCTACCTGATCTGGACAGGTAAGTACACCTTCCTTTAGTTCTCCCATGGAAAGGTTTCCCTGCTCATGAGTACACCAGTTATCCATTGCATAGAACTTCCCACCCACATTAGCTACGACGAGATCCTTCCCGTCCGCACGCACATATCGCAGATCGCTAGGTTTCACGTCGCTAGCGTCACTCACTCTCACAAGCATCTAGTACCATCAGCATTCCACTGTCCGTAGCATTCTTAAGCAGTGGCTTAGGTGGAAAAGTAGAATTCTCTCCAAATTTTACTTCCATTCCAATCCTCGTTAAATAGTGGGCGGGGAGGGTCAGGGATGGAGGTTCAGGGGGCTTTGGGAGCATACTTCCTAACGAATTCGACGGGACCGAGACGCGGGTATCAATGCTTGTATTGTGAAGGCCTCTTCGAAGGAAAACGAATTCTGGATGAGCATTACTTGGAAGCACATGAAGAAGCATTCTCACAGGAAGAACTGGATATGGCTCGCTCTCGGCCCTCTAGGCTTGAGCTGGCATTCAGGCGTTCTCCCTTGGGCTGGGACTGAGGGATCGATAAACGCACAACCCGATTTTGAAGTTTCTCGATTTGCCGCCTTGACCGGATTCAGCCTATTCTGCTTCCCGTATTCGGACCATACTGCAAGAATCACTTGGAAGCTACCAATAGTGCAAGTTGCCCAAATAGCCTGCATTCAAGCACTTCATGCTGTCGAAAGTATCCTTCCTGATTTGAGCCTCCGATCAAGGCCCACGTGAATGCATCGTCGATGGTGCTCTTTCCTGCAGCCATCTCATCTCGAAGTCTGTACGTGGGGGATTGGTTGCGGCCACATAGTGTTTCTATACCTTCGTTTCCACTGACCAGATTCGGTAAAACATTTAATCCAAAGGATGTATCTGGAACTCTCGGTGAAAGAGAGTGGGACCAAAACCCGTCTTTTGGGTAGGGTATCCGTGGTATTGGACAGTACCGTTGCACGGTTACTATCTCTGGTTCGGCTACCCATACGTTGTCTATCCGTGGTACGTCTATCCATGGTACCCGTACCGGCCGTTCTACTGGTGCTGAATCCTCAGGATCGATCATCCTCTTACTTTTTCCTAGAAAAACTCAACAAGGTTCAGCGAACCCTGGAGCATTCCATTTTCGGGCGTGAAGTACGATAGTGAAGAATGCAATTCACGTTTCAACATTGAAATATTCCTCTAATTTCGATCACGATACCCTTGTGTCAGGGATAATACGCGCTTACGCGAGGCGCGGTATGGCAGTGAAGTCCGGGCCTATGTTGCCGGGTGGAAAACGGGCAGACCTAGCATTCTCCTCAGATGAGGGATGGACGTATGTTGAAGTAAAGACAAGGACCAAATGTACATCAAAACGCAAAGGAGGCGTATCATCCTTTCGACAGGGCCTCCTCAGGGAGATATCGCGGTTGACTGCACACTCGCTAGAGCAACTCCCAAAGAAGGAACCCTCCTTGGTTGTTCTGGTCACCTCAGTTTGCCCTGACCGCAGAGAAGCCGTCAGCAAGATCGCGATCGCGCGATCATTCACAAAAAGAATTTTCGATCACGACTCGCAGAAGCTTTTGGGACTGATGATCTTCGCGCCTTTCCGAGCTCGGGGTGAGGAGCAGTCGAGTTGGAAATACGCCTCCGCCTTGATTCTGAATCCCAACTGGAAAGCTCACCATGGTAGCTTCGATAAATTGGCGAGGATCCAACTTTAGAGAGCTGAAATCCCTCTTGAGGTTCTAACTGCGTGTTTCCTCCCATGAAGGAAAAGGATCCAATGCAAGAGCCTACAACTCTTCAGCCCAAGCTTACTGAAATGATCACTGAATTCCGGAGAGCCCCTCGACGAGGCTTTCCGCTCGTACACGGCAGGAGAAACCTCGAAGCCAGAATCATTCATAACATTATACGCGACGCCTAAGGTTGACATTCACAGAGTTACCATTGAGGCAAAGTATTCGCGCTCAAAGAAGGACTAAGGACGAATAATTGACCAAAGTTCCGACGGCACCCATCTTGATCTCGGATTTGTGAGTAATGAGTTAAGGCTAAATTCTAGCTTGGTTCCAAGCTGAAATCGAAGGTACCGGGGGAGCTGGGGGAGCCCGGCTGAGAGGGCGGCCTGATTCGTCGTCGACCCCGCGAACCTGATCCGGGTAATGCCGGCGTAGGGAGTGTGCTGAGTGAGAATCCCGTACGGCAATTCTGCAGCTTCGTTTCAGGAGACTTGGCTGTCCTCCGTGACCTTCAGAAGGATTGGAGGTGAAAAGGGACGGTAAAGATTCAGACGAGAATTATGAGCGAGGCTGTAGCGGCCGTGGCACTATCGGGAGTTCTTCACCTAATCACACTATACCAGCTACCTGAGGGCGGTAGGATCACTGCAGCGGCGATGGTACCAGTCTTGTTCGTCGCCGTTAGGAGAGGTTGGCGCATCGGGACAATTGCAGGGGTCGCTTACGGATTAGTAGTACTGATTGAAGAGCCGTTCATCTTTCATCCCTTACAGGTCCTTCTAGACTATCCTTTAGCTTACGGAGCCCTAGGGGTAGCGGGACTATTCCGCAAACTGCCGGTGATAGGTGTCTTGATGGGAATCGCGGGACGGTTCATCTCCCACTTCATTTCGGGCCTAGTCTTCTTCGCTACCTATGCTCCCGCAGGAATGAATCCAGCTCTATACTCTGCCATATACAATGCCAGCTACCTTGTTCCAGAGCTATTCGTAAGTGTGGTTGTGATGTTCGTACTACAGCAGAGAAAGATACTCCAAGTCTACATGTGAGATGTCGCCCGAAGAGAGCCTGCAAGGACTTGCCAGAGCAAACCGAAGCCTCTTCTTTTTCTTCAACAATGAATCTCTAGACGTAGTTGGATCCATTAGGGGATCATGTAATGGATGTTAGGTCTAAGCTAGGAAAGGTCGATCGCAAATATCTGCAGAGATTCGTCTTTGGTCGGCTCGGTGCAAGACGCCGCGAGGTTCTTGTCGGTCCAAAGTTCGGGGTTGACATAGCGGTCCTAAGGGTCGGGGGACGAAATGTGCTAGTTGCAAGCACCGATCCCTTGTCCCTAATTCCAAGACTAGGTACTCGTGATTCTGCTTGGCTATCAGTCCACCTGCTGGCTTCCGATCTTACAACGAGCGGATTCGCTCCGCAATGGGGGATATTCGACTTCAATCTGCCACCCTCGATGAGGGACCTTGAATTCGCCAGTTATTGGCGAGCCTTTGACTTAGAATGTCGAAAACTTGGCCTAGCTATCGTGGGCGGTCATACGGGAAGATACCAAGGTTGTGATCTCACAGTCATCGGAGGCGGGGTAATGTGTGCGATTGGACGCGAGGATGAGTATCTAACATCGGCTATGGCAGAGGAAGGAGACGATCTCATACTCACTAAGGGTCCCGCCATCGAGACGACCGCGGTTCTAGCGAGGGTCTTCGCGAAAACTGTCAGGAAAGCGCTCGGAAGCAGACTCTTTGAACAGGCTTGGCGTTACCTGACCAAGGTTTCCACCGTGAACGACGCCTTGACAGCAGTCTCCGCAGGCCGCCACGAAGAAGGAGTGACAGCAATGCATGATGCCACGGAAGGGGGCGTCATCGCAGCTGCTCTAGAGCTTGCGGATGCTTCTAGACTCGGAGTAGACCTTGACCTCTTCAGCATAGAGATCACTGAGGAGACCCGTGAGTTATGCAAGCTGTTCAAGATTGACCCACTCATCTCGTTAAGCGAAGGAAGCTTGCTGATCGCTTGTCGACCTCACAGGACAAGCGCCGTCATGAGGAGACTCGCTGCGGGTGGGACAAATTCCCAAGCCATAGGAAGGCTAACCTCAAACTCCGGTGCAGCATATGGGAGCATGAAGCGAGGTCGCGTTCGGTTGAGATATCCGAAATTCGATCCTTACTGGAAAGCCTACTGGCTGGCAACCGAGAAGAAGTTGAAATAGTCACAGCTCATTCGAGTGATCTGAATTTCAGATAACCGATTTTTCCTATGCAGTTCCGACACCAGAATTGGTTCCGTTCGGGTGAGTATTCAGCGTGTGCGTCGACCACCACGTTTCCACATGCGAGCTGAATGAAGGCTACGCAGGAAGAAAGCAGATTAAACAAGACGAATTCTATGATGACGATGCGGCCATCAGTTCGTTAACTAGGGAAGGTTTCTCTAAGCCGCAGACTTAGCACTTGAAGCTCTTCGAAGAACAAAGGTCGTGTGGTCACCGTAGAGAAATAGAATTCCGGATGTTGTCTAACCAGGCTTGCAGGCTCGTTTAGACTGCTGATCAAGAGAAATGCTGTTCCACCCTTTCCGAGATGATGTGGCAGCTCCCGAAGGAACCGTTCAATTATGGTACGTCCCGCTGGGCCGCCATCGACCGCACTATCCATAATCCTAGCGCTGGGCAGGTAGGGAGGATTGAAGAGCACGAAATCGAATTGGTCGGATATCTTCGAAAATAGATCGGAAACTATCGCCTTGCATTCAACCCTAAGCAATCTGGCGGCTTTCACGGCATGTCGAACCGCTGATTCTTCGATGTCGGCCAAGGTCACCCTGGCGCCTCGCAGAGAGCAGTACAATCCAAGTATCCCTGAACCTGTACCAAGATCCAAGACCTGCTTCCCTTCAAACGGCAAACCAGAGATGGCGTCAAGCATCAGGAAACTGTCCTCGCCTAGATGGTACACTCCTTCAGGAGTGTCCCTTACTGCATGCAATATCTCTCGCAGAATCTCTCCTTCGTCGAGTCCTTCTGCTTGTTCCAAGGAGCTTTTCCCTCAGTGATATCTACTGGGTCATGGTTCCGAGAGGAAGCGTGCGAATTCTTCCTTGCTACGCAGTTTCAGCGTGTAATTGTTCTGTCGCTCGTATCCAATAGTTGATGAGGGTCTGCTTCCGTAATCATGACCTGGATATACCTCCACTGAATCTGGCAAGGACAGTACTTTCTTGAACAAGCTGTCATACATATCGAGGGAGCTACCACCAGCCAGATCAGTTCTGCCGCATTCGCCTACGAAGAGTGTATCCCCGCTGAGCAGCTTTCCGTCGACTAGAAGGCAGATGTGGTCTGCGCAATGACCGGGTGTATGCATCACCTTAAACTTCAAGGAACCGATTTCTATTATGTCACCATCTTTGACCGCGATATCCTTTCGTTGCACAGCCTTCTCATGCATCACTATCTTCGCTCCAGTGCGTCGAACAACTAACTCATTTCCCTGGACATGGTCATGATGAGAATGAGTATTGATCACGTACGAAACCTTCAATGCATGCTCCTGACAGATTCCCAGAAGCTTGTCAGTTTCCCATGCTGGGTCGATTATGGCGGCCATCTTCGTTTTCTCATCGCCGATGATGTAGGAAAAGTTTTGGAAAGTTCCGACCGGAACCTGTTTGAAGATCATTGTTAGCTCACAGGAAATCCGGCCAACTTTAATCAGTTTCGCTTCGCAGCTAGATGAGTGAGGCTTTCCGTGTTGACACACCGAGCTTCTGCTCGACTTTCAAAGTGGTGGCCCTTGAACCGAGGGCAGATGTTGCTTAGGACTGCCTTGTGGAGATGCTTTAGAAAGTGAAGATGGCGGATATCATCGCATTTGAGCCGGATCTTCCTTTCTCCTCAAGAATCCAAAGCGTCTCCGACAGAATTGGCGCTACAAAAAAGATCACAACCGTCTTGCATTCGCTGGAGAAGGAATTCAAAGCGTGCGTCCCTCGCGCTCTCATTGTAAACTTGGACGCGTTGAGAGAGAAAATCATAGTTTTCGAAGAACTAACCAAGAAGCGATCGTATACCATTTTGAGCTACTATTCCCGTGTGAACAGGCAGCTTGCAGAAGAAGGGAAGCGAATTGGAATTGACTGGGTCGTCCCTAGAGCCGCATTTGTAGCAAGAACGGAAGAATTGACGAGAAAGGTCTTAAACGGAGTCGAGAGCTAAACTACAATGCTAGTTCTCGCGCTTTTTTGATGTTCCCCATATCGTCTCTTCGTTCGTCTATGGGCGTTTCCATGATGAAGGGAAGTTCTCGAAGGGCTTCATGCTTGAGTAGCGCCCTGAATCCCTTTTCTCCAATGTAGCCCAATCCTATGTGTTCATGTCTATCTCGACCAGATCCGAGTTCGCCTTTCGAGTCGTTAAGGTGCAATAGCTTGAGGCGTTCTAGTCCAATGACCGAATCGAACTTGCTCAGAGTATCCCTCACACCATCGCCCGTTCTGATGTCGTATCCAGCTGCGAAAGCATGCGCCGTGTCGAAGCATACGTCCACTCTATCCTTCCACTTAACTCCTTCGAGTATTCTCCTGATATCCTCGAACGAAGAGCCCATACTGTTCTTCTGTCCAGCGGTATTCTCTAGCAGTAGCCTGACATGACCATTGCTTTCGGACATTGCACTGTTGACAGCGTTGACGAGTCTCTCCAAACCGATTTCAGGCCCTTTGCCGAGGTGGCTGCCCAAATGTGTGACGAGATAGGGGAGTTCAAGTTTGGCGCATCTGTCAAGCTCGGCCCTGAGTGTCTTCAACGACTTGTTGTAGATGAGTTTCTTTGGGCAAGAAAGGTTCGGCAAGTAAGGCATATGGGATACGACGGGGCTCAACCCGTAGGCCTTAACCTTCTTCTTGAATTCCGCGACTTGCTCTGAATCCATGGCCTTGAATTTCCATCCTCTTGGGTTGCGCGTGAACATCTGAAAAGTATCGCAGCCAATCTCCTTCGCGCGGTCTGCTGCCTTGTCCAGTGCTCCTGAAATCGAGACATGGAGTCCGACTCTAATCATAGTAGAAAATCCGACCAGCCTTGAGAGCGCAGAAAAATCAAGAGGGGACACTACAAAAGCTGTTCGATTGTTCCCCCGGTAGTCGAAATCGGAAAAGTTGATATGAGAATAAAAGCGCACCCTGCCGCGATGGCCGCCGTAACGTAGAGGAGCCAGAACCTCCACGGAACTTGGTAGCGTATGGGCCTGTGGAGCCCAGAGGCGGGGTTCAAATCGTCTCTAGACGTGAGAGTCCCCGCGGCGGCCCTCACGCCCATTTTTCCCCGTTCTGGTTCAACTTTCAACCTTGGGCGGCAGCTCGTTTGAACATGACCAGAGACCCGAGGACTACCGCCCCCGCGATAAGAAATGTGATCCCGTACGCAAGATGATACGACACGAATCCTGATACGAACGCTCCTGATAGCAGGCCGATTCCCGTCAGCGCACTGTAGATTCCAAGAAGTTCTCCCTTTCTGCCCGGTTCCAAATTGTGGTAAATAATCACTGAACTCGCTGTGTTCGCTAGTGTGAATGACGCTCCTACTATGGCGAGTATTAGGAGGCTTGCGATGATGACTTGGGTGGATGTGGAGAGCAATGTCAGCGAGTAAGCAGAGAGGAGCGTTAATCCTCTGACGAGCATTGATAGTGATGTCACCCGACTGGGAGCGAATTTCTGCGCGATCTTTCCCGCGTAGCGGAAGGAGATCGTGTTGGATGCAAACAGAAGAAGGTAGACGACGAAGACTTCGAAGTCAGGTACATCTCTACTTTTCAGAAAGGGGGTGAATGATGTGAAGAACATGCTGGCGCCACTGAAGAAGAGTGTCATAGCTATGAACAGTAGAGGGAGAGTCTGAGTCAACCCTAGTCCGGCCATTCTGTGGAATCGTACGAAATCGCTCTTCCTCGGCACCTTCAGGAAGAAGAGTGGTAGTTCCCTTATCCTAGACACGAAGGCATCCAATGAAAAGGTGATTGCTTCACGTTCAATTGTTCGCTGAGGCTCCCTGATCTTTCTGATCAGCGCAAGGGCGATCAGTTGGAGGATCAGACAATAGACTAGGTATGTATTCAGGGGAAGATATCTGGTCCAAATCACTCCGGGTGCCACGCCAAGAACGAATCCTAAGCTTGACGCACTGCTCATCCTTCCGAATTCTTGCGCCCAGTCACGCTTGAGTGTGAACTCCATGATCAGCAACTGTGTAGTTGGCGTGTATGCTGTACTGAGGAAGCCATACATTGCGTACAGCAATACCAGAATTGGAATCGATGACGTGAGGAACTTCGCGGCGATGACTGTCGCAATAACGACTGTGGCGGCGTGCATTACGGTGCGGCGCCTTGGGTAGGCGTCCGCCAGGTAGCCCCAAACCAAGGAACCTGGGATGACAGCCAAGTTGAACACTGTTCCTGCGAAGCCGACATCAATCACGGAGCCACCCAGTTCCAGCAAGTAAAGCGGAAGAAGGGTCCAGATTCCACCGTAGGCTGCGTTTATCGGTATCACATAGTAGTACCAAACCCAGCCTTCTTTGGCCGTGGTCTATCACCTTCTAGCTTACTTTTCGCTGACTCTTCATCATTTCATCCCGTGAGCCATCGTTCATGGGATTTGTTGTGTAACACTCGCTGACAACATTAAAGTCAAACTGCTAGAATGGCAGTAGACTACAAGAGACGTCTCCAAGAAAGTTGCAGAATAAGTCCAAGAATTAAGGAATTGAAAAGATGTCGGCTCAGGAGCCGACGCGTGTTCCGCTTTCTAGTGAGTTGCAGAGCAAATTCCAAGAGTCAGGGGCATTCATTCAGGCTAAGTCCTAAACAGCTTCCTGCATGCGTTAAAGACTTCTCGGGCGTTGTCAAATGCTGCTTCGGCCGCTTGCTTGTCGATTAACTTGTCAGGTGGTCGCCCCATCTCCTCAAACCCGTACATACTCGCCTCCCGCTTCTCGGCCAGTTTTCGGGAAACCTCCGCGAAGACTGAAGTGTGTTCCCGGAACCATGCCGGAAAACGCTCAGCCGACCTAAGGAGTACTTCACTGACGTCGTGAAACTTCGGGTATTCTATGCCTTTGAGTCTCAGGGCTGCCTTGAGCGAGAGCTCTACAGTTTCTTGGCTTTGCCGCAAACAATAAGCATACTTCTTCTCTTTCAATGCACGTTGCGCGGTTTCGACGCGATTTTCAGCCTCGCGAAGAAGGCTTCGAGCGAAACTCATCAAACAGCGACAAGCGGCTCCTTGCCAATCTCGGACTCAAGGGACCAGTACCAGCGCTCCTCATCGAGCCAGATACGCCTTGCTCCCTGCCTGTTCAGTCTCCGACGCAGCTCGCTCAGGACACGCTCGAGGAAGCTGTCTCTGTCGTAGACGATCAAGGCGTCCTCAACCATGTCTAAGTAAAGCGGCCTGAAACGAGTCGCTTCTCCTAGGGTGAGTGGAAACCAGCTAATGTGAGTCCGTACTCCATGCGAACTCAGCCAGTCCAGTTCCTGCTTAATCCTGCCGGAATACTCCAAGTCAACCAGCTCATCGATACGGGCGGTCACAGTTCCGTCGAAATCTGCAACCACAAGCATATCGACATCGCTGCTCATGGTTGCGGTTCCTCTTGCAATGGATCCGAAGGTCGCCACGGAATGTAGGGCGGCGCCGTAATGGTGTCCCAAGACAACCATCGTGCAAGCGACTAGGTTCGCATACCGGCCCTGCTTTGGAACCACTGAGGCTTCTGAGCCAAATGCCGCGACGGCCAGTTCGGGCGGAATCAGCCTGTACAAACGTTTCCGACCCTCTCTTCCGAAAACAATCAGCCAGCCCTTTCTGCGGAGGAGGCTCAGGATCAGCTTCGGGTGGTTACAGCCCACAGCCATGGCCGCCTGCTCGAAAGCAAACAGTCCGTCTCCATAGGCACCGTACAGCTTAGCGTACGATAGCCCAAGCCACCCAGGCAACCACGACACCCGCAAAAGCCATCAGGATCGGTAGGAGTCCTAGGTATGCTATAAGAATACCTAAAGTTCAGCCGCATGATTAAGCGTCGCGATACCT
>CAZRDM010000033.1:16424-18157 GCA_964598845.1 uncultured Candidatus Bathyarchaeia archaeon
TAGGAGAAGGCTCGGAGAGTGTTTTCTTGGTGATAGATCGGATGCTGCGAAGATCTGCGTCCGGATTGTGCGAGTTGTGTGAGCGTCAACCCGCCACGAGAAAGGTGAAGTTCACGGCGCGGTATCTCCAATCAACTTCGGCAGCGGTCTTTCTTGAGGAGTCGTTGGCGGAAGTGAATCTCGAGAGAAAAGTTTGCGAGGATTGTCTAGTTGCGTTGCAGAACGCGAAAAACGTTTCGAACCTAACGTTTGAACGATTGTGAGTCGATGGATCACTAGCTTGGGATTCAGGTAGTGAGGACGACTGAGAGCAGGTAAGGGTTAAAGGTTCGAGTCCGATGCTCTAGAAGAAAGTGGGCCGGTAGTTCAGCCTGGTATACCAAGCGTTTCGTTTGGGCCGAAGAACGTCCGGTTTGCAAGTTCTAACCGAATTACCGGAAGGTCGCGGGTCCGAATCCCGCCCGGTCCACCAAATTAAAGCCTTGTTGTTCCCGATTTTCGGCCGGTTTTTTCCCGAATGGTTCGGATTTTGACCAATTGGTTTTCCGGTCTTACGACATTTCCTAATGGGTACAAGCCCGCATAATTCTTGGAAACTAGAGCGAGGTCATGGTTCAAATTTGTCCGCCCGTACTATTTGAGCCACACAGACAAGAAATTCGCTAGATTAACGGTTCAATTTCCGATGGCCGTACCATTAGACACACACTTTCAAACGACGAACGACGACGTTTCAAATCTGAGCCCGCTGCGCTCTCCATTACAACTGCCTCGCCTGCTTTGGGGGTAGGTGAAAAGCAGAACTTAATGGCCCGAGATGCACTTTCACTTCTGTAGAGGTCTGCCGGTTGTCTGGTAGGTTGACTGTTCCCATTGTTAGGGGACTCATTCCGGAAGGCATTGAATACGGTGCCACCGTGTTAATCGAATTTAAGCCGGACTCCATTTGGTATGAAACGTCGCTCACGATCGCGGCTCAGGCCCTTAGAGATGGCTTGAAGACAATGTACCATGTCTTCCAACAATCTCCGACTGTCGTTAGAGATTCCTTGTCGCGTTTGGGCTTAGATGTGGTGAAACTTGAACGTGAAGGACTTCTTGTGATAAGAGACAGTTACACTGCACAAACAGGACTCGAGCAACCAGAACGTCAGTTCACCACGGGACAAGCAACCAGAACATTCATTCAACATGGTCCACCCCATCTTAAGCTAACGGAAAGGAGCATCGACCAAGCGAAATACCTCAAAGCCGGATATCCGGAAGAACTGAAATAGATGGTTGCACATCGATGATAACTTCTCCATAATGAATAGGTACAATCAGGAAAGCACAATTCTCGACTGGTTAAGAACGAGGGATATTCCCGAGAACAGAGCAAGTGAGACGATTGTGCTGCACGCCATCCTGCTCGGAGTGGGATCCGAATCCTTTTGCAGTCAGATCGAAGCATTGCATGATGTCATCGTCGACTTCAAGAGCGAAGAGCAGGCCGAGAAGATCGAACACTACGTCAGAGTCCGGCTCATACGCGGGAAACGCGCTGATTCACGATGGAGAAAGCTAGGTTTGTTGGACAATGGCGAAGTGTCACTCGTCAAATAATCTGCCCTCATCAATTCAAGGAGTTTGTCTCTCGAACCGTAAGGGCGACCCAAACTTTGAATCTCGTCGCTGGGGCTCTTAACCCGCTAACCCGACTCAAACCCGACTGAGTCAGGTTTTCCTCGGTT
>CAZRDM010000034.1:0-18069 GCA_964598845.1 uncultured Candidatus Bathyarchaeia archaeon
CAAGGCATCATGAATGCCTAGCTCGTAAGGCCTACCTTCTTTGCGTCTCGGCGGAGTTCATCCCTAAAGTCTGGATGAGCTATTTCGATTAGCGCCTGCGCTCTCTCACGCACAGTCAGGTTTCTTAGGGAAGCCACACCCCACTCGGTGACCACGTAGTCAGAATGGAACCTCGTCACCGTTGGCATGGAGGGTGCTCTTGGGTTCTCAGACATCTTGGGATGAACAACTATTCTTGATATGCTACCCTTGGATGCTGTGGAGAGGAGGACTATGATGGATTTTCCGTTGGGGCATAGTTGCGTTCCAAACATGAAGTCGGGTTGGCCTCCGGCTCCGGAGTAGAGATCAAAACCCAATGAATCCGAGTATATGTTCCCGTAGAGGTCCACTTGAAGTGCTGTATTGATCGAGGTCATCTTATTGTTGAGGGCTATGATTCTGCTGTCATTGGTGTAGTCGACCGTCCTCATTTCTATCTGCGGGTTCTCGTTGAGCCAGTCATACAGCCTCTTTGTCCCTGCGCAGAAGGTGCAGACGATCTTGCCTTGATGAATAGTCTTCTTCCCACCTGTCAGGGCTCCTTCCTCTATGAGCGTCATTGCGCTCTCCGGGAGCATCTCGGTATGCATCCCCAAATCCTTCTTCTCCTTCAGGAAGGATGTTACTGCTTCCGAGACTGAGCCGAAGCCAATCTGAATAGTTGCTTCATCCTCCACAAGGCCCGCAACCTGTTCTCCCAACTTTCGCTCATCACTCGTTATTTCTGCGGAGGGCATCTCGTAGATTGATTCGGCCACTCTAACCATGTAGTCTATCTGAGATGTGTGAACCAGCGAATCACCACTGGTCCTAGGCATGCTCTCATTCATCTCACCTATTACGACTCCAGCAGTTTCCAGAGCAGCACGAGCATAGTCCACCGAGACGCCTAGACTGCAGTAACCCTGCTCGTCGGGTGGGGAGAGGGTTGTTATGAAGACATCGGGCCTGTAGGGGCCAGCTCTGAAAAGCCAGGGGATCCTGCTTAATGGGATGGGGTAGAAGTCCGCACGTCCATCCTTTATGAGCTGGAGCAGGTTCCTCACACCTCCCGCGAAGACTGTGACGCATCTCAAATGCTCCTCCATTCCAGGCTCCAAGCACCTCTCCACGAAGGAACCGAAGGGCCTACAGTGAAAGAGCCTGACACCATCGAGTTCGTGGGCTCTATCCATCAAGAGGCGCGGCATTAGATGAGGCTCAGCACAGAGATTGGCGAGGACGATCCTATCTCCTGATTTGATCGCCCTAACGGCCTCTTCAGGTGAGGAAAGCTTCACTTCATCAATTTGCTTCAGAAGTCGCTCACTCTCACACCGACTCCAGAGAGGATGTAGGTTGGATTAATGGCGTTTGTTGGCGATTGCCGACCCGTTATCGCCATGTCTTTTCGAGCGCTCTAATGTGGGGAGGGTGGCCTCTAAAGGAAGATGTCTGGCTCGATGATGGGACGGATGGCTGGTCAGGAGTAATGTAGAGATTGGAAATCATATGCCTCGCTTATATTGGCAGTTCACCAGCAGAGCTGCAGGTAAGACAGCCATGACGCACGGGTATCTCGGCAAGGTCGCTAGGATCGACTTGGGAAGACGGTTAGTGGAAGTTGAGCAACCGGATGAGTCCTTATACAAGAAGTATCTCGGGGGGAGGGGGCTTGGCGTTTACTATCTATTTCGTGACCTCCCACCTAAGATCGATCCTCTTGCGCCGGAGAATGAGATCATTTTCGCGACGAGCGTCATTACGGGAATTCCGATTGCTGGAATGTCGAGATTCAGCATAATTGCCAAGTCACCTCTCACAGGAGGCTTCGGCGAGGCGGAGGCTGGTGGCTTCTTCGGCTCTGAGCTTAAGGCGGCTGGATTCGATGCATTGATCATACGCGGTCGCTCCGAGAATCCTGTCTACCTTTCCGTACTGGACGGAAGCATTGAGGTAAGAGACGCCTCGCCCCTATGGGGCAAGAACACCAAGGAAGCTCAGGAAGAGATTCGAGGGGAGCTTAAGGATCGCCTCGTAAGGATCGCATCGATCGGACCTGCCGGAGAGAATCTTGTACGCTATGCCTGCATAGTTAACGAACTCCATTTCGTACACGGACGCGGCGGTTTAGGAGCCGTAATGGGATCAAAGAGGCTTAAGGCTGTCGCAGTCCGCGGACATGAGAAAGTCGAGGCTAAGGATCCTGAAAAGGTACGGCAACTCCAAGACTATATGAGAACTCGTTGGAAGGAGAACCCTGGTTCCGTTTCTCGAAGCACGCTCGGGACTGCTGATATCGTTATGCCCCTCAACGCGCTGGGCCTTCTTCCAACAAGGAACTTTCAAGGTGGATCATTCGAGAAGGCGGAGGGTCTGTCTGGAGAGACGATGAAGTCAACAATCCTGACTGGGACGGACGGTTGCTATGCATGCCCGATTAGGTGTAAGAGGGAAGTCAGAGCGCCCGAACCATATGAGACGAATCCATCTTACGGTGGGCCCGAGTACGAGACTATAGTAGCCTTCGGCCCGCTCTGTGAGATAGCCGACTTGGGGGCTGTCTCCAAGGCCAATGAACTATGCAACGCCTACTCGCTCGACACAATCAGCGCAGGCAGTGCAATCGCCTTTGCGATGGAATGCTACGAGGACGGCATTCTAACGAAGGAAGACACAGGCGGCCTAGAACTTCGTTTCGGAAACGCGGATGCTATGCTCCAACTCCTAGAGATGGTAGCATACCGCAAAGGAATTGGTGACCTCCTCGCGGAAGGCGTCAAGCGCGCCTCAGATAAGCTTGGTAAGGGTTCAAGTCGTTTTGCGATGCACGTGAAGGGGAAGGAGCTGGCGATGCATGATCCGCGCGGCAAGACAGGGGTCGGCCTTGGGTATGCGTTGTCCCCTTCAGGCGCAGATCACATGCAGGCTGCGCATGACCATGCCTTCGCCAAACCCTCGAGGTATGTGGAGTCGCTCGGGATCGTTGAGGGTATCGACCCGCTCAGCTTAGATGCGGAAAAAGTGAGAATGTTCGTGTACGCTCATCTATGGTGGGGTCTTCTTGACTGCCTGGGAGTCTGCAAGTTCATATTTATACCCCACAGCGCAGGCGTCTTAACGCCTCATCACCTTGTGGATTTAGTGAACGCATCGACAGGTTGGGAGACGAGTCTGTGGAGTCTGATGAAATCTAGTGAGAGAGGTTTAGATTTGGCTCGCTGCTTCAACGTGAGGGAAGGCTTCACCCGAGCAGACGACAACCTACCTCAAAGACTCTTCGACGAATTGAAGTCTGGTAGGCAGAAGGGCGCAAAGATCAACGAGCAGGATTTCCAACGGGCCCTACAGCTCTACTACGAGATGATGGGTTGGAACCAAGACGGCGTCCCAAGAGCTACAAAGCTTCAGGAACTCGACTTGGAATGGACCCTACAACAGATAAGCAGTAACTAGCTGAGACCGGAAAGCTACGCAAAGCAAAGCTAGCGTACTGGCGGATTCTCTCCCTTCTCAAGGCATTGAACTCGCAGCCACCAAAGCATCTTGAGCAATTCCCCTTCATGCTTCCCAGACATGGGAGCTACCGCAAATAGCAATATTCCCTTCATATAGGCGCTAGGACACCGGTTCGGCTGCATGGATGTGCTTAAGATAGTTTGGATCTCGTAGTGATGTTCTTCCTCGCTCTCCTCGGCGTCTTCTCAGGTTTCTTTGGAGGGATGCTCGGGGTTGGGGGAGGGGTCATAGTCGTCCCGGTCCTGATACTAGTCTTCAACTTGGATGCTCGTCTCGCTGTGGGAACCAGCCTCGTGATGATTATCTTCACAGCCCTCTCCGCCACTGCAGCCTACTACAGGCAGAAACGGATCGATTGGAAAATTGGGATCATAGCCGCCTCCACAACTGTTCCCGGAGCCGCCATAGGAGCATACTTGACGAAGTTCTTCACATCAAGTAGCCTCGCCATCATATTCGGTATCACACTCTTCCCCATCGCAGGAGCGATGCTCAAACGTTCATACCGAACCGGATCGAATCGAAAGAGTGAGGACGCCGTCTATGCCAAGAATGAATTTGAGCTGGCGAGAGGGTCTTGGAGACGGCGGATTGTAGACGCTAAGGGTAAGGTCTTTGAGTATAACGTGAGGCTTCCGGGTTTGGCTCTTCTCTTCCTGGGGGGTTTCGCTTCCGGTTTCTTGGGCATCGGAGGAGGCCTAGTCGTGGTTCCCATTCTCGCTGCCATCGTTGGATTGCCGATGCACCTGGCCATCGCAACCTCCATGCTCACAATGATCTTCACATCGATCTCGGGTGTTTCAACTCATCTGATGCTTGGGAATGTGCAGGTCGAGTATGCGATACCGCTCGTCTTGGGGATATTGCTTGGGGCACAGCTTGGCGCAGGCACAGCGAGGCAACTTCAATCAGTCACTCTTGAAAGGGCGTTCGCCCTGGCACTTCTGGGAGTAGGAGTCTTGCTGATAGCCTCCAGGTTGTAGAAGGTTCTCCTTCTCCTATCGATTCGCTCCCCGAGCGTTCTTTCTTACTCCCAGAATCTTCTCCGCCCAGTTAGCAAGGACCCCCAGCTTTGGACCGAGAAATTCTGATGCGAGATCAACATCCTCAGGTTCGATTGCATGAAGCCATCTAAGAACGAGTATGTAGACCAATCCACCAAGCGCCACGTAAACGAGTAGAAGGTATCTGCTGTAGAACCCCATCTGAAAGCCCAGAACCACTCCAGCCATTAGTAGGCTCGCAGCCCAAGCCTTGCTGTAGGCTCTCATATCAAACCGTAGAACCATAATCCCCCTCAGGATGAGTACTGATAGGACGAATGTAGTGATCAGAGATAACGCACGGGCAATTGCAGCCCCCGATACTCCAAGAAGGTTGACCAATGTTGTCCCCATCAGTATGGTGACAAGAACGGAGGCAATAGTGACTGCTCCCGATGTTACCGTCCTCCCCAGAACAACGAAGATTTGACCTAATCCTGTGACTAGGCAGGTTGCTGCTAGTGAAATTGACAATATCGCCAAAGGGAGAGCAGCGTCAGCGTAATTGACACCTGCAAGGAGGGTTGCCGCTGGCAGAGCCGTGACCGCCAACCCGACACCGAGCGGAACCGTGAAGAAAGAGACGTAGCGTGACGCGGTCTTGACGGCCTTCTCCAAAGTCGTCGCCTGAGCGAAGCCGCCTCTTTCCGAATAGAATTTCGAATAGAAGGGGAAGAGGGTTCCTGAGACGGCTGAGGGCATCGAACTGAGAAGTCCATACGCCGTGACCGCCACGTTGTATGAGCCCAACTGCGCCAATGAGACGAAGGGCAATAACAGAGCTCTATCAAACCATCTCCAAGCATAGTTAGCCAGTCCACCAAAGAGGAGTGGAGATGAGAATCTCAGCAATCCAAAGAGATCGAAACCGAGTTGCGGCGGTCCAAGAAGCTTTCTGACGTAAGCGGCCAGAGTGAATGAGTTCAGGGAGGCCCCGATCCCCCAGGCGACCACTAACCCCGGAAGGCCCCAGCCCAGCTCGAGGAAGAGAATCACGAGCCCCTGTCGGATGATGAAGCTTACCATGCTGGTTAGGGAGATCTCCCTAAACCTCTTCAAACCGACAAGTATCCCTGTCAGGGAGAGGTTGATGCCTATCGCAGCGATTTCTAGGGTGAGCAGTTTAATCAAAGTCGCAGCTGATATGGAGCCGAGAAGAGACGATGCCAGCGCATCGGCCGATAAGTAGATGGCGGCCACGAGCAGTAACACACCTATCCCGTTTAGAATCAAACACCCATAGCCGGCTCGTCGCATCTTCTCATATTCACCAGTCCCTTCGAAGGAAGCTACGAAATGGACTGCCGTCGAGTCGATGCCTAGACCTGCAAGAACCTGTGCTCCAGAAGCCAGCAGACTTAGTACAGCCAATCCACCCATTTCTTCACGTGAGATCAGACGGGCGATAACAGCGAAGGCGAGGATGCTTACAATCATGTTCACGATGTTGTTCGCGATCAGGTAGCTGGCTCCTCGAGCAACTTCTACGGCCGGTCTACCAGACTTCAACCATGAAGGCCGCCAGGTTAGGTTCTTCTCTCACTGTGAAAATCTGAATATTCTCGGGCCGCCGCTCCGACCGAGAATGTGATTGTGAATAACCCCAAGGATGCGGTTATGGGGGCGAAACGGATCCCCCAAGGCGTAAAGTTGAGTATCAAACCCATCAGTGGAACCACAGCCAAACTCAGTCCGACGCTTAGAGCGAACCGTTCCAGTCCATCGAGTTCCTCGCTCTTGTAGAATAGTAACTTCACGAGCCCATAGCCCGGCAGGTAGAGAACTAGGACCGATCCCAGAACCCATCGAATCGTATTGATCGGGAAGATGTCAGGCGTTACCGAGACCACGAGCAATGCGAGGGCAGTAACGCCCAGAGTCAGCCAGAGCCAGGCTGAAAGGGTTAGAGTGAAAAGGTAGTCCAACACCGATTCTATCTGGCAGGAAGGTTTCCCCAGCAGAAGAGCCCCATCAACCACCATAGCTTTCACCGTTGCAGTGAACTCCTCTTCATCGGGCCCGTTCTCAGCGGAGACGATTCGGGCGAGTTGTGAAACCGTAGTGGGATGTTTCGATTTCAAGGCATTTACTATCAGCTCCCTAGTCGAAACCGCCGGGGCCTTCTTTGGCTGCAACTCTGCAACCAAGCAATCTACATGAACTGATAAAGCTTTGAAGCTCGATACTCAGCAATAGATGCCCCATCCGCTTCAATGGAAGAAGATCTCAACATGAAATGTGCACGCCGCCACCAGTTGGCTTCTGCGATCGTGATTATATTGGGGGCGGTGATTCTGCTAGTGACAATTACCCACCAAGCTCACACACAAGTCTCAAGCGATCTTGTGAACTTCTCCTATCAGACCTTCAGCCAAGTTGCCGCCGTCTATCGAGCAGGCGGGGGAGCACCCGAATTGGTCGCGAAATTGAACGTTGCCTTGGACCTGATGCAGAACGCAACCCTCCGACGCCTTGAGGGAGATCAGACGAATGCAGCCAGATTCGAAGACCAGGCCCGATCAACCCTCACCGAGATCATGAATCAGGCGCCTGAAGCGCAGCAGAGAGCAGAAAGCGAATCATCCATGAGGACCCTATTCCTACTCCCTTGGATACCTGCAGTCGTCCTTCTCTCGACATTCCTCTTCTACGCAGCGCTACGGACATGGCGCTGGTATGAGAAGATGAAGCTCTTCGAGATGGAGATCCTTGAGAAGAAGAAGGAAGATTAGCTCTCCGGATCTCCGCTACGTCATAGCGTTCGCGGTGATAGCCACCATCGCCACATCTGGAGTTGCCTATACAATCCTATACCCAGCTCCACCGGAACGTTTCTTCGCGATGTATGTCCTCGGGTCGACGGGCATGGCTGAGCATTACTACCCGAACGATAACCCAAACATAGGTGTAGGGCAGGAGGTTCATTGGACTCTTGGCGTCTACAACCACATGGGCGAATTGGAGTATGTCGTTGTCAGAGTGAAGCTCATCAACTCAACGACAGCATCCCCCAATGACTTGACTGGTACCCCAAGCCCAGCTGCCGCCATCTTCGAATTCAGAAGAGTCCTAGTAGGGAACGAGACTTGGTCGATACCATTCACTTGGCAGATGACAAACCTAACCCAGAAAGCAAAGGATGTACAGATCACGGGGTTACTCTTGAACGATAACCCTTTGAGCGGTCTACTGGCGAGTGCGGAATCCGGTTACAACTTTCGCTTCGTCTTTGAACTCTGGTTCTACGACGAAAGGATCGCTGACCTAACTTTCTCCTGGCAGACGAATATGGGGCCGCGTTCGGTTTGGAATCAGCTATGGTTCAATGGAACAATAACCGGACAGTAAATTGTTTCATGATCGACCCGCAGTGCGCGCCTCGATCTTCTTGACGGAGTAGTTGAAGGCGTTCAGGATTATTCCCGTAAAGATCGATAGGAGCCCCGCGAACCAGCAGAATACGGCTATCAGGGCACGTCCGATCAACCTGAAGGTTCCGTACTGTACGTACTCGGCTATTAGAGGCCAAGCGACGATGAAACCAGCGGCTTCCAGTATCAGGCCGATCTCAGTGAAGAGGAATAACGGATCGTAATCTCTGAGCATCCTGAAACTTGCCAAGAATATTCTCAGCCCAGCCGTGGTGGGATTGAGCTTGCTCTTCCCGAGCCGCTTCCGATAGCTGATTCCAACCTCGGTAGTCCTCATGCTGAGTTTTGAGGCCTCGGCGAGGATTTCACTACAGAAGGGAAAACCCCTCTCCCAGAGCGTCACCCTCATCAAGAGGTCCTTTCTGAAGGCCTTCATTCCACTCTGAGAGTCCTTGATGTTCGTGTGGAAGAGCATGTTCCCCAGCCATGTGAGAAGGTAGTTACCAACCTTATTCCCGAAGGTCATGGCCCCATCCTCCATCTTGGCGAACCTATTCCCATTCACCAAGTCCGCCTCGCCGTTCAACAACGGCTCCAGCACTTTGGGAATATCCTTCGGATCATACGTCCGGTCCCCATCGAAGAAGACCACATACTCCCCACGAGCCCAATAGAACCCCTGAATCAACGCCTCCCCGACACCTCCTCCCCCAATCTGTTTGACTAGTTTTGCACCCGACCTGACCGCCTCGATCGGTGTCTTGTCCGTTGAGGCGTCAACGACGACTATCTCGTACTCGATTCCGTTCAGAACAGTCTTCGTTTCGTTAATGATAGCCGATATACTGGCTTCCTCGTTCTTTGTTGGGATGACGACTGAAACCTTCGGGGGCAAGAACTTCCCACATTCTTCTAGCTGGAAGTTTGGGCTTCCGGGACTTCCACCTCTAAGGCAGGTAGGAGAAGCTGAAACGTGAACTATTTTAACGATTCTAGAGTCCGTTACAGGTTCCGTGAGATTTTCAAATGAAAGAGCCCTTTGGACGCGGTCTTCGCGTAAACTCACCCACCCACACTTGAATTGGGCGAAGATATTGAGTCGTCCCTCGAATCGGTCAGATCAAAACGAGTGGTTCTCACACCTACTCGCATACACCTACGCAGCTCACTTCTTCTTCGGCTCAGTCACAGTGCTCAATGCGCTCGGATTAGAGTTCTTCTTCTATTATCCACGAACGATCAAGATCGCAATCTTGGCCCCAAGTCTGGATGTCCTAGCTTGGACGGTATCCGTCATCTGCCTCTCCGCCTTAACCATAATTTCCTCCAAAGGTCGCGAGAGCAGAGTGGTACAAGTTGGCCTCGGCCTACTCGCAATAATTCTCAGCGTGGCATTGCTGATGACATTGAACAGTGGGCCTCCAAACAGAACAGGCGTCTATCTCCTCTTCACAGTTGCGGGGGCCGGTTTCATTGCACGTATCGCCGCCCAGCACCGTCGCTTCTCGCAGCAATCAATTGCTCTAATCTCAAGGGTTCTGATCTATCTACTCGTATTCTTCGCAGTCATCGAAACTTCCACAGTGACCCACTATGTGCTACGCGCCTTCGACCAAACCACACAAGTCGGCGGAATGGACGCCACGATTGAACTGCAGTTCTCCTACGCTTCCTACCCGCTTCTTCCTTGGTTGTATGTTGGGTTCCTGTTCTCATGGGCTTGGGTTCCGTTGGTATGGAAGTTCATAGGGAAATCCTCCTCTCAGCGGAACCTCTCCGGAAAAAACTCCAACTATGAAACGTCGCTCCTTCGTCTTTCTTCTGAGAAATGGATCAATGTGCTTCTGGATCCAAGATTACCTCTCGTCTTGGCGGTTGTGGTCTTCGTTGGATACTACCCATACTTTCAGAATCCGCCTTGGCTGGTGGGAACCGACGCATTTTGGCGATATCATGACCCACTGATGGTCGTGAACTCCAAAGGTGTCTCTGGTGGATTTGTTCAGGCCCTCGACGAAAGACACCCTGCCCCGTTGATCTTACTGTACACGGTGCAACTGGTCTTTCAAACGACAGCGTTTGAGGTTGTGAAGTTTAGCCCGCTGTTCCTTGTTGTAGCTTTGGGATTGGCGATGTGGTGGTTTCTCGCTCGAAAGAGAACTCTAGACTTCGGCCTGGTCGTCTTCTTGCTGTCCGTTCTTTCTGTTACGACAACGGTCGGCATGTATTCAAGCATACTCGCAAACTGGATGGCGCTTCTTGTTTGGGTATTCTTCTTCGCCTATGTCAGTTACAGGGGCGATGAAGGATTCAGACCGCTTGATCTCGTCATTCTATTAACACTATCCACCCTGATCCTTGTTATTCACCCCTGGACTTGGGGGGTTTTCGCAACAGCCGCTACGCTGGCCGCGCTTTTCACCCTGATTAAAGATAAGCGGAAAGGATTTCGGTCCAGCGGGATAGTCCTGGCTGCGATCTTGCTGTCCGTTCTCTTCGGTTACATGAGTCTCACGTTTCTGGCGCAGAGCCAAGGATGGAGAGTTGCAGACGCGCTCGAGTACTACACATTCGTTCTGACAAACCCATCAAGTGTACTCTATTTCTGGGACGCCTTAACCCGTCTCACCGAGATTTGGTCTCCGTTTTACAGTCCACTCTATCTTGCTATCAGTATCTTGGGTGTCCTCTCGCTTAACAAGTTGAATCTCTCTCCCTGGCGTCTTCGGCTTGTCCTAGCGTGGATTCTCGCATCAGCGATTGGGTCAGTCCTCGTTGCTCCTGTTGGATATGATCCCGCCGATCGCGCTGGAAGCGAGACTCAACTATGGCGCCTCCTATTCCTGACTCCCTTCCAGATTACGGCACCCTTCGGCATAGCTTGGCTGACTCAGCTACCTTATCATTTGCAGAAAATTGGCAGCGATAGTGGATTCGAGGTCAAAGGTGAGGCTAGGTCCATTCACTTGTTCTGGCTTGCAGCCGTATTTGTTATCGGTGTCCTGTTGGCATCAGTTCCCGTTTCAACAAGACCTTTGCTTGTGTTACTGGTTCTCCCGCTGGTGACCTGGCTATTCCTCTCGAAGGCAAGAAGCGCCGAGAGCCGGTTCCTTTATGGAATTCTCGTGGTTACTCTTCTACTGGTAGCCGCAAGCAACACATGCCGAGCGCTCTCCCAGCTGCTAATCGACCCACATAACTACAGACCTTGAAATGCAGCAGTTCTGACAATTGTACGCCAGTGTCTCACCAACGGATCGGCAGGCAGTTTTATAATTCCAACCGTCACCCATTGGTCTCTGTAAAGAAATTAGGGATCGAATTTGAACAATCGCATCACAGCCATAATGATGATACTCATTGTGGTCGTTTCTGGGGTTCCGCTAATAGTTGCTGCAAGGCCGTCGCTTCTTCAGACGACGACACCTGGATGTCCTACCTACCTCGTGAATATAATAGTTGATTTTGTGGACTCAACACCCATCAACGCTGTAGCCGGAATTACCGTCATTACAAGGTTTCATGTGATCTACCCTGACGGAACACCTGTGTACCTGCTGCCTGAGACCACATCATTCCTCTGGGTGGGCGGGCAAGGCCAGAAGGAATTCCTTAACGTCCCGGTCATTTTTACAGGAGACCCTGGCTGGTATAATTACACCCAGACGATAACGGATGATCTGGTTCAAGCCACAGGAGAAGGAAAGGTCACAGTTTCAGTAATGACATGCAGTTGCTCTGATGGACTGGGCAATCGGGGCCCGCTGACTGATGTCAGCTCTAACACCACATTCACCCCGAGCGATAACTCAAATGTGATAATCGGGCCTCCTCAGACCACAACAACAGAGACTGAGCAACCTGTCACATGGGCTGTTCCGCTAGCGATAGCCCTACTGTTGATCATCGCTCTGCTGCTGTTCTTCTTACGATCCCGCCGAAAGAAGACCTAGAGCAACTACTTAGACCAAAGCACTAAGAATAGCGGAGCTCCTCAGCGGGAGATAAACTTCTATTTGACTCCTGCGCAGCGAATCCGCAAGTTGAATATGGATTCTTTGCGCATAGGAGCAGGAGAGCACATGTGAGCGCTGGTGCAGCGGAATATCAATGCGGGGTCTGCGGATCTACGGTTGGTCCCACTGATAATTTCTGCAGAACCTGTGGGATTGAACTGGACCGAGTCGTCAAGCTAGACGTACGTGCTCAGAGATACTTATCCGCCGACATGAGAGCAATATTCGGCAGTTTCCTCTTAGTCTTCGGTGGCATAGTAGCTTTCCTGAGTTTCCTGATGGCGATCATCCCGATGCTCGCTTTTGGTTTGGGATCATTTCTGATCGGAATGATGATCCTGTACCTACCGGAGTCAAGCGCCTCTATCGCTGACCGCCTTGCAAGCGACTCAAGCCTTCCATCTCTACTAAACATTGAGAGACTGCTGGAGGATTTGGACCTCGACGAAAAGGGAATCTACATGCCCACTTCCGGATTAGGTTTCTCTCCAAGAATCTTTGTCCCGCTTGCTCTAACGCCAAACACTGAGCGGCCCCCACTTGAATTGGCTGACAGCCGCAAACTTTTCGTTACTATAGGAAAAAGTGATGGGGATAGGGGGATCCTCCTCGACGCGCCTGGGAGTCGTATTCTATCGGCTCTTGAACGAACATTGCGCATTGATCTGGCCAACGCAAATTTCGAAAATCTGGGCGACTTTCTGAACACAGGGTTCAGGATGTTGGATATCGCGAAGCATACAAGTCTTGTAGGTCAAGATCTTACAGTTAGAGTTGAAATGGAGCTGACGACACTCTTGGACCTAGAGGAGAAATTGAGGAATTCGGCGCCGCGACTCACGGGGCAGATCGGCACACCCATTGTGAGCGCTGTCGCTGCTGCAGTTTCCAAGACAGCCGGAAAATACGTCAGGCTGGATGATGCGGTTCTTCAACTCCCCGAAAGAAGACTCATCATGAACCTCAGGCTAAGTGAATAAGCCAAGAACAGGTCATCCACGAATGAGAGACATTGAAGTCTTCCTTCTGACCTACGGTACACTGGTCTTCTCAACCGTAGCCGCCCTCAGCCTACTGAGCGTTGAGGCGATTGAGGTCTACGCTACGTTATTCGCTATCGAATTCTTCGTCGCATCCGAGGTCACTTCGCCTTTCAGTCCAGTAGAGTCTAAAAAGAAGACTATTATGGGAATCGCGTTACTGACAGTCTTCACGATAATAATCGCGCAACGAGTATTACAGATACTGAGATAGAAGGACACTCGATGAAGTGACTCAGGATATTGCCAGGAAAGATTATGAAAGCACTTCTCGTGCTCATAATCATCGGCCTGATTCTGCCCACCATCTACATGACCGCTTCATCCCCAACAAGGGGTATTCCAAGAGCGCTTTCAAGAGAGTATCAATTCTCCGCTAGAACCGCTGAAGAGCCGCACGCCCAGGACATCGAGGCTGTTCTGAAAGCTCTCGCGGGGACGATAGATCCTGCGAACCTGAACTTTCTCCGTGACAGGCTGAAGAATATCGTTCGCTTACCGAGTGTTGATGAAGACCTCTTCGGACAATATATTCGTACACTTTCCAACTTCACAGATGGCATGATTCAGATCGATACCAAATTGCAGACGGCTCGAAAGTCTGTCGCTTCGGGCAATACAATAAGGGCTCTTGCGGAAGTGCAGCAGCTCAAGGAACTGCGAAACAAGGGTAAGGGTCTTCTAGATTCCCTGTACTCGTCTCTCGATCGCATTGACAGTCAATACAAGATCGACACAACGCCTCAGCTGGAGAAAGTAGAGGAACTCGAGCTGAGATTCCAGTCGTACTCGGATGAAATTGATCAGCTCAGCTCAAGACTCGAGACACAGCAGGGGCTGACTGAAACCAGCTTGATTCTCAGTGCATCGAGAACGGAGGTATTTGTGGGCGAGTTCGTACTTGTCTATGGTCTGCTCAGGACTGAAAACGGTACAGCCCTATCTGGTAGGAACATCACAATCGCGTGGGAATCCGACCAAATTACCGTGAGTTCGAACGTTGAAGGCAGATTTCAGGCCAGCATTAACTTCTCCAGCGGTTTTCCGTCCGGCGTAACATACATAGACGCAAACTTCGAACCAGAGGGCCAAGATAGAGCCATCTACCTGCCTTCCTCGTCGCGACTGCAAATCCAAGTTGTTTACCGCCCATCGATTCTTATTGCTGAAATCTACCCGACGAAGGTCAAACCACTTGATTTCGTATACGTAAGGGGGAACCTATCAGCTGACGGACAACAGGCTCTCGCCAACCGGATGATAATTGTGGAATTGGATCGAGCTCTTCTTGGGAACATGACCACGAGCAGTAGCGGTTTGTTCTGGTTTAGATTCTCGACTCCGCCTAATATCAACAATGGTACTCATGTTGTGACGGTTGTCTTCAACGCTACCCAAGATGTTGTGGCGCCCTCAAATGCTACTTTGCCCTTGATAGTAGAGTTGGTCGGAACTCAGACGAGTGTCGTGTTGGATCGCAGTTGGGTCTTCTCCGGAATGAGATTCATCCTAGCGGGAAACGTAGCATACATCAACGCCACCTTCGACGAGGCCGCATCATCCAGATCGGGAAACCTGACCATCTATGTTAGTGACATTCCATATGGCAACGTAACTGTTGGTGACGACGGCACCTTTGCTACCGCAATTCAGATACCATTGACGCTCAGCTTTGGTTCGTATTCGATCAAAGTCCAATATGCACCAAGTAGACCGTGGTTGCAGAACTCGACCGCGACAGTACAAGTCTCGGTATACAATACGCCGTTGATCGTCTTGGCGGGTGTGGGTGGAGTGTCAGCTGTGTCAGTCATAGCCTATCTAGCCAGAAGGAACAGGCGGGCCAGGATGCTGACAGTTCCCGTCTCCGAACCGACTGCTCCTAAAGAACTTGTACTGGCAGAGGAATATTCTCGCGAGGCTCTAATTTCTGCCCTTCACGATGAGACTGATGACTCTAGCAGGGTAAGGAGAGCCTACAGCCTAGCGGTAGCCTTGATAGCTGAGAAGTTAGGTGAAGCTCCTCGTGAGAGTGAAACACACTGGGAATACTTCGCCAAAGTCTCGAAAGCAGCATCAGACACTGTCAAAGCAAGATTCAAACGCCTTTCTGAGCTCTTCGAGTTTGCCGAATACAGCCCCTATCCTATCGGGAGCAGCCAGAGCAACGAAGCCATGGATATCCTGCTTCAGCTCAGAGAAGAAATCCAGACCGTGAAATAGCTAGTGAAGCTAACAATCACGAGAAGCCTAGCAGTTGCGCTTGTTCTATCCGTGGTTCTGATGCTATCCGTTTCATTCTACTGGCCAATACAGGAAGCATATCATCCGCTCAACGAGTATTGGAACGGATGTAGCAAGGTGGCTAGCATGAGCAACAACACAACTTTGGTCACTTCCTATGGCGGAGCCTTTGCGAACAAGTTGTTTCTTCTGGCTGTGATAGGTCCAAGTATAGAATTCTCACAGGCAGAGAGCAAGGGCATACGCAGTTTCGTCGAGGCAGGCGGGGCTTTGCTCTTGGCCGATGACTTTGGGACTGGGAATAGCCTCTTGAGGGAGCTAAATGTCAGTGCCCGATTTTCGGGACATCCCATAGCGGATTTGTATTACTACGGCAAGGATCATACATTTCCTCTCGTTAGCGATTTTGCTACCAACCCGTTGACGGCGAATCTCACAACCGTCATCTTGAATCGCCCTTCCTATATCGAAATACGCAACTCAACTGAGGTAACCACTCTTGCGTCGTCATCTCCTTTCTCCTTTGTCGACTTGACCGCGGAGCACTTTCCATTGGAAAATGAGACAATCGACTCGTACCCGGTGATTGCTAGCGTGAACATTGGCAACGGAACACTCGTCCTAGTATCCGACCCAAGTATGTTCATCAATGACATGGTGGGTCTCTATGACAATATGCCTTTCTTCCAAAATCTGTTGAAGATGGGAAACGGTTCCCTCGCTTTCGATGTTGCACATCTGGCTAGAGCAAGCCTAACGGATTGGCGAACTTTTCTAAGATATGAGATTCAGTCATTACGTGATCTAATTCTCTCCTCCCCTCAGAGCATATACATCCAATCATTTCTTGTAGCACTCGCGTTGGCTTTGACATTTTCATTCGAGCTATTCAGGTTAATGAAACGGAGAAGGCGTTCGAAGTGACAATCAAGCTTTATACTGACGGCCAGACTTGAGGACCTGTTCCAAGCTGAATCAGGGATCAAACGGAATGCAAATTTCCGAGCATGTGCCAGCACAGGCTGAGGCGACTATCAGGAACGTGATAACAGAGTGCCAGAAGGTGATAGTCGGAAAGACAGATCTCATAGAAGACTTGCTTGTTGCGCTGCTCTCGGAGGGTCACGTTCTCTTGGAAGGCGTTCCTGGAGTGGCTAAGACCACTCTTGGCAAGACGTTCTCATACGTGCTTGGGTTAGGTTTCAAGAGAATTCAAGGAAGCCCAGACATACTTCCAGCCGATATTCTGGGCACACACGTCTTTGATCCAAAGACAGGCTCCTTCAAATTGGAGAAGGGACCCATATTCACGAGCATCCTGCTCGTGGATGAAATAAACCGAAACACTCCCAAGACTAATAGTGCAGTGCTTGAGGCGATGCAAGAGAAACACGTCACGATAGAAGGCGAGACACATAGACTTCCGTATCCATTCATGGTTATTGCAACGCAGAGCCCAGTCGAGTTCCATGGGGTTTTCCCATTGCCAGAGGTCCTTGTTGACAGGTTTCTTCTAAGTCTGAAAGTAGGTTACCCTAGCGTGGAAGAAGAGATCGAGATAGCCGACAGGATGTACGCGATAGAAGCGGGCGAAGTGAAACAGTTGACCGCGAGTGAGAAGATCTCCAGCCTTATTGGGTTAACCAAAGATGTTTTTGTCGCACCCCAACTTGAAAGGTATATTGTCGATCTTGTTCACAGAACAAGACAAATGGATGGAGTCTCGTTGGGCGCAAGCCCGCGAGCAACGATTGCGCTGTCAAAGGCATCGAGAGCAAGAGCTCTGATCAAGGGCAGAATGTATGTGCTGCCGGATGACGTGAAGTATCTCGCGCCACATGTTCTAAGACACAGAATAATTGTAACCGTAATCGGACGAACACCGGAACTCTCACCAGATACAGTTGTTGGAAGTCTCCTAGAGGACACACCAATTCCTCAAGGGCATCGCAAGGGTTGAATGCGCCTTGGAGTTATCTTCACTGGGCCGAATTGTTGTACGGCTCGGGCTAGGCCTCCTACTGGTGGGCAGCCTATCCTCCAACCCCGTCATCGTACTATCAACCGCGGCCTTGTTTCTTTTTCTTCTGATCGAAGGTATTGTCTTTCATCATGCCGTTGGCATTCTGAAGATTTCGATTAGACTGGAAAGTCACCCTCCCTATGTAGAAGGCTCAGTTGGACGTACCTTTAGAGTAGAAACCGTGATTAAGAATCCCTCTAATCTAAGTCATCGAATAATTGCGTTAAACCGGAATCTTCCCCCTCAGATCAGGGAAGAGCAATCTCCAACCCCAATTCCACTCGTTCGTTCTATTGAGCAAAAAATTGAGACACTGCTTCAGGCTAGGGCTCCTGGCAAATTCGAGATCTTATCAACGACAATTTCATTGGAATCACGCAGTCGCCTTTTCAAACAGTTGATAGAGTTTCCTGACAAGGTCACCATAATGGCACGACCCTTGGTCAGCCGGCCAATAACGCCTTTTGAGACGGATGTTTTCGAGGACCTTACTATTGATCGATTGCGGCGGGGAACTGGAACTGACTTTGCCGGAGTAAGGAAGCTCAGCTTTCTAGATGATTTCCACCGAATCGATTGGAAGGCCACTGCGAGAACAGGAAAACTGATGACTAGGGAGTTCTACCTCGAACGAGATCCCCCGATTATGCTGGTTGTGGACGCATCATCTTCCATGAAGGACGGTAGCAACGGGATATCGACTTTAAGTGCAATTGTTAGCGAAGCAGGCAATCTCCTCGCAGCAATTCCCCCCTCCAATCCCTTAGGGCTCATTCTGTATGATGACCGAGA
>CAZRDM010000035.1:0-14236 GCA_964598845.1 uncultured Candidatus Bathyarchaeia archaeon
TGAAGGCTAGGTCGCTGCACAGCAAGGGAGTTGAACCTTTAGTTCAAATCCCTCTGCCGGCGCCATTCATTGTTCGGTGTGGCTCAACGCTCGACAACCGATGTTTAGCTTGCAGGTATTCACTTTGAAGCGATGCTGGTTTTGTCCCATACCGATGAGCGTTTTCGAAAGATGCTGGTGTGACTATAGTTGCTTCATCTTCCCGACAAAATCCTTCACAACAACCATGCCGCGGACGATGTATCCGCTTGACAGCCAGTTCTCGTAGAAGTTCGTGTGAAGGTTGCCTGCGTACGAGAATTTCTCAATCAGACCTAGGGCTGGGTTTTGGCGATCGAGCTCCTCAACAAATGCCCAGAGGCTCGCGTGCGTTCCGAGTTCTACCCCCTTCGTAGCAGCGACTGCTTTGACGATTTCAGCGGCTGCTCCCCACAGCTTCTCTGAGGCCTGTGGCAGATCGTTCTTTTTCAGGAGCTGTTCGGCTTCAAGCAGATATTTGCCGTTGAGCTTTAGATATTCCTCGGCTCTGGCTTCTGTTACCACGCTTACTCGGCATATGAAAAGTAGTTCCACTACTTAAGTGAATCATGGTAAACCGCAGAATAAAACAAACCCCGACGGTCTCTTTCCTTTATCACAGCGTTGTAATGGTGACTTGGAAATCGGAAGCTCTAACCGTTTTTCCTTGCCTTATCCCTGACGACTGAGAGATGCAAACCAAGAGCGTCTTCGAAGTTGCGTTTTGCTTCTTTCAGAGTCTTGCCTACCGAATACACGCCCAGTGCCGAGCATGCAACTGCGTAGGTTCCATTGTCCTCGCGAAGGATTTCAGTTCGGACATCCCTCAGCTTTAGGGCCAACTTCTCTGACCTGAGAAGAGAGACGACCTCCCTACCTATAAGAAATAGCCGATATAAATTGGCTCCACTCCGAGCGGGGACATCAAAGGTTTCCCGCCATTTCCTCATCTGTTTCGCCATTTCATGTAAAGGAATTGAACCTTTAGTTCAGCTCCCTCTCCCGGCGCCATGTGACATGCCCGACGACCAGACCTCGAAAAGGTTGAAGACGTCTACTTGAACTCATGCCGACGCCAAGCAGAAGTACGAACGGACGAGAACGTATGAAACAACACTAGTGTAAGCCCTTTTCAGCCTGTCCTACGATGTAGTTTACCAGTCTTTTTGCGAACCAGCCCGTGATGCCTGTGTACTGCATCGTCACCTGTTTTACGATCGATAGCTTATCGTAGTATAGCCTCATGTGCTGAATCTTGCTATCGCTGAATTCGTACACGGTTATGCCAGGAGCTTCGTATTTCTTGCCTTCGAAGTCGCCCTCAGAAACGCCCTCGGAAACAGCTCGATTCTCTTTCACCATGATTCCAATTCCAGAGAGTCTAGCCGTCTCAGTCGGGCTGACCTGAGTGTCCCAAGTCCAGAAATGCTTCACCTCCCGCTTGCCTTTGAATGTGCCCACAGGTGCAACCAAGACCGCGTCCTCCGCAAAGAAGGAAAGCATCTTCTCCACATCTCTTTCCTCAAACGCAAGGCGAAATTCACGCACGATACTTTCAATCTCCTTCTCAGACATCTCAACCTCACCTCCTTCATCTTTCCGGGTACTTCTCTTTGGGCCCCTCCTCGGCACTCATGTGTTCAGAAAAAGGTAACGCAAGAGAAACAGCTATGGAATGTTTCTAGCTACTTCTTGCTTTTCAGACGATCGGAATCGGACACAGGTCCTCCCGTATTCTGTATCCCGTTTCCAGATCGGTAATGGCCAGAAATTTCGCGTTTTGCTCTGCGCCCATCTTTACACCAGCCTCAAATCTGAGGTTCAAAGCCTTGGGACACCTTCTAGGCACACTTGGTGTCCCGCCTCGGCCGAAGAATCTGCCCCTGGCGCAATTCTGAACCTTTTGTTCGTGCCAGCCCGAGACTTCAAACTCTCGGTTGATGGTGTCGGGTCTCCCTGCGGGGATTCTGAACCTTTAGTTCAAATCCCTCTCCCGGCGCCACTCTGACTAGGCTTTCTCTGTCCGCGTGTGTTCGATGGTGAAAAAGCAAACTGAATTAGAACCGAGCAGAGCGCGCCAATTGGGCTTGGGTTTAGGAGCGTGAATCTCACAGCACCCCTACAAGGAACAAAAGCGCTGCCGTCAAGGCTCCTACGGCTACCATCTTCAACCCAGCAAGCAACAGGCTAGTTCTGGATATCGTGCCGAGCAAGACACCCAAGAAGAATACGGACAGCAAAACACCTCCGACAGAAAACCAGAAAGCCTGTTCTGAACCAATCAATCCGAGATACCCAAGCATGTATGGAATAAGCGTCAGAGTCGTATAGGCGGCAGGCAGAGTTCCACCAATGAACCCAGCGATTAGCGGAGCCGCAACGGCTGCGTCCTCGTGTATAGTGTCGTTCAGGGAGCGCAGCATCGAATCCTCCAGCTCCTTTAAATGACGAACTCGTTCAGCCCGTTCGGTCAGAATGTTCCCTGCGGACTGAGAGATGGCAAGAGCCCCGCAGATTCCCAAGCCGGCCGCGAGGAGCAATGAAGCCTCAGGAGCCCCATCCCTCACAGCCCTAGAACCTAGAAGCAATCCAAGAATCGACAGATTTCCGTCGAAGGCATTGGTCACAAACCACCTTCGTGCGATCATGATGACTCCTGAAATACGCAGATGTTGACGCAGCCAGCCCAATTGCTATTTCTGACCGAGGCACATTTCTCGAAATGCCCCTTTTAAGGGGTCGCCCGTACTCTGAATTTCGCGTCTCGTAAGGGCTCAGATTATATGAGGCGCTCGCAATACGGCCCATTCACGACTACCGCACGGTCGGCTGCGAATCCGATTGGTTGCTCAGATCATAAAGATCGTCTTAGACGTATTGAAGCCGCGTGAACCACCGCTCCATGAATTTGCCTCAAAGCTTGTTTCGATGCATGGGGTTGAACATGTTGGGATTTCCCTAGGAGAAATAGATCAGAATACCGAGAGTGTCAAGGTCACACTTGAGGGAAACGAAATTCTGATGGACAGCGTCCGGAAACACTTAGAAGGGCTCGGTGCGGCAATACACAGCATAGACGAGGTCAGCGTCGTCAGAAGAAAACCAACTCCCACGCACTGAACAATGATTGCGTGCGAGTAACCCCAAACCGTCTGGGCAGGTGAGTTGGAGCTTTCGTCGGCGCATCTCACCGCAGTGCCCGCATTTCCTAGGTAGTGGCTTGGTATGATACGAGCATGGTCTAGATCGAGTCTGCAAAGGTCCTCATGGATTGCGCTAGTTGCCGCGGTCCTTTTCGGCCTAAGTACGCCCATAGCAAAAGGATTGCTCGGAGTCGTCTCTCCGCAGGTTCTTGCGGGATTGTTCTATTTGGGCGCGGGTATCGGCCTGACCTCGTTAAGATCAATACTCCAGGTCGGGACAGTTCGCAAAGAGACGCCTCTCAGTCGGACCGATCTCCCTTGGCTTTCGGGTGCGGTTATCTTTGGCGGAATAGTTGCTCCCGTACTATTGCTAGTGGGTCTGGAACAGATACCCGCGTCCGATGCATCTCTGCTGCTAAACTTGGAGGGTGTCTTCACTGCAACATTGGCATGGGTTGTCTTCCGCGAGAACGTTGGTCGAAGAGTAGGAGCAGGGATTGGGGCGATCTTGCTCGGAGGCGTCCTGCTCTCCTGGCAGCCGACTGCAACGTACGTCGTCCTCTCTGGACCTTTAGCTATTGGAGCTGCCTGTCTGTGCTGGGCGATCGATAACAATCTCACACAGAGAATATCCGCTGGCGACCCTCGCGAGGTGGCAGCGATCAAGGGGCTGGTTGCTGGCATGATCAATGTCTTGCTTGGCTTCTGGTTTGGGGGCACTTTGCCATCTGCACCCTGGACGGTAGCTGCCCTCGCGGTCGGCTTCTTCACGTACGGACTGAGCCTCATGTTTTATGTTCTGGCCCTACGGAAACTCGGGACTGCAAGAACTGGCGCCTACTTTTCCGCGGCGCCATTCATTGGCGCCTTTGTCGGATTAGTCATGTGGCATGATCCAGTTACCCCGCTTTTTGTAGTCGCTTCGGTCGCGATGGGCGTAGGGGTGTGGTTTCTGATGTCAGAGCGACACAATCATTCGCATATTCACAACGCCATAGTCCATTCTCACAGACATATCCACGACGAACATCATCAGCACAGACACGTTTCGCTTGACCCGTCAGGGGAACCACACAGTCATCGACATGAGCATGAACCAATCATGCATTTGCACGATCACTACCCGGACATCCACCATCGACACTCCCATGAACGGCAGAGGACGAGAACTACTTGACCAAAGATGGCCACCGCGGGACGCTTTCGTAACGGCTTTGAACCTTAGCTTCAAATCCCTCTCCCGGCGCCATCTCGTTTGCCCTAAGGCTAATATTGTGCTTCGTCACCGGGGTACTCGGGTGAAGTAGTCACGGCGCAAGTGAAGATCATTGCATCGAATGACACAATAGAGCGATTCAAGAGAGTCGTCCTAGCGAAGCGGGGGAAGCTTGAGCTGAGCGCGGAGGGTGAAGAGGCTCTTAGGTTGTACATCAAGAAATATGAGAACTTGCTGGGGGGACTGTGCCCGCCCGATAGGGACCCTCTTGCGAAAATCTGCGGGATTGGACGGTCTTCGGCACGTCATAACGTGCTGAGGGATCTAGAAAAGCTGGAGACTGGACAACTCTGATTTTCGTTGATACGACGGAATGGGTAGGAGACGCGGATAGGAATGATGAGCTTCACAGCTCAGCTCACGAGATCATTGAATCGATAAGACTTGGGTCATCTCCGCTTGGGCTAACCACGGATTTCATCATAGACGAAACTGTCACAGTTCTGGGCAAACGAAAGGGTTTTCGTGCAGCCGCCGCGGCCAATGTAGGCAGACTGATCATCGCATCCCCGCGGATCGTCACCGTTTTCGTAGATGAGAGCATACTGAAGGAGTCGATTGCAGCCTACGCAAGGTATACTGGTAGACTAAGCCTGACCGATGTAGTTTCAACAATCGTCATGAAGCGTTATTCGGTGAAGCATATTTTCTCTCACGATTCGGACTTCGACATCGTAAGCGGAATCCGACGCATGACAAAGCCCTAGCCCCGCACGACGACTTTGTAAGGGTGTTGAACCTTTAGTTCAGCTCCCGGCGCCAAACCTCGGGTTCAACTCCTAGCGTTTTCCGCGTTTCCTCGGCTTAAGAGGGTTCAGAAGAGAACGTATGGCGTACCAGATGCGTGATGGACACCCGATAGACATCCACGACTACGAGAAGCGATTGACGCGGGCCATCCGGTTCATGAAAGCCCACTCGAAGGTTTCGCAACACAACAAAGACCTCATAATGGTATTTCTGGATAGGCTCAAGGCCGAAGGTCGATATCCGCCGAACCTGAGCATGGGGGGCCGGGAGGGATTCGAAGCCTCGACCCATGAATAGCACATCAGTGGTCTTGGTGGGCCCTCGCGGGCCCGCTAACGTTTATCCTACATATCATGATCTCAAAATGGGGCTAACTTAATCACAAGTTTGAGACCGGGCGCCCGTCGTCCTCTTAAAATATCGCCGCAGGTAATGGTCTTTTGAGGTTTGTCGTGTTGGCAAGGTCGCTCCTAACGCAGCAGGATCGCCAGTTGCTGCTTGAGACAAGGAATATTCTCGAAGAACTTCTCGAGACAGAGGAGGTCCTCAGGGACAAAGCGCTAATGGAATCAATCAAGCAGTCCCGAAGAGACGTGAAGACCGGCAGGGTCTATACGGTTGCACAGCTTAAGCAGAAGCTCAGAAAACAAGGAAAGCTATAGTCTAATCTCAACCAGAAGCTTCCTCAGGATTTGCGCAAACTCGACCGGGTCACCATCAGGCGTATTCTGCAGACGATCGAACTTCTCAAAGAAGATGCACGACTGGGTAAGATGCTCCGTGGGCAACTCGAAGGATTCTGGTCCCTAAGAGTGGGAGAATTCAGGGTAATCTACAGCGTTGAAGAAGGCGGCCGAACTGTTACGCTCCGAGCCGTAGGTCATAGGAGCGTAATCTACACTCATTAGCATCTAGACTGGTCTCCTCAAGCTCACTGCAATCACCGAAGAAGATAACATGCTCCCAATGTTCAATGCCCTCTCCCGGCGCCATTCTGAACCTTTTGATGAGTGCCCTTCCGAGACTCCAGAACTCTGAATCTGACGCGAAATCGATCTGAGCGATTAAGTTGGCGCGGACAGTTCATCGATTTCCAAGAGTTCGACCGCGGTGATCTCGCGGTTGGTTCTGTCTCTGAATAGGTGGACGTGTGGGTGCGAAGGTTCGCCGAGCTCGCCATCGGAAGGTTTCTTGAATCGTACGCATAGCGTGTCCAGCTTAGGTTCCAAGGTCACTTCGATAACCTCTTTGGGAAGCTTAATCCCAGCGAGATGCTCAGCCCTCCGCAGTAGCCGCTGAATATCCAGCCCTAATAGAGACGACGTAGCCATCTCGCCTTCCTCATCCTTGCGTAGGTGCGCTCACCAATTAAGTATGCCGTCTTCACGGAGCCCCTAATCACTATGACATTCAAGTACAAATCGCCAGCCCTTAGTATGAAGTATCTCGACCCATGTGCATCAAGAAATACGTTCATTGGACTCTCCAAGGCTCGGATCAGAGATGAAAGCAATTGCTCTTTGGGAAAACCTACAATTGAAAGCATTTGCGGATGCTTTCTCACTATGTGATCAATCACTTCGGGAGTAATAACGACCTGTGAACCATCGTAGGCTTTGACTTCGCTCATTTCTGACTCCCGGCCCCATTCGTTAATAGACCAACAAAGATGGCACTGACCCTGTCCTTCGGCTCATTTTTGGCTTACCTCGCGCTTGGCTGACGGTTCTGCATCACAGATTTCTTGGCCCGCAAATGACCGCCCGAAGGCGATGGTTCCAAACCTTCGGCTGCCAGAGAAGGGTCGTACTGTAGGGATGTTGAACCTTTAGTTCAAGCTCCTCTCCCGGCGCCATTCTGAACCTCTTGTTCAGTGTCCGGCTTGAAATCAAACGAGTGGGAGGGGCAGCGCTGGAGAGGGCATCCCACTGATAGGAGACGACGACATGCGCGAGAGTCCTAGATCATTTTGTTGCCCAATTCAGCGTAGATCCGTTCAACGTTTTCCACGTGAACGCCCTCGTAAGGTTTGGGTATGCTTTCCAGTCTCTCTTTGGAGACGCAGTCCGCCAACTTGACTCCTGCGGTTGCCTCCTTAATCGTCTTTCCAGCATTGAAATATTCAGTAACAACAGACCGCAAGCTCTCGATGTACCTGACGTCGCTGTCGAGTTTTTCGCTCCCGCATATTCCTCCGTGCCCCTGAATAATCCTCCCTCCTCCGCCGACAACTGTCTGAACTCTCTTGAGAGATTCAATCAGAGCCTTGCTATCGCCATACCAAATGTATGGGAGCTCTATCACGGTGTCACCTGCGATGATAATACGCTCATCTTTCAACCAGCCGGTAATCGAATCAGGCGTATGTCCTGGTGTGTGAAGAAACTCAATCCTTAGATTTCCAACGGCCAAGACCGACCTGTCCGCGACCATTTCGTTGGGATACGTAGGTCTAACTTTTTCCTCCTCTTTCAGTTCCTTGTTCAACCAAGTAAGGTCGTCCGCACGCATCAAATCGTTACAAAGACTGTGCGAGATTATTCGTTTAGTTTGAAGGAAGAGCTGATTCCCAGCCGTATGATCGCAGTGCCAGTGTGTGTTGATTAGACCCTTGATGTTCAAACTCATATGGCTGATGCTGCGAAGCAACTCAAGGGTATCCTCGGGATATAGCATCGAGTCGAAGACAAAAGCGTCTTTTCCCGACTGGACCACGGTGGAGGTCACACCTACTCCCAACGGATGACGGCCCTCGAATACAGTAACTGACTCGGATACCTTCCTCTGAGCGAGGCCCATAACGCCCAAGTCAGCAGGATTGCTATTATGCCTTGGCTAGTCATGTCTAGTAGCTCTTTCACACCCTGAGGTCATCGCGTCTTCGAACCCCACATTGATTTCATATGTTGGTCGTCGTGAAGCAAACCAGTTGTCTGGGCGCTTCTAGATGGTTTACCCTCTTAGCAGGTCAGTAACATATGCGCGGCGTAGAATGCCGTTCAGAACACTTTTTCGTGAATTCCATTTGGAGTCTCTCCTTTCCACAGGCGAGAAATCCTTGCATCAAGTAGGCGGTAGTACGCGCCTCCGTTCCAGAGGAGCCGGCGTATTTCTTGGAGATTGAGGGTCGACTTCCAAGATCTATACGCATTTAGGGTTTTGTTGATGATCATGCCTCGTGCATTGTACCGGTCTGTCATCAGTCTCTTGACGCCTGCCTCTGCCAGCTGGTGCAGTCCATCTTCAAGCGCTTCCTCAGTCACGTGCGGGAGGATAGGTGCGACGAAGACCCATGTCTCCACCCCCACCTCATTCAGTCTTCTAAGAGCATCAATCCTGTCTTTGACTGAGGATGAGCGTGGTTCGAAGAACGGTTGCGCTTGATTACTGAACGTAGTTATCGTGAAACCGACATCCACTCTGCCCTTCATACGTGCAAGCAGGTCCAGGTCTCGGAGGACGAGGGCGCTCTTCGTTAGGATTGAGATCGAGAACTTAGGATATCCTAGTATAAGCTTGATGGCTCCTCGTGTCAACTTGTATTTGGCTTCAACTTGCTGATATGGGTCGCATACGCTACTGAACCAGACACTGCCGCCGGAACGTCTTGGCAGTTCTTTCGCCAATACCTCAAGCAGGTTGACCTTCACATCCACGAAGCTACCCCAAGCGTCCTGCAAATGTCCCGAGAAACGGCGCATGAAGTTCGCATAGCAGTATACGCAGCCATGAAGGCAACCTGTGTAAGGGTTAACCGTGTAATCGTAAGATGAGACTTTGGTTTTTGACAGAGCCGTCTTGCAGGTTTTCTCGACGATCTTCGGTGAGTCGCGCTGCTCAGTTCTATTCATCAGCCCTTTCTCCAGAGACTTCGTGCAGCATCAAACTATACACTGTGAAGCATGCGTCTTAAGGACTCAATCAGCGTCCCATCAAGGTTCAGATCTATGGCTCTGACGGTAAGCTCATCTTGGCAGGGGGCAGCTAGATCCTACCCGTCCTTGCAGATCTGCTCGATCTCCTGAGAGGCACTGGCACTTCACTGCACCCGGCATTTTCCTTCAGAGCCATTGCTCAGCCTCCACGGAACCCATTTTCAGCTTGCTCGCTCCACCTACGGAATGGAAAGCCTATTCACCAGCATGCGCGCCCCTTAGTGCGCTTCGAAGTGGAATCTGATGGACGTCAACCGTGCCATAAGGACCATGCGTGCCGTTCGTCAATTCACCGAAACGAAGGTTCATGACGAAAGCATCAAACATATCTTGGAAGCTGGACGATGGGCGGGAAGTTCAAAGAACACGCAGCCTTGGCGGTTCATCGTCGTTAAGAGCCGCGAAACGTTAACCCGCCTAGCTCAGTGCGGCAATTATGCCAGCCACTTGCGCGAGGCGGCGTTCGCGATCGTGGTCGTGACCGAGCCTCATGCGGAATTTGACGGTGGACGTGCGATTCAGAATATGATGCTGGCCGCTTGGGGTCATGGCGTGGCATCATGCATTGCGACAATGCACCGCGAAGTGGACGCCAAGAAAGTCTTGGGCATACCGGCGAACCTGAAGTTGCAGCAGGTCGTCTCATTCGGCTATCCCCGCCCAAGTGTCATCCCAACAATTGAAGGAAAAGCATTGAAAGAGGTCCTCGCCTCGGTCGGACGCAGACCTCTAGCGGATCTAGTTCACCACGAGAAATGGTGACCAGAACATACACCGACCGCTGAGTGGCCAAAGTGCACCATAGGACGCATCATACCTAGACTCGCTTGAGTCGCGAATGATGTTTCACGCTAAGGAGAGAGAGTCTATGCACAAGTCCGCTCGACTAATGAAGAAGAAGATTGTTCAATGTCAATGCTACCAGCAGTATGTTCGCCATATTCTCAGGACTGAACCAATGGAGGTTGAGGTAGGTCTTCAACGAACACCCTAGAGGTCCTCGAGGACAAAGGACCCGTTGCCCGCGAACCCTACAAAGGTGTGAAGCTGACCGTGGAAGGAAGCTGCTGGTCTCAGTCTTCAGACGGCACAGGCTTGCGGAGAGACTTCTGACGGACGTGTTGCATCTTGACTGCGCTGAATCGCGTGAGGAAGCCTGCAAACTGGAACATGTGACCAGCGATCAACTTGCCCTAACGATCGAGAAAACTCTCGGCTAACCGCAGACATGCCCACATGGAAACCGGACAGCTGAGCCCAACTGGAACCCGATCTTCAGCCCAGTGGATGGTGGGGACAATTCAGTGGACTCTCTGCCATAGATCGTTTGAATCGCGAGGCTCCGTCAGGCTGCCTCAAGAAAACACGAGGCAGCCTCACGGTGCCTCACCTTGAAACCCTAAAAATCCTCACCCACTTGCAGAGATCAGCTCTCGATTCTACCATTCAGCGGATATCTCCTAGGACTGCAGATGAGAGCCCGGAATAGGTCTTCTGTCCCAACCATGCTCCTGCTAGGCTTCCCAGTAGCGCTGCTGCGGCTGGAAGTTGCGGACTGAGAACCGAAGGAAACAGATACGCAATGAATGGAAAGCAGGTCGCGTAGAATAACAATCCCATGAGTCAACCCAGCAAACAGGCGATAACAGCTCGATAAATCAGTGTGATAAAGATGAGGTGAAAACCGGGCTTACCGGTGTATTGGAGTCAAAATCCCCTCTCCCGCGCCATTGATATAGCCGCCGATCGCTGGTTGTCGTGATCAGAGGTTCGACCGGTGGCAAAAGGAGAGGACTCATACCAGTTCTTTGTGAGGTCTCTACGAAGGCTGATGGACAGGTATGAGGGGCAGTATGTGGCAATCGTCCGCCGGTCGGTTGTAGCACACGGCAAGGATGCCGAAATAGTCTATCTAAAAGCCCGTAGGATGCATCCCGCCGCGAGAATCCTCGTAGGTCAAGTGCCTGTAAAGGAGGCCATGATACTTTGGGTCGCGCGTGTTTCCCCTTCTCAAAACAGAGATCAGAAGCCTTCGGAATCATAGCCAGACCCATTGTCAAAGTCACACTCAGGGCACGTTCAGGGGAAAGCTTCGACATCACAGCTCTAGTGGATTCGGGCGCAGATGTTTCCATATTCTCTCCAAGCGTCGCTCGGATCATGGGAATACAGATTGCCGAAGGGAAGCATAGGACGCTTCATGGTTTGGGTGGCAAAATAGATGCATACCTGCATCAAGTTGACCTTCAGCTTGGCGGTATGAGAATCCGAGCAAGGGTCGCATTCCCGACTGTTGAGATTCCAAACATCCTGGGCCGTTTGGACCTGCTCAGAAATTCATCAATCATCTTGAGAGACGAGAAAGAAGTCTGTTTCGAATACTAACAAGTGCTAATACTCGTTGCGATCGGATAAGATAGCGAACCATCAATCTTGGGCAGCACTACGCTAGAGATCCTCGAACTCAAGTTCGACGCACGACCAGAAAACTTGAAAGATCGATTCCTACCGAGTAGCGAGATTTGCTGTTCTCGTGGGAAATACGCCTGTTAGGCGTTGCGTTCTTTCAGGGCAAGGCAAAGGGATTTTACTCGTCGTCCTGTGACCCAGTTCTTGTGGTCTCGAAATCCCCCCGAAACTTCTTGGGATGCGCAGGAGTTCGCGATGCGGTCCAAGAATCAAATCTAGAAGCGCTCATCGCGAGGCAGTCGCACCTGGAATCTTCTGCGTGAGCAGACTTATGAGATTGGGCTGACATTACTATCACAGTTCCGCTAGCCTACGCTGACTTCTAGTGGAGTCTAGCTCCGAGGTGGGGAGCTTTACAAGTACCAAGACTAGAGGAGTGATGGTGAAGATGGCCAAGTTCTATGTGAGATGGCAGCTGAGCCCCCTAGGAACGCCTCCTAATCCTGAGGAGAGAGTGAAACTCTGGTTGTCGATGCTTGAGATGGTCAAAGCCGACCTGAGTGCCGGCCTCGTCAAGGACTGGGGGATGTGTAGTGATGCAAGCGGTGGATACGCTATCATCGAGTCAAGCGAAGTAGACCTCTACACAGGTCTGCTAAAATGGATACCCCACGTGAGTTTTGATGTCAAGCCGGTTCTCGCAGTAGACCAAGTACTGGAATCGATCAAGAAAGCTACAGCAAAATAGGGCGAGGTTAAGCTTCAGGAGTGAGTGGAAAAGTTCAAAGAAGCGTAGCAGCGAACGTCCGAGCTTTCCGGCTGAGAGTCATGAACCCCTAGCCGCCAAACACATCCGTAAACTCACGCGGCCTATGTGTTCTGATTAGACGACGTATCTTCCTCGTGTGTAAGTGTGCATCGCCTGAGACGAGAGGGATCCCGGTCGCTAGCGAAGCGGCCACAAAGGGAGCGTCCTGCGGAACCCCTACTGCTCCGGCGGCTCTTCTTACATAACCGGCGTAGACCTCACGTGGTATCCAGTCAAGTGGAAGACTGGAGACAATGAATTCGATGTCGTCATGATGAAGGCCCATCTTACGCTCCAGGTTTGTCCGAAGCTCTTCTCTGGCGAGATCGATTGAATAGAGCTCAACCAGGGGCCCTGTCCCCAGCAAGATTATCTTGCCGCATACACCCGCCGGGTTATGTAGTGCTGAGTAGATTACGTTGGTGTCAAGAAGGCCTCTTTTCCTTTCCGAACCATTGTCTGAAGAGTTCAATTCGAATAGCTTCGCCTGAGCCCGTAAGTTCATCCAGCGACAAACGCCTACGTCTTAACCCAGCCCTGAACCGACGGGAAGCCTCCAAGAATCTTGCCTTACTGATTTCCGAAACCAGTTTGTCCAACATCTCGTCCATGGACTTGAATCCCATCTCCATCTTGGCAACCATCAGTCTCCGATGAGTATCCTCTGATACGAGTATCGACTTCACCATACGCATCTCCCGCGTTGATCGAGGTATGTAGAAATATAAATCTATAGTCGCGGCCTGAGCGAGTCCGTCTTCAGGAAGCTCGAGGTCAAAGCCGTGGAGGGAATGAAAAGGCCAGTACCAGTCGCGATCGGAGAAGAGAAGGAGGCGATCGATCCTGGGCTACACCGCATTGGAAATCCCTAAACACAAAATCAACCCCAATACCACAAAACTCGAAAAATCCATTCCTATCGAATACTGAGATTTGCTCTCCCAAGAATAAGAAGTCCCTGAGTAGTCCTCCGGTTAGGCGTTGCGTTCCTTCAGAGCGAGGTGAAGGGATTCTACCCGTCGCCCTGTAACCCAGTTCTTATGATGTCGAAATCCACCGCCGAAACTTCTGGGGATATGCAGGAGTTCGTGGATCAATGTCTTCTCTCTCTCCTCGAGAGGTAGAGAATCGTACTGTTCGGCCAAAACTTCGATCGCATAGTACGCCGGCTCGCACAACGCCTCCTGCCAAATCCGAGGCAACGAATGCACTCGAGCAATCACATTCCCGGCTTTTGATCCATAGCTCCTATAGCAGTAGACCCGATTCCTCGGAATATGCGAGAAGTCCAACCTATCAATGATTCTTGAGACCAGTCCCTTGACATCTGGTGCTCGCTCATAACGAAAGCGCATGCCATCAAGCACCAAGCGAGGTATCTAATATGATTGGCCGACTCCGTCCCTGGAGGAAAAAAGGAAGAAGGGGCGTCGCATTCAGTTCGCTCTCAGATTTCTTGCTTCAACTATGTAGAATCTGACTATCATGTTTCGCAGCCGTATCTCTCCTCAAATCAGACAGCCACGCTGTGGTGAACTTTCAAATCACAATGACGCAGTGAACGGTTCCTCCGCCCGCAGTTCATGGAAACCCAGTGCTCACGTGAGTCAATCAAAAGCTCACGTAAGCTCAGGAAAGCTCGTACATTACTGGTCTTGTTTCGTTCTAGGCTCGATACATTGTTGGGGCGTTGAATTGTAAAGCTACGATCACGTCTACTATTATAAGCGAAGGCACATGTGTGTTCCAACTGTAGGGCGCTAGTGATTCACCAGAGGAGGTGAGCTCTGATAATGAAAATCGTGGTATGGAAACAGGCTTCGACCTCAGTGATGCTCGCTGCCCTAGTTCTCTTGACCACATTGCTGGTAAGCGGTATCTTGCCGGTCATGGCTGG
>CAZRDM010000036.1:0-5076 GCA_964598845.1 uncultured Candidatus Bathyarchaeia archaeon
AACCGTTATCGCAAGCATCTTCTTCCAACAGTCAGAGAACGATCCAGAACAAGGTTGGAAAGCGACGGCATTTTTTTAAAAAAAAACTTGCTAGCGGGGTGGGGTTCACGCGTGCCACTCACACGACCAAGAAATGTCAACGCCCTGATCAATATGATTCAAGGCTTGGTCCTTCGGGCAATTTCCGTTAGATTGAAAATATCATCTGCATATCGCACGAACATAGGCCCGAGGTCCTGTTTACGCCTCTTCAGGTCTTGCAGAGCGCTTACGGCCCTACGATAGAAATCAGGCGGCAGGAATGTCGGAGGACCGGCTTTCACAACATCCATGATCTCTGTTAACAATACGATCTTCTTTTCCAGCTCCTCTTCACACGCGGTTTGGACAATTTTCAAGTCTCCTGTGTGAGCACCTGTTAACTTCGAAGCATTTGCCAACGCTTGTTCAAGTATCAATTGCGAGGTTTCCCAATCCATCATCATGATAGGCCACCGTGTTATGCCACTATTGAAATATCATTAGCAAGATTCAGGTTTTCCATACGCTCACGATCTCCCGGGTTAGGTTTGCACCTTCAAGGTTATTGTGACATGATCCGGGTATCTAGGCCGTCCTAACTCCTGATACTCCTCTTCAGTCAATGTCACGATTAATCGAAGCGTACCGAGTTGCTGCCTGAAACCCGGAATCTGACTCAGAGTCTTCTGTAAAGCTATCGCTACGCCTGCGATTTCTCTATCCATCTGTAGCGGGAAGGTGACTGGGCCTTTGAATGGGTCTCCAAGCGTGATCTGCACCATCGGCCTTCCTTGACGGGATTGGATGGGCGTTACAACCAGCATAGTGCCCTCGATCGTAACTTCAGCCATGTCCCTGATGCTCTTGCTTCTTGGGTTAGTCGCCGCCGGCTATTCTAAGCTTGTGGGATTCGGTGAGTCCCATTCAAGCACGGGCGTTGGCAATTTGCTTGTGCTCCTAATCACTCCTTTGTTGAGAGGCGCGCTCAACTCGACCGCGGCCACGCTTGCCTTCGAATAGAGGTGCGTGATCCAACCCACTTTCCAAAATGGGGCTTCCATGGGCAAGTCGAGCGAAGATCGACTGGAAAACTATCTAATCGGCCTATATGAATCTCGGAACCACTTCATGTGTGAACAGATCCAGTCCCGCTGTGCTCGGAAAGTCCAGGAATCTGAGGATGAAGTAGTCGACACCCAAATCCGCGAATTGTGCAAGCGTGTGTGATACTTGTTCAGGGGTGCCGATAATGGCAGCCTGCATGGCCATGTGTTCATTGGCTGTGAAGGCATTCGTCTTCGCTATTTTTGAGGCCTCGTCTGGAGTCTTGGATATGGCGACGCATCCCAGCCAAGTTTTCCTTATCGACGAATAGTCTCTTCCAACCTTCTCACATTGGCCCTTCAGAACACTCAGCTTGTGCTTATACTGGTCCAAAGTTAGGTTTGGGCAGTTCCACCAGTCCGCATGTGAAGCCACCACTTTCAATGTGAGTTTCTCGCCTCCGCCACCTATCATGATTGGTGGGGTCGGTTTCGGTTTGGGACTGCAGTATGCGCTGTCAACCCTGTAGTATTTCCCATGAAACGATACTGCGTCCTCAGTCCACATTTTCCGTATGATTTGAACCGACTCTTGGAGTGCCCCAATCCTTGCCGAGGCTTTCGGGAATTCGTACCCGTAGGATTGGTACTCATCTTTCTTCCAACCCGCGCCAATTCCAAGTATGAACCTGCCGGGACAAAAGGAGCTGAGGTTGGCTGCCATTTTGGCAAGTAGCGCCGGGTTACGGTAGGAATTACAGAGCACAATGTGGCCGAACGTGAGGTGTTTGAAGACTCCTATGAGGTAATTGACTGTCGTCCAGCCTTCCAAGTTGTCTGTACCGGGGCTCTGCCAGTCGGCCCATGGTATCATGTGGTCTGAGAGCCATGCCGAATGGAAACTCGACTCAACCTTCTTCAATGATCGCAGGATCTGAGAAACGAACTCTTGTTCCTTCATGCCGTTAACAGGGAACTCAGGTATTCTCCACCCAAAACAGGTCGTCAAGGCTATCTCCTGCTCGTCTAGGTCGCGACCAAGTCAAAGAGTTTTGTCCGCGTCGTCTCATAACCGGGCACGGAAGACTATCTCATTTGGCAGAGAACTAATCGACATCTCGAGAATACCATAGTCCTCTTCCCTTAATGTATCAGACAATGTCATCTCTGGATTTTGGAATGCGACAGACACGTCCAATGGAAGACACACAATAACATTCTTGATCTCGAACCTACTGGATCGCAAACGACGACCGAGGTCAGTGTTCTGGTGATGAATCCGATGAATCCGACACGCCAAGGATCCTGCCGCGCCTTATCTGATATCACGGCCAACGGCAAGAATCGTGGGAGAGCCCATATTGTTATGATTGCTGATTGCGACGTTCGAACCAGCAAGCTGATCCGGAGAGAGGTTCAGTTGGAACTTGAACGTGAGTACGGCCCAATCTTTGAACTCACCCTAACCAAGATCATGCATGAAGATAACCAAGTAACCATGATAGGCGAATTTGTGGCGAGACTGGGCGAAATGGAGAAGGGCTTCGCAATGGCCATGCCACGAGCCGACGGACTGATCGACTACTTCCTATGATCTAGGGAACGCAACGGGGAAGAAGAGGCAATCGTGCTTCGTTCACGATTCTCTTTAATACGAGGCAACGCAATCTTAGCGCAGGGTTGGTGAAAAAAGCAGAATCCTTGGCGAAAAAGTCACTTAACCCACGTAGCGGGGTGGGGTAGCCAGGTTTAACCCGCAGAACGATCCGTGCGGATGGCTCATATCCTGGCGGGAAACCCTGAGATCGAGCTTTCAGGCTCCTCAAGCGGTGGTTCGAAAGGCGAAGCGCCCGAAGATCCACCCCCCGCTACCATATCCCAATCATTAACGTTGCAGATGAATAGAATATCCTGTGGAATTCCGCTTTTGCTGCTATCTTGTTAAGAACTCTATTGAAACAATCTCGCTCCAATTCTCCAAGAAAACGCTTCTGGTAAGACTCTTGGCATACTACCTTCCCCACCAACCTAGACCCATAGGCGTAACCGTTCTGACGATCCTTCAGATCATAAGCGGTATGATCAATATCCTGATAGCTACTCTGATCTTGGCCGTTTACTTTCTGGCGCTAGCTATCTTCGGATTGTTTTTCTCAGCCGCTTTCGGATTCTTCCTCATTCCGTTGGCACTCCTCTTGTTTGTGTTCGGCATCTTCTCTTTCATCCTTGCCTACGGGCTGTGGACAGGTCGAGGATGGGCATGGACGGCGAGCATCATCCTAGCAGTCATTGGCTTGGCAGTTGGCCTTTTGGGCCTAGTCTTCGGGGGACTCGCCAACATTGCTACTGTGATTCTGTATGCATTGATTCTCGTATACCTGAACACTAATGGTGTACGTTGGTGGTTCGGCCGCCCACTCAGGTTTCCGGCTCCCGGTCCATTCCGTGCACCTCAGAGTGGCGTCTGGTATCCGCCACCTGTCACTCCGTCTTCACAGATTCAGTTCCCCAACCCCGCTTATCAACAAGGACCGATTCAGCAACAGCCGTTCCCGCAGCCCTACTATCCCCGATCGCCCAGCAGCATGGTTCAACCAACACTCTTGTGGAGTCCAAGAGGCTGTCCTCGCTGTGGCGACAGAGTCGGATCTGGGGCAGGATTCTGTATTCGTTGTGGCTCTCGTCTGATGTAAACCTCAAAGTCTCCTGATTCTTGATCGCCGCGTCTTCTATTACGCGCCCATCCATCCAGGAAGACTGAAGAATATCGCCTCCGCAACTCTCCGCTCCTTATCATCAAGTGAACAATAGCAACTTCCACAACTAGGGCACTTATCGAAGCCGCAGTTCGCGCAGGCCAAATCCAGGTTGTGTTCAAACTGTTGGCCGCACCTGAAGCACTGAAAAGTGAGAGCCTTACGCTCCGGAATCACTGGCATTGGGATCATCTCGTGTTTGGTGGGGTGGGAGGATGTGACAAGTCATGTGAAACCGTCCCGAACGGAGCTCATTTTGAGCCTTTTGGTCAAGCAACGCCGGATGACCATGGTTGCTTGCTTTAGAGCCATTCATAGTGTATCTCGGTGATCTCCTTGAAATGAGGGTCATCGGAAATCACACGTCTCGATTTCGTTTCCATGCTTGTTCCTGCAACAACCGAATCGGCCGCAGGCAGGTCCTTGTAACGGCACCTCAGTCTGGCGGATGTGAGCGCAATCCTCGTCGTCAAATCGATTATTCGGAACCGAGAAGTGGTAATCGAATTCACTCGGAGCTGCGCGACATCTTTCCCTACGTTGTCATGCATAAATTTGTAAACTTCGTGTAGGACGATTGTTGGCACCACTGCCATCTCCCTTTGAAGTTCAACCATTTTCTTTGAGGTTTTCGTCTTGAGCTCATCTGTCTCAGCCAAGAAATGTGTTAGGAAAAAGCGCGTGTCAACTGTTCTAAGCATGTCTAATACCTATCACGCGATCTGATGTGATCGAGTTTCTTTCTCATCTGCTCTAAACCAATCTTCCCCGCATCTACCCCAGCCAGGTCTTCGATAGGTGTGATGGGCTTGATGACAATACCCTCAATACTATCCTTAACAAGCACACGCATCCCCTCTCTTATCCCGTATTTCTTTCGTTTCGAAGCCGGTATCGTGACCTGGCCTTTCCTCGTAACGAGCACGACCTGATCCGACATTTTTGTGACGTACTACTCGACTCAAATGTTGTACTTAACCTATTCGTACAACGCCCTCCTGATCTCGACCGACTCGGTCGTTTGTAGCTCCACCTGATAAGTTTGGTGGGGCGGGAGGGAATTTCATGATCGTCTTTGTCGCGACCATTTTGAACCCTCGATCACCGGTGTACTCGCCCTTTGAGATCGTGGTCCCGAGACCGGTCTGAAGGCGCATTCACGCTATCTTAGACCATGTTGTCCCCACGGAGGGCTCGCGGTCTGGACCACCGCCCCTAGGCTTCCTAACTTTCGACCGCAACTTAAATGCTTGCGA
>CAZRDM010000036.1:5176-12518 GCA_964598845.1 uncultured Candidatus Bathyarchaeia archaeon
CCACGAACGCGGAACTACAGTTTTTTAAACGTCGAGCTATGCCTTAGAGTTCTGCAAGTCGCATTCTAGGCGATAATTGATTGTTTCGATCATCGGAGAAAATCGGGGCCAGCATCTTTGACGCCGCGTCCGCGCCGGTAAGACTTCAAATTTTGAGACTGCTCTCGACCAAGGGACCGCTCCAGTACACAGAGATAATGTTCCAGCTAAAACTGGACCCCGTTAGAGATGCAGGGAAGTTCGTTTACCATCTACGTAGCCTCACCGGCGCCGGATTAGTTGCCCTTGACAAGAAATCGAAGAAGTATGAGGTTACGGAAATGGGCCGAATGATAGTCACGTTTGCGCGGGATATGGATGAGTATGTTAATGTGAAACGCGGCAAGCTCTATGTTAGAACTTCTAGACTGGCAATAGAGGAGTTTCACCGCAACAAGATCGCAAGGTCACTTGTTGTTGAAGCTGGTGTACCGCAGGAGATAGCGGATGAGATTGCGGCCGAGGCGGAAGATCGTTTAGTCCGCCTGAAGACCGTCTATCTAACTGCACCACTAATCAGAGAATTTGTCAACGCTATTCTCATCGAGAAGAAACTCGAAGAATACAGACACAAGTTAACTCGACTCGGCATGCCCGTCTATGATGTTGCGCAACTGATGAAGAGCGCCGGTGAAAGACATCTAAGCGCCGATTACGTGCATCGTTCCTCCGCCAAGTCGGTTCTATCTGAATATGTGCTACTCAATTGTCTGCCGCATAAGCTATCGGACTCTCATCTCTCAGGATCAATTCATATCGCAAACCTAGAAAACTGGATTCTCAAACCGAATGAAATGGTTCACGATATTCGCTATTTCATGAAAAACAGTCTTCCAGGCATTCCTCAGCCTGAGAGCTTTGAAGCGGCTTTAGCGCTTGTAGGCCAAGCGTTAGTGATTGGCATGGGAGAAGTTTCGGGCGAACAGACGATAGAGTTCTTCAACACATTTCTTTCCCCCTACACCAGAGGAAGGACACAAGAAGACGTCTTCAAAACCCTGTACTACTTCTTCGCGTCAATGCGTCGCGACGTCGCATTAAGCGCGCCTCAAACGGGCTTCTCGATTGTACTTGACCTTGACATTCCTGAGTTCCTTCTGCAAGAAGAAGCGATCGGACCACTTGGTAGGGTTTCAGGGCGGTACGGGGATTTCCGCGACGAAGCATTACAGTTGGCGGATTTGACAATCGAGGCTTTTCGAACCATCTCCCAATCAAGGCCGCCTGTTCAGCCCCACCTCATAGTGAGAACTAGACCGAAGAGTATCAAGGATGAGAGAGCTAGAAGGATTCTCCAACGGGCCCATGAGCTCGCTGCAACCCGAAGCGTTCCCTACTTCGAGCTGAATGAAGACAGTGAGCGAAGCTGCTACTCGGCTACTGGACTCAGATTAGGAGACGATTGGACTAATCACTGGGATGCAGACTGCATCCGAACCGGTAGCATGGACACCATCTTTCTTAACCTACCAAGGGTCGCCTATGAAGCCAAGAAGAACGATGAGAAGTTCTTTTCACTTCTTAGGGAATGCGCTTCGTTAGCCGTTGAGGGATTCAAGGTCAAGAGGAAATTTATTGGAGAGAGACTTAAGCAGCCACTCCTCCCACTTCTGTCAGGAACAAATAGCTCGATCCCATATCTCTATGAGAAGAACGCGGCTTACAGTCTATCATTCGTGGGATTGAGTGAGGCTGTAGATTCACACACAGGCCTGAGGATGGAACGTGACAAGGCAGCCCTAGAGTTCGGACTGAAGATACTGCAGGAGCTATCTAAGCTGGCTAGGACAACTTCGGAAGAGTCACAGATGAGAATCATTGTGTCACAGCGGCCTGGAGACGAGGCTGTGGGGAGGTTGGCCGAATTGGATATTGAGCAATACGGGAGAGCCGCAATTGTGGCGGATGGTTCTCGAGGCATATTCCATTACACTGACATGCCGACGGTTCCCCTCGCAACCAAGACATCCATAGATGGAAGGATCTCCATTGAATCCAAGTTCCAGTCCGCAATGCCTGGAGGACATTTGAATCTCATCTGTCTCACACCGGAATCGACAGGCGCTGCCATCTTGAAGTTAACTGAAATGGCTCTTGAATCAGGTTGCAAGTTCCTGACCTATACAGCGAACTATTCAGCGTGTGGGTTATGCAATCAGACTGACCTTGGAATAGTACCGAAGTGCAGCAGGTGTGGTTCAGACAAGGTCACATATATCGGACGTTCGTCTTGTGGGCTTCTGCCGTTCAGTCTCTGGCCCGAAGCAAAAAGGAGAAACGTGGAAAGGCGGATAGCTTACTCAGTGACCTAGATCGCTACCCTTCCTAGCTGATGTATCTACGGCTACTTCTTTCGAGGTCAGGTATGACTTCCACATCAGGACTCTCTGTGGGCATATCGATTAGAGCTATTTCCGGGAAAACGGCATTTGGTCCTTTCGAAGCTATCTGAGTTGCGGGGTGATCGGGTCCGAATGATTCGAGTGATATTTCGTATACGAGCCTTCTTGCATCTTCCTCCCTGACGTAGCCCAGCGCGTGCAGATATTCATGCAGCAAGATCGAATACACATAGGAGTTTATCTCTCGTAAAGAGCGCGCTCCATGTGTGACCATATCAAGCGTTGTTCTGTTAAGCACGATGCCGTTGGTTCCCACCGTGTGATAGGCGCCAATATGCTTGGGCAGTCTCGCGAGGTATAGCATTAGTCCTGCCCTGCGTCGTCCCAAACACCGTTCCGCAGTCCTTTTCACTAATTCGAAAACGTCGCTGAAATCCTCACAACTGTCAAGACGTTCGATTATTGAACCCGTGTTGAGGTCTCTCCGTCTAGCGCTCTTGCCTCTCTTCGCTCTTGAGGAGATCACGTACTCTCTCCACGAACGCAAGGTATTCGCAGAGGATTGTCTTACCCAGAGGAGTGAGGTCATATAGATCGTCTGAGAGTTCATCTATCAGCTTGTGCGTTCTTAGCAATGGGACATTCTCGTAGATGAGCTTCGGATTGATTTCTTCCCTGTAATGCCTCTTGCCCTGAGGCTTCTCAAGGAGAGGAAGCAGCATCTTGACACGCGTTTCATTGCATAGCAGGTCCATCAATTCTAACGCATTGCGAAATGCTCTTTCTAGCCCTCGGTCACGCCAGTTCAAGTGCTCTATTACGCATTTACCGGTGCTGACTGCCTCCCGAAATCTTGAATCGAGTATCGCTGCCACAGATTTGGAAGGGTAAACCACAACGGCCTTGGAATTATCTGCCTCGCCAACGGTTTCCAAGTCCCTGATTAAGGAATCAGCAGGCGGTTGGGTTTCGCAGAATACAGCCGTCAAATTGTCTTCGTAGACACCAGCCAGGTCGGCGTTGATCCTACGGGAATGTTCCTCCGGATCGTAGAGAATGGGCTCAACAAAAGTATCAACGTCGCCCTCCCGAGACAGAACTCTGGCTGCGTAGAACTTCTCTAGGAGATGAAGCTCGCTCTCATCCTCTCTAGCGTGAAAGTCGTCGCGGAAAGCTGAGTAGTTGACTACATGCATTGGGAGTACTCGTCGCTTCCGTGACGATGGATGAACTTCGAGCCTCATCGTTCCTCGTCAGTAACTGGTGGCAGACGTGATAATAAGTGTTACCGTTGGTAACAAGCAGCCCGCAGCCTGCTTAGCTCAGAGCGCCTAGAACGAGCCCGATAAGGCTCATTCTCACCAAAAGTCCGTACCAAACCTGTTTGAAGTACTTGGAGTGGGGCGTGTTGTCAACATTGTCTGCGATTTCGTCAACGCGTGGGAGAGGGTGCATGACGATCATTCCTGCCTTTGCAGGATACAGATCGGCGGCAGTGAGTCTATAGGACCCGCGAACCTTCTCGTAGTCCTCAATGGAACCAAACCTTTCCTTTTGAATTCGTGTCATGTAAACGACATCAACCTGCGAAATGATTTTGGTAAGATCCTCAAGCTCCTGAACCTTGATTCGATTCTTGACCTCTTCCAAGACCTCTTTCCTCATCCTTAGAAGGAGAGGCGAGATTAAGTATAGGTTGATGTCGTAGAGTGATAGAGCATACGCCAGCGAATGAACGGTCCTCCCGTATCTCAAATCTCCGCATAGGGCTACATTCAATCCATCGATCTTCCGGAGCTCCCTTCGCATAGTGTACAGATCAAGTAAGGCCTGCGTCGGGTGCTCCTCCGCACCGGTTCCCGCGTTGATCACTGGGATGGAAGCGAACTCAGCAGCGAGGCGCGCTGCACCTTCGAGGGGATGACGAATGACGAGGACGTCTGCGTAACTTTCGACGACACGTACGGTATCCGCTAAGTTTTCTCCCTTTTCCACTGAGGCGGCCTTAGGTTCTGCAAATCCGATGCATTTGCCGCCGTAGCGGTACATAGCTGACTCAAAGCTTAGGCGTGTGCGAGTGCTTGGCTCGAAGAAGAGGGTGGCCATTATCTTGCCATCGAGTTCATGCGAGCCCTTCCTAGCCATGGGCTCGACTACGTTAGTCATATCGAGAACGTAGTCGATCTCTTCTCTTGAGAAATCCTTGATGGATACGATATCTCTTCCAGCAAACTGCACTTCAACGCGCCCGCTTCTTGTTGATTCTCATGGTTAAATAATTGTTGGAATGCATAGAAGCATCGAGCGGGCTTGCAGACGCGGCAGGAACTCTATGTCAGAAAAATCAAGGACGGAACAGTCATCGACCACATAACACGTGGTTTCGCTCTTGACGTTCTGAAGATCCTCGGCATCGATGGAAAGGATGGTGAGGTCGTGAGTGCGGCCATGAATGTTGATAGCAAACTTCTAGGACACAAGGACATCGTGAAGATTCAGAACAGGGAGCTCAAACCTGCCGAAGTGGACAAGATAGCATTGATTGCTCCGCATGCAACTATTAACATAATTCGGAATTATGAGGTAGCATCGAAGAAAACCGTTCAACTTCCAGCGTTGATACGAGGAATCATAAAGTGCGACAATCTATCCTGCATCTCAAACTCGAGGGAGCCAGTGGAACCTCAGTTTTCTGTCGATCAGCGAGAACCAGTCCGTTTGCGCTGCTTCTTCTGCGGTCATGTCATGGAACGTGAGGATGTACTGAAGCAATTCTAAATTGGTTCAATCTCACAGCAAATTGGTGTGAATGTGTGCGTTGGGCAACATAGCGCTGATAGCTGATAGAACGACTTCGACATACTTCAAGGTCACAGGAGTAAGGAACAGCTACGGTGTTAGGGATAGGAACGAGGCGGAGAAAGTGTTCCGGCGACTGCAGTCCGATGAAACGATTTCGCTGATCATGGTTACTGAGCCCGTGTTCGAGTGGATTCAACCCGTAATAGAGAGAACTAAGAAAGAATTCCCACTAGTGGTTTCTATTCCAGGGAGAGGCGGGCCGAAGACTCAGGCAGATGTACTGGCACAGCTCATCAAGCGAACCGTGGGAATAGAATTGAAAATGAAGTGAGAGAACAGCCGACTTCCGTTAACCGACTTGAAGAGAGGTCTGGTAGCCCGGGGGAGAATTTCGGGCGTTCCATGAGACGCCGTTCGAACTCCCGTCGGCGGGTGTCTACGGCAAGCAGGACTTCTTTCTTACCATTGAACGAAGCAAGGCAACTTTCTCGTGATCAGCCCAACACATTCCTACCGAATTTCGCTTGGCCCTCAAGTATTCTTTCACTGAATTGGCAAGAGCGCGTGTCCAATTACCCTTGCTTTTTCCGTGAGCCTGCTGCCTCCAAAGCCCGCCATGCTTGTCCACTACACCACCGGGCTCCATTCTCCTCATGTTACGAGCTTGGTAAAAAACTAGCCCGGCCTTCTCCTCAAGAAGCCCCCATACACGAGAAGATGGTTTTCGTTCCCTGTTCCGATCTGTTGAAAGTATCTCAGAATGTTTGACTGTCTCGTGAGGACTATCCTGCGATCAAATATCCTAGATGGATTCAACCCAAGCTTTAAGAACGCCCTCCTTACGGCGCGTAGCAGTTTCTGATTTCTGAAGGACATCTGGTAAAGGATCGGCCATTGTGGACTTAGACTGTAAAGCTAGCCATCTGTGTCGACGAGCCCCCGAACGCAGCTCTTGAGATACTGTTTCTTTCTCGACACCCGGCTCGGTATCGTAACCTTGTTCAGAATCTTGTGCCCATAGACTTCATTCTTCCTGCGCCTCCCGGTGAATCTCCTTATTAGCCGCTGGACATCAAAGTGCCAATGAGGACCCGACGTTGGCTCTCAGCCCAGACATCTACAAGACAATCGTCAAAGTTGTGAATGAACGCGTAAAGGAAATCAAAGTCACCAGGAACGAGTATGACCGCCTCAACAAGAACCTGAACAAGGTTACAGCCAGTATCACCAAGTTGACGGAAGCCCAGAGACGAACTGAAGAGAGATTGGGAGAGCTCGCGGAGGCGCAGAAACGAACAGAATTCAACCTTTCCACCTTGGGCGAACGCGCGACGAGTCTTGAGGCTGTGATCCAAAGCTTGGTTGAAGCCCAGAAGCATACCGAAGAGAGGATAGGTACGCTCAGTTCCGTTGTTGAGAAATTGGCCAAGGCTCAAGATGAAACACAGAAAGGATTAGTTGACCTTCGAGTTGCTGTAGGTTCCCTTGCCGACACGGTCGGTTTTTCGCTGGAAGATATTGCCAAGGTGGTTGTCCCGGGTTGGCTCCAAAGACATGAGCAGATCAGCGTCGAGAGGCTTGAGCGGAGGCATATCCAAATAAACGGAAAGTATCTTGTAGAAGTGAATCTCTATGGGGAAGGCAGCAAAGACGGCGAGCAGATAACTATACTAGGTGAATCGAAGTCTAGGATATTCGGCGGCGATGTTGAAAGCTTCTCCATGAACATGGCCGATGTCCAACGTCAGATGCCAGGAAAAAGGTTCCTCAAAGTCCTCTTCGGTTTCTATATCCATCCATCAGCCCAAGAAGCCGCCAAGAAACATGAAATAAGGGTCATAGCTTCCTACGAAAAATAGGTATGGTTCTTTGGTCTGACTGGGGATGGCCATTATTGCGAAAGCGCGACCCAACCCAAGCAGGCGAGCTTGCGGCACAAACGGTTGAAAATGGCTTACCTTTGCGGTCTGAAAGAGTGTGGCATTTTTGTGCCACACCTATTTTTTGTGGTTCTTTTGTGTTGCAGAACAAATCCCAAGAGTTAGGGAATTGAAAGACGTTCACGCAATCCTGTTCACGAGGCCAAGCACAAGAACTGCGGGGAGTTCAAATCAACCGCCGACGCTCATTATATCCGCGACGCCTGCGGAATCCAGTTT
>CAZRDM010000037.1:0-11823 GCA_964598845.1 uncultured Candidatus Bathyarchaeia archaeon
TACTTTTCATTATCTTTATGTTCGTCTCTAGGGCGTACGAGGATTTTGTGTGCGGGGTGGATGGCCTGGTTAAGCGGGGGTAGGCAGCGCAGCCAGCGTTGTGAGTCCCCCAGCGCCAAACTCTCCAACGTCGAGAGAGGGTGAAGCCAGGTCAAAGGCGCGAGACGCACCTCACAAGCGGGTGTGCGTGAAGCTCAGGAACATCGAGAACAGGATGTTAAGTGACCTCGTCCCGCAGGGGTTCAGGGGTTCGAATCCCCTCCCCCGCACCACTTCTTCAGAGACTAAATCGTGTACACTGGAAAATATGGTTTGGAAAACAAGTGTCAGAGCACAGAAATCGGCTTAAACGGTGAAACCCAAAGCGAGGACGTGAGAGACAGCATCTACAACATACCGAGCAATTGCACCGTCCACGAGTTTATCGACTGGGAAATCGTACGGTAACAGTTTCAACAGCCTCGTCAGGAAATACGTGGACATGCTCTCGTCCTACTCAGCCCTGAACTAGGGCCATCGACACTCCAAGATAGTCAAAGCTGTAACCGACCAGATGGCCAAGCTGACGCTCACATCCCGAGCGTATGGAGCGGAATTCCTCTTCATGTCATTATGGGAGTCTTTCGAGGCAATCCGCAAGTTTGCCAGACCTGATATCGAGAGAGCTGTATACTATCCGCGAGACAAGGAATTCCTGATTCAACTTGAACCATCCGTAAACCACTACGAAGTCTTAACCCATCCGCAGACAACGTAGGTTGACAAGTCAACCACTGACCTAGATTGGAGAGGTGTTTCTAAGACGATGAGCTTTTTTCGAGATTTTCGTATCATTCGCTATGCTTCGATCGAAGCAAGACTTACGCATCCCTCAGATGAAGGCCTCTCAAAATCGCTCTGGATTCCTTGCGGGTGCGATGCAATGGAACAGCTAAGTAAAAGATGAGTGCATTGCAACGGTTGCTGGTATTGAAAGATGCAGGAGTCTCACGGAGTTCTGATTCTCTCAGAAAAGGAAGTTAGATCATGCCTTCCAATGAAGGATGCGATTAACGCGGTTAGGCAAGCTTACATTGCTTTCGCTGAGGGAAGGGTCGTGATGCCGCCCGTGGTTCATTTGGGCGTGGAGAAGTACAATGGCGAAATCGACATTAAAACTGGTTATGTAGAAGATTTTCAACTCATCTCAACAAAGATTGCCTCGGGCTTCTATGATAACCCAAAGATCGGCTTGCCATCGGGTGTGGCGGTCATCGTCCTCATGGATATGAAGACCAGCTTGCCCTTGGCGATAATGGATGGAACCTACCTGACTGCGGTTAGAACCGGAGCCGCAGGCGGGGTAGCCGCAAGTGTCCTCGCTCGGAAGAACTCCAAAACTGTCGCAGTCATCGGGGCAGGAACCCAAGGGCGCGAGCAGGTGTTGGCATTGCATGAACTCTTCGCTATTGAAAACGTGAAAATCTGGAGCAGGACCGCGAGCAATGCAGAAGAATACTCCTCAGAGATGGGCAAGAGACTAGGAATAAATGTTCAAGCCACAACCAACCCTAGAGAAGCGGTGATTGGTGCCGACATAATCGTAACGGCTACGCCAGCAAGAAATGCCATCGTCATGGATGAGTGGATCAAGCCTGGAGTGCACATAAACGCAATCGGCGCTGATGGACCTGGGAAGCAAGAACTTGATCCGAAGATAATGAAAAGGGCGAAGATCGTCGTCGACAGCCTAAAGCAATGCAGAATAATAGGTGAGATTCAACACGCGCTCTCCCAAGGCCTAATCAAGGACAGTGACATACACGCCGAGATCGGCGAGATACTGATTGGGAAGAAGAGTGGAAGAGAGTCCGATGATGAGATTACTCTCTTTGATTCAACAGGCATGGCAGCTCAAGACATAGCGGCGGCGAACATCGTGTACCAACTTGCGAAGAAGACTGGGATGGGCAGAATGGTCACGCTTCTCGAAACTAGACGAACATGAATATCTAGGTGATGACAACATGATAACTCTTCACGACATAGAAGAAGCAAGGGCATCGATACGGAGAGAGGTCAACAAGACCCCATTGGTGCGTTCCGGTTTTCTGTCGGACCTCTGCGATGGCGAGGTCCACCTCAAACTAGAGAACCAACAGATAACCAACTCCTTCAAGATCAGAGGAGCACTCAACAGGATGATGCATCTCACGCCGGAGGAGATGCAGCATGGTGTCATCGCCGCCTCCTCGGGAAATCACGCCCAAGCTGTCGCGATAGGGGCAGAGAAACTGAATTTGGCCGCGACGGTAGTCGTCCCCGAGACTACGCCCAAAATAAAAGTTGAGAAGATCAGGAAACATAGGGTCCACCTTATTCTGCACGGAGAAATGTACGACCTTGCGGAGCAGTATGCTCGAGAGGTGGCTAGGAAAGAAGGTTGGACCTTCATCTCCGCTTACAACGATCCATATGTTGTTGCCGGGCAGGGAACCGTCGCACTGGAAATCCTCGAGGATCTACCAACCGTGGATACTATCATTGTACCAGTGAGCGGCGGAAGCCTACTTGGGGGAATCGCCACTGCTGCAAAAAGCATTAAACCTGATGTGGAAATCCTCGGAGTGCAACCCGAGAACACTCCTGCTATGTACTATTCATTGAAGGCCGGCAAGATTATTGACGTAGAAATGAAACGCACCATAGCCGACGGCCTGGACGGAAACATAGAGCAGGGGTCCGTAACATTCGAGATAATCCGAAAATACGTAAATGAAGTCATGTTGTTCAATGAGGAGACCATCAAGAGAGCCGTCCGTCTGCTCTGGGAAAAAGAGCGACAGATTGCGGAAGGATCAGGGGCCATCTCCATTGCGCCAATAATCACGAGCCGCGAACGGTTTGCTAGAAAGAAGACGGTCGCTGTCATAAGCGGTGGAAACATAGACGAGGCAGTCTTTCAAGAAATAATGGCATCTCAAGCACTATCGAGTCCTTGACGAAGCCGATTATTCCATTGATATCGAAAGCCTGACTGCTCAGTTGTCTTGCTTCATTCTCAGTGATGTCGGCGACGCATTTCAATATGTCCTTCTGGGTTTCTTGCTTGGAGAATCAGTACACGATAGTGGCTTTTGGAACTTGCCTTCTATCCACCGATTATAAGTTGATGATCCAGTTTGTCAGGAGAGAGTATCACTAGGCAACCGTGCATTATTCCTTCCACGTACTGGGATCCCGGATTGATGCAGGTCGTCTTCTTTATCTTGCAGATTCCAGCTGACTCGTGAATGTGCCCGTGCAACGCCAACTCAGGCTGAAATGCTTCCAACACCTTCCTAACCGAGGTACTGCCCACATGCTCCATTGCAGGTTGCCCCATGAAGAACTTGGGCCGCATATCCTTTCCCAACTTCGGGGCCAGGTCCAGAACGGTATTGTAGGGAGGAGCATGGAAGTCGCAAACCAGACTTTCCGTTGACGGAGCCCGTTGAATCTCAGCACGTAACTTTTTCTCAAGTTCGCCTTCGCTGCATTCGCGGGGAGAATTCCAAGGAGTGGGATTGACCCAGTCGCAACTAACCATGCAGTGCCGATCATCCAAATCGATCGCCTTCCCAATAGTGTATTCGACGCGTCTCGAGTTTCTCAATACGTCATCGATTGCGAAAGTGTCGTCATTACCAGGGCTTATTATTACCCGCATCTCATTGGGCAGAAGTTCTTCGATTTTGCCAATCCAAGACTCAATCATGCTTTGCATCAGCTTATCGAAGAGTTCTGTGACTCGTTCGGGTTTCGCTCTAAACTCTTCGTATTCAACGCGGCTACAGTGGTAGTAATAGTAACCTGCTTTTCTAATCTCATTTTGAATCTTCGGCAACTCACTTTGCTTCATTCGGTAGTCAACCCCGAAAAAGCTGGTGGCATAAACGTCTTCGTCAAGTTTTACGATTGGGACTATGGCTTTACCGGTCAAGTCGCCGGAGAGCAACAATATGTCTACTTTCGAACTCTTGGAGAGAGAAAGGACTTTTAGAAAATAGGTCTCCCCGCCATGAAGGTCCGCGGCGAAAAGAATCCTCGTCTCGGCCAATTAAGGTCGAATCCGGGATAGCTCAATGCAGCCGAGTTAAATTGTTCGGTCATGGTGCTCCTATAACTATGCATCTGCGTCATCTTCAGCAATCATTCAGAGGTTCGAGCCGGAACGTGATTGTTCTCTATAGTCGCTCTTTTCGCGTATGAAATATGAGCGCTAGGTTCGGGTAGTTTAATAAACAGCCGACCGGGTACTCAACTATCGGTCAATACCTTGACCGAAGAATTCAAAGTTGAACTCTTCCTACGAAAATCTACAGGGCTAGTAAAAGAAATCGGGCCTTTCGGGACATTCGTACTGCCTTGGGCATCCATGGCCGGCAGCGGCATCACACTGTACTCAATTCAAGTCGTCTACAACTATCCAGCAGGAAGCGTCCCAGGCGCCTTCCTCATCGTCGCTGTTCCAACAATCCTGAGCGTGCTCACGTTTGTTCTACTCGGAATCACTACGCCAAGATCTGCGGGCGCGTATGTATGGTGCTCGCGGTTCATTGATCCTTTCGTTGGATGGTTCGGCGCTGGTTGGATCTATTGGATATCCCAGATATTCTCGATAGCTCTGGTCTCGTACGTGCTCGGCAGCGTCTACCCCGTGATTTTCATCATAATGGGTGACGCAGCCAAAATTCCAGCCCTCACCAGTTTTGGATCCACTCTACAATCAAACATACCAATGCAACAAGCCTTCATCGTCATAACGATAATAATTATCGGTCTGTTCGCGCTTATCGAAATCAAACACTACATGAAGATAACCATGGTCATCTGGGGACTCAACGCTCTCGGCCTAGTCGTTTCTGCAGCTCTATTTGCAATGAACAACCCAGGCACTATACTCGCTGCATGGAACAACGTTTGGGGCGCCGGATCCTATGAGATGATCACGAATCTCGCAACAAAATACGATCTATTAGGGTATGTATCGAACACTTCTACTGGAGCACTCGGTGACACAATCGCCATAGTTGCTTACATCTTCTGGGCGCTGACCGGGTATGAGGTTCCCGCATACGTTGCCGGGGAAGTAAGGAATCCTCGATCTTCGTTCCTCTACTGGTTCACCGGGGGTATGGTTGCAACTGCCATCTGGTACACAATTGTAACCTGGCTTGCATACAATGCGTATGGCGACTTCATCCTCAAGTACAATTACGTGTACAACCTCTACACGGGAGGAACACTCACAGCTAGTGAAGCTTCAACCGTTGCACCTTACATGTTGCTGCCTTCAATGCCTCTTTTCTCTGCGAGTTTGGCAGGAACACCGGCAGTTCAAATTCTTGCAGCATGGTGGTTCTGGCCAGTAACATCCGTGATCGTGACGTATCTAGCGGGGACAAGAAGCATGTTCGGCATGGCCTTTGACAGGATGTTCCCATCGATTTTCGGTAGAGTAAGCGACAGAACGCATACACCTATTCCAGCTACACTCTTCTGTATGATCGGGGGCATCATCGTGGCAGCTCTCATGTTCACAGAATATGGCTTCTTGGCGAGCGCTGCGAACACGTCCTTCTTCTACGCATTCGCCTACATGATTGTTGCATTCGCCGCTATCGTCGTCCCCTACAAGCGCAAGGATATCTGGGAAAAGGGCGTTAAGCGACGGATACTGGGCTTTCCCGAATTGACCCTGATTGGTGCGTTGGCCGCAGTAGGCATGCTGTGGATAGTGTCCCTGAGCACCATCGGAATCTCACTCCTCGCATGGAATGTTTCAGTGCTCTGGATGCTCGTGGGCGTCCTCATCTTCATCTACTTCGTGCGAACGAACGAGAAACGCGGAATCAACGTGGCTCAGATATACGGAGAGATCCCGCCACCCTAGACCTTAGTCCTTTGCTGTAACTTCAATACCTCCCTATCCCTTTTTTATGACCACCAACAGCGTGAGCCCTATGACTGAATCGGACATATTGAAAGAGGCAGAAAGAATAATCTCAACCGCCCAGAGTCAGGGAATAACTCTTCGCCTCCTTGGAGGCACAGCAATTGGTTTTCGATGCCCCAGCGCCAAACGCTCGAGCGTGTCAAGGAAATATCCGGACATAGACCTGGTTGGTTTTAAGAGACAATCACGCGAACTTCGAGAGATATTTCCGAGACTAGGCTATGAACCGAACCAGATGTTCAACGCTCTCCGAGGCGGAAGTCGTTTGATGTTCTTCGATCTCACGAAGAAACGGAGGATCGACATATTTCTAGACTACTTTGATATGTGCCACAAAATCGACCTCAAGGATAGACTCACTCTTGAACCGTTGACAATTCCCCTAGCGGACCTCTTGGCGACGAAACTGCAGATCTTCAAGACGAATGAGAAGGACTTCAAAGACATCATAGCAATGCTATTGGATCATGACGTTGTTGATTCAGATCAGCCAGACGCTATCAACAGAGAGCGCCTGGCGAAGCTGTGTGCAGACGACTGGGGTATATACAAGACCTTCACGATAGTCATAGATAAGACTGCCAAAGTCCTCGACTCCTTTGACCTGCCGCCCAACGACAAGGAAACTGTCAGAGAAAGACTGAGACGCATCTCCGATATGATTGAAAAAGAACCCAAGAGCATGAAATGGAAGATGCGTGCTAAAGTGGGAGAGAAGAAGGTCTGGTATATGCTGCCCGATGACATGGCCGATTGAAAACCAGAGATGACATTCATTCGCGTAGGAATCTTGCTCTATCAGAATTTACTAATGAATTAGTAGGCCCCCGCGGATCGATAAGCGAAAAGCTCATCGACAATGCTTAAGGTTAGACGGGAGGATGTTGAGCGCGTTATCACTAATCCGACTGAAGTGTATGAAGATACAGAGCACGATGCGAGCGTTGCCATCGGTTCTGTCGATGGCAGAGCCTTGGTCGTCATCTATCAAAGCGTGGGCTACGCCAAGTAAGTTATAACGCTCTGCTACACTCTCAAGATTGAGAAACTGGTTTCATCAAAGACAAAAGAGGCGCTTGGAGGAGAATCTAATGAAGGTTCACTATGACAGGGAACAGGACATTCTATACTTGACGTTCAAGGAAGGCCCGAGCCATGAAGTCGTAGAGCCCTCCTCAAACATAATCTTGGAACTAGACGAAAACAAAGAGGTTATGGGGCTCGAGATCTGGAATGCCAAGAAGACAGGTTTTCTTGAGGAAGTTGCAAGGGTTGCTGCAGGTTCTTGACCCAACGGCGTAATGTGGAACTACGTCTAACCTAGCAATTTCTAAGCCGTATTTTACTGGTAAATTGGGGTTCAAATCCTCTCCGTGGAGGTGAGAAAGTGGGTATCTTCATGGTGGAAACCTACGTTGTCAAGTCAGAGAAAAGGGAAGAGTTCATACCGGCGCTGAACGAGTTTCTGAGATACAAGGAGACTCATCCAGACCTCTTCAGGGGGTTGAGGTCATGGAGACTCTTGAGACAGGAATACGGGGCTGTCTCAGGCATGTACATTGAGATGTGGGAGTTTGACAGTCTGGCAGACCTAGAGGCCATTACTGCAAGGATATTTGAGGATGAAGGAATGAAAAGAATCAGTAAAGGTTTCCATCTACTTGTAGACCCAGCAACACTCTCTTCAAACATCTGGAGCCCGGTAGCATAGGAACGGGCTAGGTTGGGAAGACAGTCTTGACGAATCTCCGTTGGTTGAAGTGGGCTATTGGTAGACATTTTCGACAGAAGGGCTTGAAGGTTCACCTAGCCTCAATCAAACTAGGGAATGTGGCCATTGACGGGGAGGTTGAGGGTAAAGGCTGGAAGATAGCCTTGGAAATCAAAACTCCTAGAGATGACATAACTCGAGGGATAGGACAACTTGCAGAAGCTCTGGCCTATGGCTATAACCAAGTCGCATTGGTCACAACCCTACGTAGTGCAAAGAGGATAGACCCTGCAGTATTCGATAGGTTGGGCTTAGTTCTACTGGGGATAGACTCTAAGGGCAATGTCCAACAGGTCTATCCAAGCTATGCCTCATGCAAATCCGTCTGAGAAGATAGTACTAGACAAATGTTAACTCTCATACAGACTGTCCTCTTACTCAGCGGACCAAGGGTCCAGATTTGTAACGGATTGGATTGTGTTGCTTGAGGGTAAGCTTCTAAATTTGAGGGTCATGGAGAAAGAGGACCTGTCGCTGCTTGCCGAATGGTTCAACAACCCTGAGGTTTTTGGCGAGTATAATCCTCTTCGGCAATTGTCCAAGGTAGAGACAGAGAAGATGCTGGAGAGCCCCCTTGAACTGAAGCCGTTCATAATAGAGAAGAAAGACGGAACCAAGATCGGTTTCATAGCCCATTTCCACGTTCTGCACCCTAGCGGCAGTAAACTGGAAATCGGCTACACTTTGATTCCCAATGAAAGAGGGAAGGGTTACTGCACCGAGGCTATTCAGATTATGGTCGACTTCTTGTTTCTATCGAGGGAGACGATGCGTATTCAGGCAACCACAGATACGAGAAATTTGGCTTCTCAGAAGGTTTTGGAGAAAACTGGTTTCAAGAAGGAAGGAACGCTGCGCAAATACATTTTCGTTCGAGGAGAACTGAGAGACGCCTATCTGTACAGTATCCTAAGAGAGGAATGGAAAGAACCAAGAATTCTGATAGGTTCAATCTCGTCGTAATGAGCTCAGAGATCCGTGGTCGGAGCAATAGCCCATACATGATGATGGTGAAGCAGCGAGAGGGGAGGACTATACGTCGAGAGGATTGTTCACTGAACGGCCAGAGTTAGCACTAGACTAGAAAAACTGTCGTATGATAACCCAGTCATCTATCTGAGAGAAGTGAGAAAAGGAGGTGAGTTTGTTGTTGATTAACATCGTTAGATGGCGTGTTCCGAAAGAGAACAGCGGTAAGCAGTTTGAGGTCTGGCGTGAGATGATGGACTGGCAGAGGTCTCATCCGGAGAAGTGCTCCTACACTAGGTCTCGCTTCTTCACCTTGACTGAGGAAGGGCCGTCTGAGGAAAACTGGATGTTCGTGGACGAGTTTGAACGTCGTGAGGATTACGACAAATGGATGAAGGCTGTACGTGAAGATCCAGAACGCATGAAAGCCATGGATGAGTGGTTCCCCAAGTGGGATTCATTGGTTGTTCCCGGGTCTAAGAAGAAGGGAGAAGTCTGGACTGAAGTTGAGAAGCTGAGGGTCGAGTTCAAGTAGTCAACAAGTCTATCCAAGTTGCCTTAGTCATAGTTCCATAACTTAGATGGCACTATGTCTGAATTTGAACGGAAAAGCAATGGTTGACCCACTTCTTCCTTGCGCTCCATTCTACAGTTTCGGGCCCGAAACATATCGAGGGGCGTAAGAAGATGAAAGTAGAATATGACAAGGATCTTGGCATCATATACATCAGGCTTAAGGAGGTTAAGTATGCGTTCACAGAGGAAATCAATGACAATACACTGCTTGACCTTGACGCAGAGGGCAAGATCCTCGCGCTCGAAATTCATGATGTCTCGAGCTTTCTAGGCGAAGAGCTCCTACAAAAGACTCTCAAGGGCGAAGCTGCTCTCTTGACATGAATTGTAGTCCTTCGGCGCACCAGTCCTCAATCAACGGCTCAGAGGCCAGATCTTGAAGGGCCGGCGCATGTTAGTCGCCAGCTTGTCGTTTCTGTCCTAACGCAAGGGCCAGCATCGCAAGAAATCAGGCAAAGTCTAGGCATATTTCTCACATTTCGGCAGTTGTAAACGGGACTCTAGATCTACTCCCCAGCACCACTTTCTCTTGACGCTCTGACTCTGCGACGATTGAGATTAGGAACTGAACTTCATGGATGTCGTATGTTTGCTCAATGAGCGGTTCCTATTTCTCTAGCTATCTCTCGTGCAAAGATTTTGGCGATGTTCTTTCGCGCGTTCATTATCTCAAGTCCAGCAACATCGCCCTTTTTGTCGTATTCTAGTCTGATATCCTCGTCAATCTCCCTACTATCGAATATGGAGCCCTCTTTGACGACGATGTAGAGAATGTCCTCTTCAGGATCGTAATTTACCTTCAATGTACGGCTCCTGTCGAAGTAGGGATCCATCTACCAACATTAACCTTTCTTCTTACCTCGCTTTCCAAATCGATCACTGGGTAGGCTGTAACTATGTGATAAGTATCAACACCTTTCCTCCTAAAGACAACAACGAGTTTGCTGCCTACTCCTTGTTGCGTGATGTCACCAACAGCAATCTGAGCGCGTGAGCTTGTATCATAGAATCGGGCTTCAGGATTCTGCAAGACCTTCGTTAACATCGCTTCTGAGAGGTTTCGCTGTTCGAGCTTTATCCTACCATGTTCGGAGAAGGTTAGCTTCAAAGGCAAGTATCAACCCCTTACACTAGCGCTTGCCGCACTTTGCAAGACATAACTTATCAGCGCGCGCCGGTTTGGCGGATGGGGGAGGGGGTATTCCAGTTTTTTGGAGGATGGCTCTGATTTCGACTTTAGGGGTTTAGATTATTCTGGTGATTGGTTTGAGCTTTGTTTGTGCGTGGTCTTTGCAGGCGGCGTGGGGTGCAAGGGCAGGTTAGAACAGGACAAGTAATTCGTTCAGAACAGTCCACCAACTAAGCAGTTCGCCTGGAGGATTCACCCCATAGAGACTCAACTCGTCGACAGTGATATCATGCTCCACAAGGTCCTGATTCTCCACCCATATGGCTACGACATCGCCCATTTTCAAGCTAAGCGTGTCCGGCAAGTATTTGTTGTCAATCTCCACAACCAAGATCGTAACAGTTGTAAACGTGAGTCTAAATCTACTCCGCCGCACCAAGACTTGCGTTTACAGAGCGAGATTCAATCGGATACTTCTTGGAACAGATCTATCGAGATTCTGGCCTGGTTTGAGCATTCTGTGGGAAAGTTCAACACTCTTGCATTGTAGGCATTCACCGTGCCGCATTTATCGCTCTAGCAAGTCTATGAACTCGTTTCTGGTCAGCCCTGCTTGCTCGATAATCGAAAGCAGTGTTCCCGTCTTTATTGGATCATGCCTTGGGACCGTGACCTTGTGTTTTCTCTCCACGTCCGTCAGGTAGATGTGACTGCCTCTTTGATGCGTAACGTGGAAGCCTCGCATTCTAAGCGCCTTTAGGACTTCCCGCCATCCCACACGAGGAAGCTTTCTAGATGCTAACCTCTACCACTTCTCGCCTAAACTTGAGTCGTTCAGCTTCCTCGGGAAACGCTTCCAGATAGCCTTGGATAGCTTCCCTAATGTTCTTCAGAGCTTCTCTTCTGGTGTCGCCTTCGCTGATAGCGCCTGGAAGCTCAAGGCATTGAACGGAGTAGCCGCCTTCCTCTTGTTCGCGAAGAACAACAGTGAACCTGCCCTGCCTGACCTTCGTCTTGCGCATAGGTCAGTCTTGACTAGTTAGTAGCTTATTAGCAATTGTCTACGCATCATGATTAACAGCAGAATCAGGACTAGGCCGCCGTTCTTCCTCTGAACAAAAGCACCCGCCCATGCTGCGACTATGAGCCCGAAGATGATCGTAAGGACACCACTTACGAGGAAGTTGGGAATGATAGTCATACAGGCTCACCCCCTAACTGTGTCAATCCAGGCCAAGCTTGTATCATGATTCCGCTTGGAGCTACGTTGCCCTGAAGTATCTCACCAGGACCATGAGATGCACCACCAATTCCAGCAAAAATGCCAATGACTGAGGCCGCAGCTCTCGCGACGCTGGTCATTCTCTCTCACAATCCTCCTTGAGCACCCTTTTCGGATTC
>CAZRDM010000038.1:0-7956 GCA_964598845.1 uncultured Candidatus Bathyarchaeia archaeon
ATCTGGCGGTGGCGACTCCAAAGTACTCCGGTGAAAGCGGGAGCTGCCCACGCTGGCAAGCTATCTCTGTTCTCGCACGGGCTTGCTCGAAGTGCCAGAGACTTCTCTCATAGGAGCTCAACAGAGCAAAGATACTCACCTACGATGCGTTTCTGACTCGCTTGAAGGCCGAACGAAGGCGGGTTTCTGAGAGCCGGAAGTCGTCGGAAGGACTCGCGTCCTGCGGCGTCATGATTGTCTTAACAGTCCACAACATTCGTAGTGGGATCGCATTCATTCGCCGATTTTCGCGGGAGAGTAACAGCAAACTGGAACGCTTCTACAACCTCTGCGAGCAGAAACGGTGCCAATTCAAATCGATAGATGACTACGTCCTCTGGCACAACGAGGTCGAATCACACCTGGTCCTCAGATACGGCTGCCATGTAAGGCCGTTGAGATGCTGTATGGTTGACCAGTAGGACACGCTCTACCGCTCTTCTTATTCAAAGACGCTCTTGGATCTTCTCAGCCTGATGTTATGTTCAATGGTGGACCGGGCGGGATTCGAACCCGCGATTTTCCGATATTCCTTGTGACGAATGCGAACCGGACATTCTCTGGCCTCGACCTTCCAAGGATACGGTCAGCCAGCAAAGGTTGAAATGTAAGGAGATACTTCTTACCAAGTAAGGGACTTGGTAAGAATTGGCTCGCCCTCCGAAGAGTTCTGTCAGTCGGGCGAGCGACGCTCGCGCCTACAGCCTGTCAGGGAGGGTAACGTCCAAGGGCCAAGTCACTATCCCCAGCTCGCTGAGGAAACATTACGGCATATCGGAGGGTGCAAAGCTTGAGTTCTTGGCGAATTCCGAGGGCATTCTGCTGAGGCCAACGGTAGAAGCGGGCAGCTTCAAGGAGCTAGCTGGGTCGGCCTCAAAATGCTGGACCGCTCAAGAGATGTTGCAACGCCTCGAGGAATTGAGAAACGAAAATGTCTAGGGCCCTCTTCGAAACACGCTTCTTCGTTCATTTCTTCGCGACGCCTGACCCGCGAGTAACAGGACGACTGTTGGACCTAATGCGCAAGTACGATACGAGGTTGGTATCAGCCATAACCCTCTTCGAAATCTACAAGCTCTCACTCGAAAGGGAGGGCAGAGAAACTGCAGACACAAGGGTTTCGCGAATCAAAAATGAGTTTACCGTGGTTCCCGTCGATGAATCGATAGCCATCAGAGGCGCACAGCTAAAACATGCCATCAGAGTCCGAAGAAGAGAGGAAATACCGATGGCCGATAGTCTGATCGCTGCGAGTGCAGCAATCAGGAAATCTGTATGCGTAACTGATTCGCCACACTTTGCGAATATTCCTCAGGTTAGATCCAAGTGGATCTAAGCGTTCCCTCATGGGCAAGGTTGGTGGACCGGGCGGGATTTGAACCCGCGGCCTCCCGGTTTTCCTCAGTATCAATGCGAACCGGGCGTTCTTTGGCCCCGAAGGAGGTCAAGGTATGCCAGGCTGAACTACCGGCCCTTCGCCCACTAGAAAAAGCGCCATCAATTTAAAACGGTTCATCAAGTCAATTCGGCAAGTTAGAAGCGGAACGCTCACGTGGCACCGTTTTCCCCGAACACGGGAAAACGATAGTCGATTGAAGTGAAGGATGAGCTAGCCGCCCAAGATGAGACTTGGTGGGCAGTGAGGGCAGATGTCGTATGCGCTCGCTCCACAGATCGTGCATTGGGCACAGTCGTTTCCATAGCTATCGCGGCATTCGGCACATCTTCCAATGGTCTTCGAGCCGTTCACCTCCACTCCCATGCCCGGTCTGATTCTCTCACCATGTAGGATGCCTTCCTTGGCAGAGCTCTTGGAGAGCCACCCATCTTTGTTCGACTTGATTGCGCAGGGCGTCGAGTTCGTAGGCGTACTGGGGTTGGAAGAGATGGCTGAATCGACCTTGCTTCTTCAAGAATTCGTCAAGGGGCTTGGGATGGGGATTTGCGCTCAGCTTGTATTTTCCTTTCTCAACCTCGTACAGCGGAAAATATCTCGTCTGAACCGCCAGTTTGCCCATCTGGATCGTTTGATCCGTAGGGAAACGCCAGCCTAGTGGGCAGGGGGAAAGGATATGAAGAAGTGCTGGACCTTCGACATCAGCCGCTTTCTGAACTTTCGTGATGAAGTCGTTCCAGTAGGCTGCGCATACGGTGGCCACATAATCAATCCTGTGAGCAAGGGCGAAGGCGATGAGATCCTTCTTGGGCCCGATCTTCCCGGGCGAGGCGACGCCTACGGGAGTAGTCGTTGTCCAAGCTCCTTCTGGAGTCGCACCGGAACGTTGCACCCCCGTGTTGTGAACGACCACGCCTTCAGCTATGAAGTTGTGATCCTTCTCGACCCTCAGGTCGTAAGTCCTGATTTTTCCAATGTGTTGCGCGTGTCGTACTGTCTCCACTGCGAAATTGTCGCTTTCGATGAGAGGGTCTTGATATCGATATTGGTTGCTATACTTCTCGAGATTCCAGTCCCTCTTTCTGCTGAAGCAAAGGCAGCCGTACTTTGTGTCTTCAAGCAAAGTCCTGTGCGGGAACGCTTTACCTTTCTTCGCCGTTTGCCAGATGATCTTTCCAACTCGGTAGTTCATTGTCTGAAGCAGTAGCCTTAACTTTCTTAGGAGTTCGGAACTGCTTGAGACGTACCTGTAGCTTTTGCCATACTTGTAACCATCCGAGAGCAGTAGACCTTCTACGAAGGCCTCTTTTTCCTCGTTCGGGAGTGTGAAAATCCATGCTGGTATTGTCTTGTTCCTAGCTCCCCTTCCAAAACCCATTGAGTCAATGAACCTTGCCAAGTTAACAGAGTTGAAGTACACATAGTATCGGTCGGTGTGGCCGATGCCGCTATTCCCGAACAGTTTTGTGTATAGTTGGAGCAGCCTTTTCCGGGTTGATCCTTCAGGAATCGCGAAGCCGACTTCACCTCTTTGAGATCGCGTCCAACCATCTCCGACAAAGAGACCTAAGTACTCGAGTAGTTCAGGACTGGATTGCTTTGGTAACTTGATTTCGTTGAGTTTGTGAACCTTATAGTGGTTTTTCGTGACGGGTGAGAAATTGAATTTGAAGGAGCCGTCCTCGTTGAGCCTCTTCAGAACTACTATCTCATCTCCAAGCCTGAGTTCTGATAGTGTCTTCCAGCGTAGCTCGCGCTCCCTGCCTCTCCCGTGTCTCTTCACGACTAGAAATGGGTGATTAGGTGTTGACCTGATGAGATGATGCAAAGTCGCAATTTCATGAACAGGCCTTATGCCGTTATCGAAGAGGCCTGAGCATTTCCTTAATATGAGGCCGTTTGTGGCCTTGTCGAACGCGTATAACTTTTCACCAAGTTGCACTTCGTCGACCCTTTTCGCACCGTTTTCCGTCATTACAAAGGTGTCTCCGGGCAGACAATTCATGTAGGCTTCGTTATCGTAACAGATGTAAACGAAATCATGCCTTCTTTCAAGCGCTCCTGAGAGGGCCTGCAGTCCAATGTCGAATGTTCCCCCGTCACCTCCAAAGACCAGTATGTCTGTATCCAGTTTGCTGCCATTCTTGGATTTCAGATAGGTCTCGATGCCGCTTGCGATGGCGGCGGCGTTCTCGAATAGGCCGTGAACCCATGGAATACCCCAAGCTGTGTAGGGATAGATGGTTGTGGCTACCTCGAGGCATCCTGTCGCGTTGACGGCGATTGCTGGTCGCTTAAGAGATTTAAGCGTCATTCTAGCTGTGATGGCCGCCCCGCATCCGGCGCAGAGGCGGTGTCCCGGCCCGTAGAGCTCTTCTGTTTGAAGTCCCTTTAATGTCACCATCTACTCGCGCACTCCCGTAAACTCCATCTCAAGACCGATAGGCTTCGGTGCAGCCTCAAGTCCTGTACGGAAGATCTGCTCGACGTTCTCAGGCGATAGATCGCGACCTCCAAGTCCGTAAACTACATCCAATACCCTCGGTTGCTCTGATCGGTTGTATAGAGAACATACGATACTGCTCGCGAGAGGTCCGCAGTGGGCTCCTGGGCTGAGTGCTCGATCCAAGACTATTACGATGTCGAGATGCTCAAGTAATCTTCCAATCTCTTGGTGTGGAAACGGGCGAAAGAGTGAGAGTCTTGCTGCGCCGACAGGTAGGCCTTGTTTGCGTAGCTTCCTAGCAACCCAGCGAATCGTCCCAGACGCGCTGCCCAAAGATATTATCGCGACGCGGGCATTCTCAAGTCCATAAGCCGAGATTGGCTCGTATCGACGGCCCGAAATCTCAGTGAAGTCTTTCGTAATCTCACCAAAGACTTCTGGAACTACCCGCATGGCCTCCTCCTGCTGCCTCTTGAACTCGAAATAGTAGTCAGGCAAAGTTAGCGTGCCAAAAGTGATGGGACTACCAGTATCGAGTGTGAAACGAGCTTTCCTTGGCGGTAGAAACTCGTTTACAGTCGTATCCTCAAGTAGTGATATTGGCTCAACTGAATGAGTTACGACATATCCATCCATGTTGACTGTGAAAGGTAACGAGACGCGTTCGTCCTCCGCAATGCGATACGCTTGGATGACCCAGTCGTAGGCTTCCTGAGCGTTTTCAACATAGAGTTGAATCCATCCTGAGTCACGTGAGCCCATGATGTCAGAATGATCGCCGTGGATATTGATTGGTGCTGAAAGCGCCCTGTTTGCAACGGACATTACTATGGGACAGCGTAGACCCGACGTGAGATACATCACTTCATGCATGAGCGCAAGTCCTTGACTCGATGTAGCTGTGAACGCTCGCCCTCCAGCTAGACTTGCACCCACACAGGCAGAGAGCGCGGAATGCTCTGATTCTACGTTAATGAAAGACGCTTTGGTTTCGCCATTTGCGACGAGATCGCTTATTCGCTCTACGATTATGGTCTGGGGAGTGATTGGATAGGCGGACACGAAATCTACGTTAGACTGCTTTACTGCTTGGGCGATTGCCTCCGAACCAGTCATCGGGACGAGTTGGGATTTCGTATTCAGCAATTCTAGAACTCCTCCATCATTTTGATGGCTTGAACAGGACATTCGACAGCGCAGATGCCGCAGCCTTTGCAGTAATTGTAATCAAAGGAAACCTTCTTCGGTGTCCTGAGAATTGCTGGTTCGGGACACCAGATCCAGCAGAATAGACAGTTTGTGCACTTTGATTCGTCCAAGACGGGTTTCCTAGTGCGCCAATCCCCTGTTAGAAATTGTCTTGCGGATCGAGGTTCAGTTACTATGGCGGCGGGAGCTAGCTCTCGCCATCCCGGTTTTCTGGGAGTTGTCAAACCCGGTTGACCTCCTTGAAACCCTGCGTCACCATTTTCGCGTTGACTTCACCCAGATCCCCGTGGAAACGTTGTCTCACGGCAGATTCCAGTGATTCCATACTCACAATGCCTGACGCGCTCGCCAAAGCTCCGAGCATGACGGTGCTGACTGTCGGTGTACCTATCAGGTCGGTTGCTATCCGCGAAGCATTGACGATGAAAACTTCTGCCCCAGCTTCGTCGCCAAGGCGTCTGAGATCAGAGGAGACTTCTGCAGTGTTTACAACCAGTTGCCCTTTGGACACTAGGCCTTTCGTGACAGGGACTTTGGTCAATAGGCTGTCCTCGAAGACAGCCACAGAGTTTGGTGTGTAAACTTGGCTTCTGATCTCGATGGGTTGATCATCGATTCGAGCGAAGGCGGTTACAGGAGAGCCGAGTCGTTCTGGACCGAAGTCAGGGAAGGCTTGTGCGTACTTTCCGTCGAGTATCGCGGCTTGGGCGAATAGTCGGCTGGCCGTCAAGATGCCTTGACCCGCTCTCCCGTGAAACCTAACTTCGAACACTTGGTCTTCGACTCCCGTAAGCAAAGAAGAGCTCGCAGTATATGCTAATTATACTGATGTATGATTTCTATGAACGGAAATTACACAACACTCATCTTCGAGAGAATCCCGAACACTCGGCTCCATGAATTGATTCGCAACTACTCCTGAAAATTTCCCGGTTCACTCCACCTTGGACTAGTTGCGGTGGCACCCTAGATTTCGAATTGAAATCGATGAGAAATCTGAGCCAACGTCCCTAACGGAATTACTTAAAGCAGAAGGCACACACACTCCCGTCGCGAGGGCCTGTAGCTCAGCCTGGCTGGAGCACACGACTGATAGGTGGTAGCTCGGACATCGTGGGGTCGCCGGTTCGAATCCGGCCAGGCCCACCACATACCGATCTCATTCTTCGAAGTTTGAAGTGGGCTTAATCAGCGGTGAGATGAGACTGAATTGAGGGGCCCTGGAAGGACATTGAACTACAGAAGTTCCGCGAAGTAAGAATTGAACGCTGCATCGTTTGTAGTTCATAGCTTCTCGGCTACGAAATCCTCCGGGGTTTTGACGCGTACGGCCTCCTTTGTTAGCCATTCAAAGTGATGAATCTTGTACGTAATCAGGGTCGCCTTTTCTAGCTGCGCGGTCGACCCTATGATGTAGTCGCGTGCGTGATGCCTGAATGGGAACTCTCTTCCATGCTTGAGCGCATTATCGGTGGCCTTGTCGGCTACTTCCTGATTGATGTCCCTTATGGATGCTCTGAGCTTCAGCAGTTCATCCTGCAAATCTTTACTCGTAAGGCCCAGATTCTTGTACCAAAGAAGGGTTTCAACGTAGACGATAACGGATGCATGAACATCGAACCTTGCCGTGTAACGCAACCACTCGAGAAAACGTCTGTTGCCGAAGACAGCGCTGTCTAAGCCTATCTTCAGAACTCCTTGCCCCATCTTGCACCAGCGAATTCTTCAATCGATCTGGCCGCATTCTCTATCGTTCTTGAGACTCGGGCCCACTCGGGGTCAGATCGCCTTACCTTCGATGACGCCTCCGTCAGGGCATCAAGAACCTTTCGCGCTGTCTTACTCCTCGACTCCCGATGCAACACTTGGTCCTCGTAGAGGCGAAGAGCGCGTTCGATGACTTCTCCTTGCGTAACATCTAAGACAGCCGCCAACTTCTTCAGTTTCCTCCTAACGTCGTCATCAACCGTAACCGTTGTGGTCAACCGAGTCCCGTGGGCGCATTGTCAATGTTTACATATTTCAATGTTTACATTGAATCGCAAAATTGCTGCCGTACCGGAATGATCAACTACTGAACTTTCGCGTCATAACAAAGCCATCGAATCTAGACCAGAGGCTTGATGGCAATTCATTCCCCCAGGCATTCAATTCTTCAACGGCAGCTGTCCTTTCAAGTGAACAGTTTTAGGCCTAGTCTGGCGATAGGGCTAAAGTGTTTCATATCCAATGTGTATAATGCTGCACCGTTACCGTTATTGGTGGAGATTGCCGCTATAATCACGTCGGCTCGGCGAATGGTACTTCCGCATTCTTCAGCTTCTAACCCAAGCTTACTCGATAGAACTGCAACGCGCGCCAGAATTTGGGTTAGAGTTATTGCCGAAGACAAATTGAGGATTACTTAGCTAGTGATCTTTCTCTTTCAGCTTCCGACGGAACAATGGAATGGTTGCGTTTCGCACCCTGCATAAGCCTCTGAGATTACGCCCGAGTGTAGGTTCCTTTTTCAGTTCAGCACCTTGAGCGATTGGGGGCAGCGCGCTAAACACGTCGACCGAAGTCTTCGTGCGCACACGCCTGCTCCATCAAACCCATCTTCTATGGGAGCCCTCGTCCAACCCTGACGCCTGTTTCCAAGTGTCTTGGGTTAGATTGGCCGCCTATTTTCGGGAGAGGCTTCGGGCTTAGATGCTTTCAGCCCTTATCCTCGACAGCGTGGCTGCCCGGCAGTGCCCTGTCGGACAACCGGTAAACTAGTGGCTGCGATACCCCGTTCCTCTCGTACTAGGGGCGCCTTCCCCTCAGGCGACCAGCACTTCCAGCAGGTAGAGTCCGACCTGTCTCGCGACGGTCTAAACCCATC
>CAZRDM010000039.1:0-3706 GCA_964598845.1 uncultured Candidatus Bathyarchaeia archaeon
AAGGGTTACATTCCATAGGTAATCATTGAAGAACTTTCAGAACCGTAACCGATGCTTCACTATGTAGCGTTTCCTTCGCGGGCGCAGCTGGTGCGGTCGACAGCGATGATGGTTTTCGAGGAAGGGAAGTGGACATTTTGTTTGGAGCCGGGGATGGGAGTTGAACCCACATCAGCGAATTTCTTCCATACTGCGGGTTGCCGCGGACTCGCTGCAGCCCGCCGCCTGAACCGTTCGGCCTTCGGTGGCCTGGAGAATCCGAGACCAACCCCGGCACTTCCCCCGGCAGGGAAGGGGTTCAGAAATGATAACTCTAATCAACTTTTCTGGGGGGTCTGATTGCGCGTTTCTCAGGGAAATGTCTCGTCATCATCATGGTAGGAATGGGATTGTTCCAGGAGAGGCGCGCTCTTTTTCAGCGTCGCTTGCATTGATTCTACGCAGTTGAAGAGAAGGGCGAGATTTCAAGAACTTGCGGTATGTGTGCTATGTCGAAACTTCATATTGAGCAGAATCAACTGTTTTTCAAGCTCTGCTCAGATCATCTTTCCATCGAGGCCATCCCAAAGAAACGCCTTGCCTTAGATCTGGCTAAGGTCAAGACTGATTCGCTGACTGATTATGACATCTTGATGTGGACGCCTCAGTTTGTGGTGTTGAGGGCCAAGGATGGAGAGGAGATTACGCTCAGGCAGGATGGAAGAATGGTGATTAGGAAGTCAGGATCGGACGCTGCTGCGAGACGGATTGCTGCGAGAGTATTGAGCTTGGCCATTGGAAGGCCCGCTAGTCAGGATTGATCGCGATTACCCGAGCGCTTTCTAGGGCTCTGTTCACCATACCTTGAATGTCTAAGGCTCTCTCCATGTCAAGCAGCCGCTCTGGTCTAGCAGACGTACTCGGGTTGTTGATTGGAACACCGCAAGTTGCGACGCCTGGGCGTATTGAAGTCTCGTAAGTTCCTATCCTTTTCGCATACCTTTCGATCTGCTGTTTGTTCATTCCAACTAGTGGTCTGACCACGTGAATATGATTCAGCACGCAATCAGCCGCGACAATATTGTGAGGAGTCTGACTTGCCTTCTGCCCAATCGCATCGCCTGTGACGATTGCTTGACATCCCTCCTTCAGAGCAATCTGCTCGGAGACTCGAAGCATCATGCGCCTCGAAAGAACGCATGCGAACTTGATCGGGCATCTAGAAACAATGTCCTGAAGATCCGGTGAGTGTGATACCACATACACCCGGGCATCTCGAATCTTCTCGTGAGCGCAGACTTTCCGAATCGTTTGAAGCGCGATGCCTTCAGCAGCCTCATCGCATAGCGGATAGTTATCGAAGTAGGCGAAGACTGGTTGAACCCCTTTCCGGATGAGGAGCCAAGCAGCCACCGGCGAGTCGATCCCACCAGAAACGAGGAATAACGCCTTCCCCAACAGTTTCAGGTTGGAAAATTGGTGTGTCTGAACTTGAACCGATCTCTCACCCTGCACAAATCAAACGCTCCACAGCTCGGAAGACCTCCAGAGCTTCTTCCTCGTCGCGAACGTTCTTGATGAGCATCCTTCCTTTCCTAAATAGGCTTACTTCATGTCCTCTGTAATCAAAGACGACGACCGAAGATGTTGCTAGAAGAACTGTGTGGTCGCGAGCAAGGTCCTTGCTCAAACTCGTCAGATCCAAGGAGACCGGTTCTTCGGGGTTCACATTTGCTGTATTGGAGCCGCAAAGCCACGCGATTCTTCTTGGGAATGAGGCAAGAGTTGCTGTCTTCTTTTGACAGACTTCGCAATCAAGTCTAATCCTCAGATCGATCGTTCGAAATTCGGATTGAGCGAAGTCAAATAGCATCAATTTGCCTGTCGACTCCGGTTCAATTCCGGTCAGCACCTTTATCGCTTCTAGGGCTTGGATTGCACCCACGATTCCAGCGGTGGCGCCCAAAATCCCACGCGTCTCGCACGTGGGCAAGTCGGCGTCCTTGAGTCCGGGCATTACACACTCCAAGCATGCGGTCTCCGGACTCTTGAAGACCGCGACATTTCCTTCCATCCCGATGGCTCCCCCGAAAACGTACGGGATCCTCTTCTCTACGCAGTAGCGGTTGATCAAGTACCGCGTCTCCATGTTGTCCAATCCATCAACAACACAGTCTGTGTCACTGATAATAGAAGCAATGTTACGTGATTCCAGATTCTCAGCGATGGGTTCTACCTTAGTTTCAGGGTTCAATTCGCTGAGTCGCCGGGTTGCCACGTCAACCTTGGGATGGCGAAGGTCTGTTAGCGAATATAATGGCTGCCTGTGCAGGTTCTTCATCTCAACCGTGTCTTGGTCCACTAGCTTCAGCGATCCAACTCCAGCCAAGGAGAGAAATATAGTCGAGACGCTTCCCAGTCCGCCCAATCCGATCACTGTGACCACTGAGGCTCTGAGCTTTTGCTGCCCATTGGGCCCTAGCTCGGGAAGGACAGTTTGGCGGCTGTAGAACTCAGCGCTCTTGAATTCCTGTGTCATGTCGATTCGCGCTAGAATAAGCGCACGAGAGCTTTCAGCGTATGGGCCGACCACGAGTAGACCGGCATACCAAGCTTGGACAATCGGTATTTGAAATATGGCCATGCCAACTTGGTTCGAGCGTCTCGGTAACGGAGCGACCCATCCATGAGTCCGACAATACACTCCTGCACCTTCTTCTCACCAAAGAAGAATTGCGCCACTCTCTTCATATCATATTGTCCAAGATAGGTCAGCCCAGCTGCTCGAAAGGCTACCTCAAAATCCAAACCAAACTCACTGCGACATCGGCACTGATAGGTACGGAGGAATTCTGCGTCAAATCGTTCGGACCGACAGGCTTCGGCGGCAACTTCCGCACTTATCTGTGCCCCCAAGATTGAGAAATAGATACCCTCGCCTAGTAGAGGCTCCGCGAATCCTGCACAATCTCCTGCGAGCAGTATTCTATCGGTTAGTAATGGAACTTTGGTTGCGCCTCCTAGCGGAATTAGGTGAGCCATGGGTCTCGGGATTTCATATCCCTCAAGCTGAGGAATCTTCTTCACAAATCCATCAAAGACTGCTCTTGCATCACGAAGCCTGCTCAATCGGCACCCCACGCCCACAGTCAAGTGGTTGTCTTTTGGGAAGACCCAACCATAACCAGCTGGAGAAACACCGAAGTAAATGTCGAAGAAACCCTCCTCGCCGACAAAGTCCTCGACAGCTCCCTCGCCGACATACGCTTCACTCTCCATGGCGTACACTACTTCGTCAGGCATCCAGTGGTCATGTAGTTGACCGTTGCTCGCTGTGGGACCTCCCATGCCGTCTGCGCCTATCAGCATCTTAGACCGGAAGGAGCCGCTGTGGGTTTTTGCTTCCACGCACGCATTCGTTCTTTCAATCCGGTAAACGGGGCTACCGTCTTTAAGCTCCGCACCCGCATCGATGGCCCTTTCTGTCAAGAAGGCATCAAACCGTGAACGCGACGTCATGTATACAATCGTCCGATCAGTTTGAAAACGATAGCAGTTCTCGCCCCCATGGATCCTTGCGGACCGAGGCGCACATTCAACTAGTTCGTCTGGGAGCTTGAAGTCGAATAGCTTTAGGACCTTCGGGGTTACGCCGCCGCCACAGAGTTTGTTTCTTGGAATTCGTTCCTTTTCGATCAGGAGTGTCTTCAAACCGTTATGAGCTGCT
>CAZRDM010000039.1:3806-7066 GCA_964598845.1 uncultured Candidatus Bathyarchaeia archaeon
TATATGAGAAGGCAGCTATGATTACGCGGATAAGACCTGCTACATGTGGAACTGCAGAGCTGAGTTTAACAAGAGCCCTCGACATATGTGAAGTAAGAGCTCATGGGAACCTGGGACTCAATGAACCATGAGGACACGCATCAACACATTCCATGCACAGGATGCACTCCGGGTCGTTAAACTTCTCCCACGGTAGGTCGAGGATGCTAATCTGCATGGGGCATTTTACCTCACAGTGAGGACACTTCATGCACTTCACCGGATCGCGTTTCATACCAGTTAGACTGCACTTTTGAAAGACAGCCATCAGGGCTCCCGTCGGACACGCATAGCGACACCAAAATCGTGGAATCTTCCAGGCTGCCGCGAAGAGCCCAACAAGAATGAGTATCCGAACCGCAAGTAGTGCGGGGATTTTATTCAGTTGGGCAAGGAACTCCTGAATGGTGGGCGGCCTTGCTAGGAACGATGAGAAGTTTTCTCGAGCCATCGAGACCAAGGTTGGTACTGTTCCGAAAAGCGTCCCGTCTGGGGAGATTGCCATGAAAGGGCCGGAAGCAAATACACCCAAGGCGTCTTCATACTGAGACCCAACTCCTAGGTAGAGCGCCAATCCAAGTGTTCCGCTTGTCAACAGCGTAGCGAATAGTAGCAAGTACTTGAACTTCCTCGCGGTCTTTTGTGTTCTAGGAGAAACGAAGTCCAATCGTCCCTTTAGAGTAGTAATCATATCTTGTATGAATCCGATAGGACAGACCCAACCGCAGAAGGCCCGACCAACCACAGCACCGACCAGAAAAATGGTCCCCAAGACTATCCAAGGAAACTGAGGTTGCGACAGCTCCACTTGAAGGAGGTCAAGAGAGCTGTAGACAGCAGTGAAACGTGAGTTGAGACTAGCTAGAATAGGCAGACCAAACGAGATCGGTTTCAGATTCAAGTAAGGGTAGACTTGAGTGAAGACGATAGCATTGACGCCTAATAATGAGAAGAGTTGAACGATCGTTCGGGGAAGTGTCCACTTGAATTTGAATCTTCTGAGATCTTCTTCTTTCTCTGACATTGCCCAACCTTCAAGGAGATAGCATCACGTAACCGTGGAGAATCTCTGAAAGGGACTTGAATTCATTCAGGTAAAGTCCAATCATGATGGCCGTCAATCCAAGCAGTATAGCGAACGCAGCGATGGTCCGATTCAAGAGGCAGTACCACTCTTAAATGAAAGATTTCGCTAGCGTTGAACCCAGCGAGTAATTATGTCTTTGGGCCGTCAATTAGCCCTTCGATTTTTCATTGGAACTTGGCTGTGTTAAAGTCTGCCGAACCTGACAGACGTTACGCGGAGAAGCTTCAGAACAGGAACTGGTGAGATATCGCATTACAATGGTTTGACTAAGTGGAGGATCGTCCGTGATGTCGCTAGGGCCGAGTAAGCCAAAGTCGACGTAACGACCGTGGTCGTCGCAAGGATCATCAGAAAGGCAGAGCCGCTGAACTCAGCTACGAACACTAGAACCGTGGCGGAGAAGAGCAAGAGTGTAACGGGCCTTTCAAGTCGCTTCGCAATCCGTCTTCCTCTAGTTGTGCCTGCGAGCATTATCGTCAACGGTAACCCGACATATGTTGCGCCGATCAGTGAGCTAACCAGAAGGCCGGTTGTAAGCGCGGCTACTTCTGGATTAGCCGAGAACAGGTTGAATGTGACTGCTCCCGCGCTTAGAATTCCGATGAGAGGATAGAGCAACAGTTTCATCCCTGTTCTTGCCATTGAATGTTCAGCTATGAACTGTGCAACATTGGGGCTGAATGAGTAATACCAAGCATTGAATGCAACCATAAAGTTCGAACCTGCATACGTCTTTAGTATCGAGTTGTCGCGAAAGCTTCTTAGAAATTGAACCTCAGGCGAGAGTTCCGAACCGAATGCCGCGGTTGCGATGAGGCAGCGCGGAGCGCCCGCTGGGCTCGTTGTTGTGGCTGTTGTGGTCGTGCCAGCGGCCGAGATTTGAACTGTTATGTCTATGCTGTGACTCAGCGATCCGCTGACTCCTATCACTCGTAGTGTGAAAGTTCCGATCGTGGCGCTAGGTCCTGCGCCAACCATCAGTGGTGAGCTGGCGGTTCCTCCTAGGACCGGAGTGACGGGTGAGGGAAGCGCCAAATTTACATCCGAAGGCGCAGCGCCAAGCCAAGATGTCGTCAAAGTTACGGCTGAACTGAATCCATTGATAGAAGTCACGGTGATTGTTGCTGAGCCAGTCCCTCCTTGGGTGACGGAGAGCAATGGTGTCAATGATGCTACCGAGAAGTCCGGTGTCGGTCCAGTCGTCGTAGCGATGCCTGTCGGGCTTGTAGTTGTTGTCGTCGCCGCAGCAGCGATCTGGACGGTTATTTCTACGAAGTGACTAAGTGCCCCGCTTGTTCCAAGGACTCTGAGCATGAAGACCCCCGTGGAAGCAGTCATCCCTGCGTTCACTGTAAGCGGCGAAGAAGCAGTGCTTCCGGCTGGTGGCGTTATAGGCGATGGGAGAATCAATGTTACATCAGACGGGGCGACGCCGACCCAAGAAACCGTCAATGCGACAGCTGAGCTGAAGCTCTGTAATGAGAGAACCGTAATCATTGCCCCCATGCTGGATCCTTGAGTGACGGAAATTGCTCCTGTTGATGATGAGATGGAAAAGTCAGGTTGCACCGCCTTGATTTCATGGAAGACTCCGGGATTCGCTACTGTTGTGTCAGCCGGATTGGCCAGGGGAGGTGAAGTCCCAAATTCGTTTGAGCCGCCGGCGCCCTGGCCGTCTCGATATTGGAACAGAAATCCAACTGGAGGACCTCCAAGAGTCAGGCAGATGTCATGGACACGTCCATTCGCGAAGTCGCCGTTGCCGCCGACGCATATCGGGTGGCTCATCTCAAACTCGTTGTTGGCGCCCACGTGCGAGGCGCCGCAAGCTATGTTCTCCTGCGCGCCATCACTACTGTCGCTGAGAAAGGAGCTTCCATCCCAGAACCTATCTTCACCGGGCGCACTCGAGCTGCACCTCAGCCGGTCGTCTCCCACTTCGAGAGCCGACTCACCGCCATGATCATTGTCGAATTGGAATACTGCCGCGTCTGAGCTTCCTGCACCCAACTCGTCATCGTTGATTCTGACCGCGAGATAGAGGTTTGCGAAATCGTTCATCACGAGGATGGTGACAGAGTAGACGGTTCCCCCACTGCCAGTCATCGAAAAGCTGAAGGTGCCAGCAGAGGCC